>JBAYVV010000171.1:0-8490 GCA_041674465.1 Sterolibacterium sp.
ATGGTGGCGGTGACGCCGATGCTGGCGGCGTTTATGGCGTCGCGGATATCTCCCAGGGAAGTGCTGCTGCTGTCGATGGTGACGGTGCGTATTGACGAGCCTGAAGCCGGGGTAAAGGTCGCACCGGTGTATTTGCCGGTGGTGGAATCGAAGGTGCCCAGCGTCCCCTTGTCGATGGTGCCGAATTCAAAACTCAGAGTGCCGCTGCCGATTCCCGTCGTGGTATCGACTTGGCCGGCAGCCGCGAGGTTTTGCGCTTGGGCGAGCTGGGTGATATCGACCGAGTATTTCCCGGCGATTGCGGTGCTGTTGGCCGAGGCCGTCAGAATCGAAGTATCTGAAGGCGTGGCCTTGATGGATCTAAAGCTGGCGGTATTGTTCAGGCTGGTGGTGCTGTCCAGCAGGGTCGCCAGGCCGCTCTTGACAGTGCCGTAGGCGGACAGCTTGGCTTGATAACTGGCTTCCTTGGTGTCGAGCTTCTTAACCGGCTGCTGCTCGATCGCCATCAACTGGCTGACGATGCCATTGACATCCAGATTCGAGCCTATTCCCGATGCCGTGATCGCCATGCTACGCCCCTGTCAAACCTGTTCCTGAGCTTACTTTAGCAAACTTAGGACGTTCTGTGACAACTGATTGGCTTGCGCCAGCATCGCCATGCCTGCCTGCTGCAGAATCTGCGAGCGCGCAAGATTGGTGGTCTCCTTGGCGAAATCCGTATCCTGAATCCGCGAGCGGGAAGCGGACAGATTTTCCGAAGCCGCAGAAAGGTTGGAGATGGTGCTTTCGAAGCGTGCCTGGATCGCGCCGTAGCGGGCACGCTGATCGGTAATCGCCGCCAGGGCAGAGTCCACAGTGGCCAGAGTCCGTTGTGACGAATCGTAGGTTGACACATCCAGCGTATCGGTCGTCTGCAGTTGTGAGCCGTATGTACCGGAAACTCCCACACTGCCGCCGCCGCCGAACACATCATTCACGGTCGTGATGAATGAGAAGGCCTTGGTGGAGTCGAAAACAACTCTCCCCGTAAACCAGTAACCCGAACCTGCGGTCCAGGTGCTTGCAGTATCTGTGGTGAGTGATGAGGAGGCGAGCCGACTTACGGTATTCGCACTGTCGCCATCGAGCACGGAGATATCCGAGACGCTTACTGTCGAAGCCGAACCATTGTCGATGCGCAAGTCCTTGCCGGCCTGGTTGGCAAGCTTGATGCCCCAGTCGCCATTGTCGGTCTGGATCACCTGTGCGGTAAAACCGGTTTTGCCGGCTGCGTCGTTGAACGCCTGTGCGGCGGCATTCAACTGATCCGAGGAATTGACAACAGAAGCATTGTCCGAACCGCCGGTCTTGAAGGAGATGGTGGTGTATGAGGATGGTGCCGAACCGGCAGCAGAGCTCGAATCAGCCGAAATTCTGAAGGTGTATGAGGTGTTCTGGGCGAAATTGACGCCTGTAGACGCACTGCCAGCGCCATCGCCCAGCACAACTTCAGTCAGGGCCGTGGCTTTGACACCGCTGTCAAGACGATTGACCGACGCAGCGATTTCTTCTGCGCTTGCGCCATTTCTGTAGAACGCGCTGTAGATGCCGGAAGAAGTGGAGATGGTGAAAGCGCTGGACGAAGTGGCGCCGTTAACGGAGGAACTGTCTCCGGAGCCGCCCGCGAGCAGCAAGGCATCCCCATAGGCAGACGAGGCGGCGTTGACGCTGCCTTTGGTGCCCACGGTCAGATCACCCACGCCGCCGTTGGTGTAGGCGGCCATGGCGCCGATGCGATTGTTGCCATACGCATTGGTCTGGAAGTTGCCGGAGATGATCGAGATGGTCTGGTTGGCGTTCGCGCCCACCTGGAAATTGAGAGAGGCAAAAGAACCATCGATGACTTTTCTGCCGTTGAATTCGGTCGTTGTCGCGATGCGTTGCAGTTCCTGAGTCAGCGACTGGACTTCCGAGTTCAGCGCTGCGCGGTCACTGGCGGTATTGGTGCCGTTGCCGGCCTGAATCGCCAGTTCGCGGATGCGCAGCAGAATGTCGCCGGAAGAAGAGAGCGCTGCTTCTGCCGTCTGGGCGAGCGAGACGCCGTCGTTGGCGTTGCGATTGGCTTGGTCCAGGCCGCGAATCTGCGCCGTCATGCGTTGGCTGATCGCCAGACCGGCCGCATCGTCCTTAGCGCTGTTAATGCGCAAACCGGAAGAAAGTCGTTGCAGTGAAGTCGCCAGGCTGGACTGGGAGGTGTTCAAATTGCGTTGCGCATTCAGCGATGCAATGTTGGTATTGATAATTTGGGGCATTTTGCTTCTCCTTAAAGCTTACGAGCCTGATTTATTCAAGAAAGTCACTGCTGAAGCGCCGCACAATTTCAGGGGGCTATCGAATTGCCGTGTAGAGCCGGGACAAAAATCATTCGTACTGCTGGACCTGCTGGTCGTGCATGGTGTGGTGCCAGTGGCACTGTTGGCGCCGATGAACTCCGGCGACTTGCCACGGTAAAACGGGTCGCGGTAAAACTTGCCACGGTAAAACGGGTCGCGGTAAAACTTGCCGCCCTCACCGCTGACTTGCCGAACGGCACAGTGACGTGCAATGCCATGTCGAAATACCCGCGGCTCTTCATTTGCGCTCGGGCATGATTCGATTGCAGTGCGTTCCGGAAAATTGATTTTTGGCTTCATGGTGACTCCCTTTGAGCAGGTTTCGTGCCCGTCTGCGAATAGAGGGGGAAAAGGATGTCACTTCTGCGGTTGAGGTGGATCTAACAAGTTGAATATGCTGGAAACTACCAATGAAAACATTCTGTATGAGACATCTGGCAATCCTGCATGACGTCTCGGATCATGAGATCATGGTCACTGTTTTCATGTCGCAGAACGATTACTGAACAATGCCTACCGATCAGCTGACCACCCTAAACCAAGCAATGCAGCAGGCCATTGCTCACCATCAGGCTGGCCGGTTGCAGGAGGCTGCCGAACTCTATGACGCCATACTTCAGGTCCGGCCGAATCATCCCGATGTCAACCACAATCTGGCCGTGTTGTTGGTGAAGGGGCAGCAGCCGGCGCAGGCATTACCCTATTTCAACGCGGCATTGCAGGCGGATCCGACGCGTGACCAATACTGGCTGAGTTATGTCGATGCACTGATACTGACGGGGAATGCCGAAGCCGCACAAAAGGTGCTGGAGTTGGCGCAGAAGCAGAATTCAAAGGGAGCCGTTGTCAAGGCGCTGGCAGGTCGGTTGGAAGCGTGCATGGTCGATCTGATCAATAAGGACAGGACTGACGAAGCGCTGAGCCTTGCCCGGAAAATGACCCTATGCTGCCCGGAGAATGGTTTTGGCTGGAATGTCTTTGGGGGATTATTGGGAAAAACCGGGCACAGCACAGAGGCTCTGCAACCCATGCTGAAGGCGGCTGAGTTGTTGCCGATGGACGCCGAGGTACGAGCCAACCTTGGCAATGTCCTCAAGGCGCTGGGGCGACTCGGGGAGGCCGAAGCCAGCTATCGACAGGCGTTGCAAATTGAACCGGATTTCGCCGGAGCGCACGACAACCTGGGCATCGTGTTGCAGGATCTGGGTCGGCTGCGTGAGGCTGAAGTGAGTTGTCGGCGTGCAACGCTGATCAGCCCCGATTATGCCGAGGCGTACAACAACCTGGGCAATATCGTCAAGGACAGGGGTCGGATAAATGAATCCGAAACACTGTATCGACTGGCATTGCAGGTCAATCCGGGCTACGCAGAGGCACACAATAATCTGGGCAACATCCTGCAGGATCTGCTCCGTCCAAATGAAGTTGAGGCCTGCTATCGACGGGCCTTGCTGGTCAACCCGAATTATGTGACGGCACATAGCAACCTTCTCTTTGCTCTGAGCTACATTCGTCAGAACTCCCGCCAGTATTTGGAAGAAGCCCAACGATTTGGCAGGCTGCTGACAGCGAACGCCACTGAGCCTTTCACTTCCTGGCACAGCCCGGAGCATTCTTCCAGAATGAGGGTGGGGCTTCTGTCCGGAGATTTGCGGCAACATCCGGTATGTTATTTTTTGCAAAGCCTGCTGGAGCACATCGACCCTGCCCGCATCGAACTCTTCGCCTATCCTACCCAACTCAGGGAAGACGAATTCACCACCCGCATCAAACCTTACTTTACTGCGTGGAAGCCATTGCCGGGCAAGAATGACGAAGCTGATGCACACCTGATCCATGAAGACAGGATCCAGGTGCTGATCGATCTTTCCGGTCATACGGCCTACAACCGGCTGCCGCTGTTTGCCTGGAAGCCCGCGCCGATTCAGGTGAGCTGGCTGGGTTATTTTGCCTCCACCGGCGTCAATGAGATCGACTATCTCATCGCGGATCCCTGGACGCTGCCGGAGTCGGAAGAGGTTTATTTCACCGAGAAAATTCTGCGCCTTCCCGAGACTCGCCTCTGTTTCAGTGCACCCGATGTGAAAGTTCCCGTATCGCAACTTCCCGCCCTGAGTAACGGCTACATCACTTTTGCCTGCTTCAACAATCTCGTCAAGATCAATGATGCAGTCGTGGCTGTGTGGGCAAAAATACTCAACACCTCGCCAGATAGCCGTCTGTTTTTAAAAACCAAGCAGCTCAAGGATTTTTCCGTGAGGCGACACGTGATTGAGCGCTTTGCCGCACATGGCGTGAGTGCTGATCGTTTGATCCTGGAAGGCCCCGTCTCGCGTGCAGATTACTTTCGGACTTACCATCGGACAGACATCACGCTTGACCCGTTTCCCTATACTGGTGGGACGACCAGTGCCGAATCCTTGTGGATGGGCGTGCCGGTGTTAACCCTGGCGGGAGAAAGCTTCCTGTCCCGACAGGGAGTGGGTCTTCTGATGAACGCCGGTTTGCCGGAATGGATCGCTGCCGATGCGGATGATTATGTGGCAAGAGCGTTGTCGCATGCCGGCGATGTATCGCGTCTGGCGCTGCTGCGCGGAGAACTGCGGCAGCAGGTCCTGGCCTCCCCACTCTTCGATGCCGAGCGCTTTGCCCGGCATTTTGAAAACGCATTGTTCAGTTTGACCAAACGCAAATGACGACTGCCGCAGAGGCGGCAGTCGTCAACTACGGGCCAAGTGCAAATTAGGCGCTTTCGCGGATCAGCAAGCCCTGAAGCTTGTCCAGAGCTTTGGCAATGGCCAAAGTTTCTTCGGACGGAAACTGACGGATGGTTTCCTTGGTGGAACTATCCACCACCCGCACGATATTCATGCTGGTTTCCGAATCGAACATGAATTGGAGATTGTTTCCCAGGCCCTGCATGGTCTGGTTGATCTTGTCTGTCGCTGCTTGCAACACTTTCGGATCGACGGATCCCGATGAACTGCCGCTGTCCTTGGTGACGGGCAACTCGACGGCGACCGGCCTTTCGCGAACCACGGCCACGTCAGACTGAATACCCGGGTAATTGCCGGTACTTGTCAGAGTGATTTGCATGGTTTTATGCTCCTTCCATAACCCCCGGATCAGCGCAATGCCAATCCGGGATCAAGACGATTTCTAATCGCTATTACTTCAACAAGGCCAGGACGCTGCTGCCCAACTGGTTGGCTTGCGCCAGCATCGCTATACCCGCCTGCTGCAGGATCTGCGAACGCGCCAGGTTGGTGGTTTCCTTCGAGAAGTCCGTGTCGCGGATACGCGAGCGTGATGCACTGAGGTTTTCCGAAGTAGCCGACAGGTTGGAAATGGTGCTGTCAAAGCGCGCCTGGATGGCGCCGTAGCGGGCACGCTGGTCCGAGATCGCCGCCAGTGCGGAGTCGACTGTGGCCAATGTACGTTGTGCCGCATCGTAAGTTGAGACGTCCAGGGTTGCAGTTGCCTGCAGTTGGGAGCCATAAGTGCCTGTAGTTCCCGTTCCCAAGCCTGCGCCAAACACATCATTCACGCCAGTGGTGATGGAGAAGGCCTTGGCGGAGTCGAAAACGACCCGGCCGGTAAACCAGTAACCCGATCCTGACGTCCAGGTGTTTCCTGTATCCGTTCCGAGACTGGTGGCAGCCAACTGGCTCTTGGTGTTGGTGCCGTCGCCGTCGAGCACCGAGATGTCGGAAATACTGACTGCCGTTGCCGAATTGTTGTCGATGCGCAGGTCTTTGCCGGCCTGGTTGCTGAGCTTGAGCGACCAGTCGCCATTGTCTGTTTGCAGTACTTCTGCGGTAAAGCCGGTTTTGCCGGCCGCGTCGTTGAAGGCTTGCGCAGCGGCATTCAGCTGATCCGAAGTATTGACGGTTGAACTCGTATCGTTGCCGCCAGTCTTGAACGAGATGGTGGTATATGACGACGGCCCGGTGCCCGCAGCAGAACTCGTATCGGTCGAAATGCGGAAGGTATAAGAAGTGTTCTGCGCAAAATTGACGCCTGTCGCGGCGCTTCCGCCGCCATCGCCGAGCACGACTTCGGTCAGGGCCGTGGCCTTGACGCCGCTATCCAGCCGATTGACCGCTGCGGAGATTTCTTCGGCGCTCGCACCTTTCTTGTAGAACGCACTATAGCTGCCGGAAGAGGTGGACAGTACAAATGCGGTCGAGGATGTAGCGCCATTGACCGAGGAAGAATCGCCCGACGAACCCGAGAGCAGCAAGGAATCGCCGAAGGCCGCAGAGACACCGCCCAGTTGACCTTTGGTGCCCACCGTCAGATCGCCCACGCCGCCATTGGAGTACGCGGCGATGCCGCCAATGCGGTTGTTGCCGTAAGAGCTGGTCTGGAAGTTGCCCGAAATCACGGAAATCGTCTGGTAGGCATTCGCGCCGACCTGGAAGTTCAGTGAGGCGAAGGAACCATCGAGAACCTTCTTGCCGTTGAATTCGGTGGTGGTCGCGATACGCTGCAGTTCCTGGGTCAGGGATTGAACTTCAGTGTTCAGCGCGGCGCGGTCGCTGGCGGAATTGGTGCCGCCACCGGCCTGAATCGCCAGTTCGCGTATGCGCAACAGGATGTCGCTGGAAGTGGAGAGTGCCGCTTCCGCGGTTTGGGAGAGCGAGACGCCGTCGTTGGCGTTGCGACTGGCCTGGTCCAGGCCGCGAATCTGCGCCGTCATCCGTTCGCTGATCGCCAGACCGGCCGCATCGTCCTTGGCGCTGTTGATGCGCAAGCCGGAAGACAAACGTTGCAGCGAAGTTGCCAGGCTGGACTGGGAAACATTCAAATTCCGCTGCGAATTCAGCGATGAAATATTGGTATTGATGATTTGGGGCATTTCGCTCTCCTTGATGTGAAACGGTAAATTTGGCTCTAAAGACAGCTATGGCTCGCCGCCCTTGGTTGCTGTAACGGCCAGAGAGGAGAAAACTTTAATGTGCCGGTTTAAGGCGCTATTTGTATGGATTAATTGCCATTGGCAGTTCTACAATCCAATAAGTCCATGGCCGCCAGGCCACAACTCACGATTTCCATGACCACTCCAAAACCATTGAATCTTCAGGCTGCATTGCATCAGGCCGTCAATGCTTTGGAAACAGGGCGCTACGCGGAAGTGGAAGTGCAGACCAGCTTGCTGGTCGGGCAGCATCCTGACCTCGGTCTCGCCTGGAAACTCCTGGGTATTTCTCTCCAGGCGCTAGGCAAAGATGCATTGCCCGTTTTGCGCATGGCGGCGAAACTGTTGCCTGACGATGCCGCAGCTCACAGCAATTTGGGCAACGCGCTGCGCGAATCTGGCCAACTCGGTGACGCCACTGCAAGTTGCCGCCGGGCGCTCAGTCTTCATCCCGATTACGCCCAGGCGCTCAACAATCTGGGTGCAGCACTGGTCGATCTCGGCTTGTTCGATGAGGCTGAGACCTATTGCCGACGAGCGTTGCTATTGGATTCCAGCTTTGCCGAAGCGCACAACAATCTTGGCAATGCCCTCACCAAGCTGGGGCAATTTGAAGGCGCAGAGCCGTGTTATCTGGTGGCGCTGATTCTCAATCCCGCCTACACCGAGGCGCACAACAACCTGGGCAATGCCCTGAAATGTCTCGGCAGGTTTGAACAGTCAACGGCAAGTTACGGCAAAGCTTTAGCGCTCAATTTCGATTACGCCGAAGCACACAACAATCTCGGCAATGTCCAGCAAGTCCTCGGACAACTTGATAACGCGTTGTCGAGTTGCCGACGGGCGCTGGAGCTCAAGCCCGATTTCGCCGAGGCAAACAACAACCTTGGTTATGCTTTCGAAATTCTCGGGCAACTTGATCGTGCGCTGGCCAGTTACCATCGGGCACTACGCATCAAACCGGATTTCGCCGCAGTGCGTAATGGCCTGCTGTTCATGCACAACTATCTCTCCGACCAGCCGGCCGCGGCGATGCTGGCCGAGGCGAAGAATTTTGGCGAACTGGTGGCGCGGCAGGCGCGTCCCTACACGACATGGGAGAACAACCGCAAGCCGGATCGCTGCCTCAAGATCGGCATCGTCTCGGCGGACCTGTGGAACCACCCGGTAGGCTACTTTGCCGAGAACGTCCTGGCG
>JBAYVV010000172.1:0-8480 GCA_041674465.1 Sterolibacterium sp.
ATCGGCGAGGAAGTGCGGCAGTCGATCTGGCTGGCGCTGCTGCTGAGCGTCGTCATGATGTTCCTGCTGCTGCACCCCGAGCCTTTGCTGGCCTTGTCGCAACTCCAGCCGGAGGTCGAATCCAGGGTGCGCGGCTATCTCGATGCCCTGGCCTGGAGCGTGGTGCCGGCGCTGATGTTCCGGATTTTCTACGGTTTCACCAGCGGCATCGCGAAGACGCGGCCGATCATGATGTTCAACCTGGTTGGTCTGGTGCTCAAGGTGCCTTTGAACCTGTGGTTCATGTACGGCGGACTGGGCGTGGAGGCCATGGGCGGACCCGGTTGTGCCGTCGCCACGGCCATCATCAACTGGCTGACCTGCCTGATGGCCTGGGCCTGGTGTGCACGTGCCGAGGAATGCCGGGATTACCGGCTATTTACGGGCTGGAGCGCGCCGCGCTGGAAGGACATCGCGAGTCTGCTCAAGTTGGGTCTGCCCATTGGCGCGACATTTTTCGTCGATGTCACCGCCTTCACATTCATGGCCCTGTTCATCGCCCGGCTCGGTGCGGCGACATCGGCCGCGCATCAGATTGCTTCCAACCTGGCGGCGCTGGCTTTCATGCTGCCCTTGTCCCTGGGCAATGCCGCCAGCGTGCTGGCCGGCCAGGCGCTCGGTGCGGGCGATGCGCGCCAGGCGCGGCATGCCGGTGTCGCCACCATTGCCATCGGATTGACCTGCGGTTTACTGGCCGGCCTGGTGCTGTGGTTCGGCGCCGGTTTCTTTGCCAGCCTCTACACCGGCGATGCCGAGGTGCGGCAATTGGCGACGTTGCTGATCGGCTACGTCGCCGTGTATCACGTGTTCGATGCGCTGCAGGCGGTCGTCATGAGTGTGCTGCGCGGCTACAAGAAAACCACGGCGCCCATGCTGATCTATGCCGTTGCGCTATGGGGCGTTGGCCTGGGTGGGGGCTACACGCTGGGATTGACCGACTGGATCGCCGCGCCGGCCGGCGCCCCAGGCTTCTGGCTGGCGGCGATTCTCAGCCTGATGCTGGGAGGTGGATTGGTGGGCGTCTATTTTGATCAGGTCTCCAAAATGGCGGTGGCGCATGATCTTCGGTAAACTGGCGCTGATGAAGCCTGATCTGCCACTGATAGATTTATCGATCAAACGTGCCACCGATCCAACCGTGACAGGCAATGGTCAAGCCGGCAAGGAGATCGGATGAGCACGCTGGCGCGCTGGCTGTTGGGGCTGTTCGGCTGGAAGGTGATCTACGTTCCGCCGCCTGCACCCAAGGCGGTCCTGATTTTCTACCCGCATACCTCGAACTGGGATTTCGTTATCGGCATCCTCACCCGCAGTGTGGTTCGCTTGCCGGCCCGCTATGCCGCCAAGGACACCTTGTTCCGCTGGCCACTTGGCTGGATCTTCACCAAACTGGGCGGCGTGCCGGTCAACCGGCGCGAGCGTACCGGCCTGGTGAACCAACTGACGGAAGAATTCAAGCGCCATGCAAGCTTCTATCTGGTGATTACCCCGGAAGGGACGCGTCGTGCCACTAGCAGCATCAAGAGCGGCTTCTACCGCCTGACCATGATGGCCGGCGTGCCGCTCGGTTGCGCTTTTATCGATTACAGCCGGCGTGAGATAGGTGTTCTCGGCTACCTCAACCTGACCGGTAATCAGGAAGAGGATTTGGCGAATATCGTGAAAATTTATGCCGGCCGACGCGGCAGGCACCCGGCCCAGGAAGGCCGCCTGGTTTTTGCCTCCGAGTCGGCTCGTAGCGGCACCTGATTCCCATACAGACCAGTGGACCCCCGAATTTTTCAGTTTGAAGTGACTGCGGACGGTCTGGCCCATCCTGGTTTCGGCATCATCGCGGCCTATGTGCCGGGCGAGATGGACTGGCCGGCGGTGGTGGCCCTGGCTTGCGATCCCTGCCATGAACCGGGTCGACCGATCAAGGACATGACGCCTGCAGCCATTCACTACATCAGCAAAGATATCGGCACACCACCGAATGCCTTGTGCTGGACCGTGATCGATGCCGTGGGACGCTTTACCGATGCGGTTCCAAAATGGTCCGACAACGACAATACGCGGCAAGGTCTGCCTGACGTGATCTATCAGCGCTTCGCGACGGGAATCAGCGTCGAGGCTTTTCTCAAGGAAACCGGCGCATCGGGGGAAGTGGCGCTGGAGATGCTTTCTGCGGCGAGCGAACTGCCGCGCCTGGAGGAAGAAACGCCTTCGATGCAGGATTTTCTCGATGCCATCGAAGCCCACAACAACCTGCCGGTGCCCAGCACCCTGTTCCACATGGTCGATGAGGCCGTCGCCAAGGGTGACATCAAGAAAGTCGCTTCGGTCCTGCAATCGGATCCGGTGATTTCCCTTTCGCTGATCAATTACGCGAATGCCGCCCGTTTCATCGGCGCAGAAAAGACTGCGTCGGTGCACCAGGCCGTGGTGCGCCTGGGCATGGATTTCGTGCATCGGGTGGTATTCGTTGCCACCATGATGATGCGCTATCAGAAGGGGCAGTGCGCCAATTTCAATTACCAGGCCTACTGGATGAACTCGCTGGCGACCGGCGCCGCCATGCGCGCCATGCTGCCCGAATACGAGATTCCGCCAGCCATGGCCGACGATGCCCACGCGACGGGGCTGGTTGCGGGCATCGGCTGGCTGGCGGTGGCGGAAACCTTTCCGGCATTGATGGCAAAATATATTCAGCGTTGCCACGGCAAGGATCCGCTGCCCAAGATCCGTTTGCAGAATGAGATTTTTCCCTGCCCGATCCGCCTCGTTTCGGAGCGCTACCTTCAGCGCTTTTCTTTCCCCGATGTGGTGCATTCCACCATCGCCGGCAGGACGGAAGGACGCCACAATCTCGGTGAATGTCTGGCACGCGCCACGCGCGTGGCGCAGAAACTCGCACCCCTGCCCTACCTGGCGGTATTGCCGTTGACCGATGTGCCCTCTGCCTGCCGCGAGGAGTGGGATCGCTGGCAAAGCCTGTTCAAGAGCGCCAAGCGCTAATCCTTTGTTAGTCACCCGGTATATTGCGCCATGATATTGCTGCGCAACCTCTGTTTTGGCCGCAACGGGCAGAAGCTTGTTGAGGATGCCAGCCTGCAATTGCATCCGGGCTGGAAAATTGGTCTGATCGGCGCCAACGGCAGCGGCAAGTCGTCCTTCCTGGCGCTATTACGCGACGAACTGCATGCCGAAAGCGGCGACCTGGAACTGCCGAATGCCTGGGTCATGGCACATGTCGCGCAGGAAACACCGGCATTGCCCGACCCCGCAATCGAGTTCACGCTCGACGGGGATATCGAATTGCGCGCCATTGAGCGGCACCTTATGGAGGCGGAAGCCGCCTCCGATGCGACCCACGATGGGCATCTTATCGGCGAGCTGCACGGGCGTCTGGGCGAGATCGGCGGCTACGCGGCGCGTGCGCGGGCCGCCGAGCTGCTGCACGGACTGGGATTTTCCGATGAGGATTTTTCCCGTCCGGTGTCGGATTTTTCCGGTGGCTGGCGGGTGCGCCTGAATCTGGCGCGTGCCCTGATGTGCCGTTCGGACCTGCTGCTGCTCGACGAACCGACCAACCACCTCGATCTGGATACCGTGCTGTGGCTGGAGAACTGGCTGAAGACTTATCCCGGGACGCTGCTCCTGATCTCGCATGACCGGGATTTTCTCGATGCCGTGGCCGACCATACACTGCATATCGAACAAGCCAGACTCAAGCTCTACAGCGGCGGCTACAGCGATTTCGAGCGCCTGCGCGGAGCGCAACTGGCGTTGCAGCAATCGATGTATGAAAAGCAGCAACGCGAGAAGATCCATCTGCAAAGCTACATCGAGCGTTTTCGCGCCAAGGCCACCAAGGCGCGCCAGGCACAGAGCCGCATCAAGGCTTTGGCGCGCATGGAGGAAGTGACGGCGGCGCATGTCGATACCCCCTTCACTTTTCGCTTCCGCGACGCGCAAGCAGCACCCGATCCGCTGCTCGTGGTGCATGACGGCCGTGCCGGATATGGCGAGAAAACCATTCTTTCGGACATCAAGCTCACTTTGCGACCCGGCCAACGCCTGGCGCTGCTGGGGCGCAACGGGGCAGGCAAATCGACCCTGGTCAAGCTGCTCGCCGGTGTCCAGTTGGGCGGACTCGCACCGCTGTCGGGCTCGCGGGTTGAAGGCAAAGGTCTGAAGGTGGGCTACTTCGCCCAGCACCAGCTGGAGCAATTGCGCCCGGACGAATCGCCCATGCAGCATCTGCTGCGCCTGGATGGACGAACCCGGGAGCAGGAACTGCGTACTTATCTGGGCAGCTTCGATTTCCGCAACGACATGGCGACAGCGCCGTGCGGACGTTTTTCGGGTGGAGAAAAATCACGTCTGGCCCTGGCCTTGCTGATCTGGCAGAAGCCCAACCTGCTGCTGCTCGACGAGCCGACCAACCACCTCGATCTCGAAATGCGCGAGGCACTCAACCTGGCCTTGCAGGAATATGAAGGCGGCGTGGTGCTGGTTTCGCATGACCGGCATTTGCTGCGCACCACCGCAGACGAGTTGTGGCTGGTGGCTGATGGCCGTGTGCAGGTTTTCGACGGTGACCTCGACGACTATTCCAGTTGGCTCGGCCAGCAGCGATCCGCAGCCGCTGGTGCGACACAAGCCAGCGGCAAACGGGTGAATCGCGCTGAACGAGCCCAGATTGCGGCACAGCGCCAGGAACTGCTGGAACAAAGGCGTGCCTTGCAGAAAGAAACCGCCAAAATCGAAAAGCAGCTTGCCGCAAGCCAGGCCGAACTCGCGTTGCTGGAAACCCGCCTCGCCGATCCCATGCTGTATGCCGCCATGGAGAGTCCCGCAGAGGCTTCGGTGTTAGTGCAGGACATGCAGCAGCGCAAAACCGAGATGGAGCGCAGCATCGAGCAGTATGAGGAGCGCTGGCTCGAACTGCATGATGCGCTCGATAATCTGCCTTCCGCCTGAACAAGGACTTCACTAGCTCGCCTATACTCACTATCAGGCACGCGGAATAGCGGTGGGAATAACATGAATCAGACCGAGCGCTTTTACAAGATCGATCAGATACTGCACGAACGCCGCGTCGTCACTTTTCAGCATTTGCTGGCTGCCCTCGAAGTCTCGCCCGCCACCTTGAAGCGTGATCTGCAATACCTGCGCGACCGGCTCAATGTCCCTATCGTCTATGACCGCGAGGCGGGCGGCTACCGCTTTGAGGCGCCGGACCGAAACGCAACCAAGCACGAGCTGCCGGGACTGTGGTTCAACGCTTCGGAAATCCATGCGCTGCTGATGATGCAGAATCTGCTCGAGGAAGTTCAGCCGGGTCTGCTTGGCCCGCACATTGCGCCTTTGCAGACACGGCTCAAAAGCCTGCTGGGCAGCCAGGACGATGCCCCCGAGGAAGTCACCAGGCGCATACGCATCCTGCATGCTGCGAAACGCAGTGCCGATCTCAAGTACTTTGACCTGATCGCCTCGACCTTGCTCAAGCGGCGGCGCCTGTTCATCCGTCACTACAACCGCGGCACCGACCAGGAGACTGAGAGAGAAGTCTCCCCGCAGCGCCTGATCTACTATCGCGACAACTGGTATCTGGACGCCTGGTGCCATCTGCGCGAGGAAATCCGCAGCTTTGCGGTGGATGCGATCCGCCGTGCCGAACTGGTCGACAAGCGGGCACGGGAAATTGCCAAGCGCGATCTGGACAGCGTTTTGGGTGCCGGCTACGGAATTTTTTCCGGCGCCGCGGTGACTTGGGCCAGGCTGCGATTCACGCCACAACGTGCACGTTGGGTCTCTGTGGAGCAGTGGCATCCGCTGCAGAAATCACGCTTCCTGGAGGACGGCCATTATCTGCTCGAATTGCCTTATGCCAACCCGACCGAATTGGTCATGGATATACTGCGCCATGGCTCGGGCGTGGAAGTGCTGGCGCCGGCAGCCTTGAGACAAATGGTGCTGAAGGAATTGGGTGCAGCGCTGACAAACTACAATCGCCCTTGAGGCGATGAATCACCGGGAGGAGGTTCCATGAGCGAGACCGATAACGACCGGACTGTTCGTTCGTCGGGAAGACCCGATGATGGCAGGGTGCTTGCGCTGACCGACAAGGTGAAGCAGGTCGCGTTGGACAATGGTGCCGAGCTCGTTGGCATCGCCGATGCGGCCTCGCTGCCCGAGCACAGCTTCGATCGGCTGCTCCCGGGCGCAACACGCATCGTCGTTGTCGTCAGTCGCCACAGCCTCTCGGCACTCAAGAGCCACAATAACCAGGCACGGCAGTTCGATACCATCCACACCTATCAGGAGTCCGAGCACGCGGCCCACAAGGCGGTCAGATTGATCGAGGACCAGGGCCATGCCGCCGTAGCCGTTCCGGCCTTCATTCCCATCGACATGAAGGCGCCCGGCAATGGCATGCGCGGGGCGATCAACTGGCGTGCGGCGGCGGTAGAGGCCGGGCTCGGCTCCTGGGGCGAGAACGGGCTGCTGGTGACACGCGACTTCGGTTCGGCAGTGCGCATCTGCGGCGTACTGACGGACGCTCCGCTCATGGCCGATAGGCCTCTGGCCGAGGATGTCTGCGACCACTGCATGGACTGCGTGACAACCTGTCCTCCCCAGGCGCTTTCCGGCGGCGGCAAGATCGACAAGAAGAAATGCGGTGACCACATTTTTCGCTACGGCTTTCGCACGTTCCAGGGCTTCATGTCCGACCTCTTCGAGCGCGATGCGAAAGCTCGGGCAACCATCGACGGTTATGGCCTGCGCGAGATCTGGCAGAACTTCATGACTGGCAATTATTACTACTGCTTTCGTTGCCAGACCTGCTGCCACCAACATGCCACTGATTCGGTGAAGGAAACAACATGATCCGCGCCAAACTCACCGGACATTACCGCGACGATGCACGCTACCCGGCGGCGATGGTGAA
This sequence comes from Sterolibacterium sp., assembly GCA_041674465.1. GTDB lineage: Bacteria > Pseudomonadota > Gammaproteobacteria > Burkholderiales > Rhodocyclaceae > JACRAR01. The sequence continues at coordinate 6,977 of JBAYVV010000172.1, forward strand.
TATCACCAATCATTGCAACCTGGCCTGCACCCATTGCTTCATTTTCCGCGACGGCAATCCCAACGAGCAGACCACCTCGATTCGCGAAGAGATGGATGACGACACCATGCTCGAAACCCTCACCGGCCTGCGCAACCGGCATGGCATCGCCTCGATGCTGTGGATGGGCGGGGAGCCGTTGCTGCGGCGAAAGCTCTTGCGAAAGGGTATCAAGCTCTTTCCCCGCAACATCATCATCACCAACGGCACGGTGCCCCTGATCGATTTCGGCGCCGACGTGCTGTATGTGGTCAGTCTCGACGGACCGGCCGATCTCAACGACGCCTTGCGCGGTCAGGGCACCTACGACAAAGTCATGCGCAACCTCGAACGGCGCCCCGAGAATTTCTCCGCACCGGTGCAGGTGCAGTGCGTGGTGACGCGGCGCAACCAGAAGCGCCTGCACGAGTTGGTCAAGACGCTGCGCACTGCCCGCGTCGACTGGGTCACTTTCTCTTTCTACGTGCCGCGCGCCAACGACCAGGGTGAGGACGCCTGGCCGACCAACGAGGACAGGATCTGGGCGGTACGCGAGGTGATGCGACTGCGCGAGGAGTATCCCGGCTTCGTCCGCAACTCTCAGCTCAGCCTGGAACTGATGCTGCCGCCCACCTGCGATGAGGTCGTGGCCGCCTGTCCGGCACGGGATAACCTGCTGCCGCTCTGGATGGAAGCCGACGGCTTCGCCACCCCGTTTTGCTGCTACGGCAACGATGTCGATTGCAGCCGTTGTGGCGCCTGGGTGGTCTTCTCGATGGCCGCCAAGTTCGGTCACGAGGGCGACCCGATGGCTGCGGAAGAACGCAATTCGGCCCTGCTCCGGCTCAACGCCAGCGAGCGGGCAAAATCCAGCCCGTCTCAGGTATAGATTACGGGGATTTTTCAGGAGGGAACTGGAGCGGGCGAAGGGAATCGAACCCTCGGCTCTAGCTTGGGAAGCTAGGGTATTACCATTATACGACGCCCGCTTGAGCAGAATCGGTGGCTATTCTAGGCAGGTCGTTGCCTGCTGGCAACTTAAGCGCGGTCCTAAGCGCGGTCCTTCCTCCTCAGCCGTTCAGCCATTTGTCAGTATTGGCTCGGTATAATCGACCATCATTTTTCAGGGCGCAGCCCATCTGCGCCGCCAAAAGGAGCGCAGCGTGAGTTTCAAGGCCTATCTGATTAATCAGGAAGACGGCAAGGTCGTCAGTCGTTTCACCGACATGAACGAGGATCAACTGGATCCCGGCCAGGTGACAATCCGGGTTGCCTATTCGAGTGTCAATTACAAGGATGCGCTGGCTGCGACGGGTGCCGGCAAGATCATCCGGCGCTTTCCCTGTATTGGCGGCATCGATCTGGCCGGTACCGTCACGGCGAGCAGCGATTCTCGCTTCGCCGTGGGCGACGCGGTTCTTGCCACCAGCTATGACATCGGTGTGGCACATCACGGCGGGTTTGCCGAATTGGCGCGCCTGCCGGC
>JBAYVV010000173.1:0-8468 GCA_041674465.1 Sterolibacterium sp.
AATGTCCTCACGCAAAAAATTCAGATCGAGCTCGGCCTTGAGCCGCTGCAATGCGCTGCTCGTCGGCGCGTCAGCCGGCAGTGTCCCTTCGGTGGCCGCATAAGCATCGATGATGCGGAACAGGTCGTCGAGGTAGCTTTCCAGCGAGCCCATGTTGGATTGCACAAAGCCGATCGGGTTATTGATCTCATGCGCGACGCCGGCGGCAAGCTGGCCGATCGAGGCCAGTTTTTCCTTCTGCAGCAGTTGTCCGTGCGCTTCACCGAGGCGGGCATTGAGGTTGGCCAACTCAGCGTTGCGACGATGCAGTTCGCCCTCGGCCTGTTCGCGTTGCCGCACGTCCTCCGCCAGCTTGAGGTTGGCCTGAGTTAGCTGGGCGGTGCGCTGCAACACCAGTTGCTCCAGATCGCTATGAACGCGGCGCAGTGCTTCCTCGGCCAGCTTGCGCTCGGTGATGTCCTGCAGCGTTTCGATGGCGCCGTTGATCTGCCCCTGCGTGTTTCGCAGTGGCGCTACAGAGAAATACAGCCAGCGGCCAGTCTCGCCCAGACCGGCGAAGAAGCCTTCCGCCTCGAAGGCGCCCTCGATCAGTGGCGAACGACGCAGTTTGTCGCCGTATGCCTTGGCGATTTCAGCCTCGCTGGCGCCATTCACCACCAGGTCGGCCAGCACCAAACGCTGCTCCGGGTAGAAGGCGCGCCAGTATTCACGCCTGCCGACCATGGCGGCCGCGGCAACGCCGGTGATCTGCGCGCAGGCCTTGTTCCAGTGGGTCACGACATGCTCGGCATCGATGACGAAAGTCGGCACCAGACTGCCCTCGATGATCTGGAGCAGGGTCTGCTGCGCCTGCACTTCCGACGCTACCTGATCAGAGATGTCGATGTGGATCGAGACATATTGATAAGGTTGTCCGTCAGCGCCAAGAAAGGGCACGATGGTGGTCGCCACCCAGTAAAAATTGCCGTCCTTGCGCCGGTTGCGGATACGGCCCTGCCACTCCTTGCCGATTCCGATCGTACGCCACAAGTCCGCAAAAAAGTTCTTGGGATGGAAACCCGAATTGAGCAGACGATGATCCTGGCCAATGAGCTCTTCGCGGGGATAGCCGCTGACTCTGGAAAATAGGGGATTAACCTCGACGATGCGCCCGGCACCATCGGCGACACTGACGATGATATGTCGATCAATGGCAGACTTGAAAGTCTCCTGATCCTGCTGCGGGAGACGACTGACCCATTCCTTCAACCCTGATTCTCCAGTTCTGCTTCTCTGCGGCTGTCCTGCGTCCTTGTCGCGCATCGCCTACTGCTCCTTGCTCGCCAGATGTTTCTGCAACTGCTCGTTGGCCAGCGCCAACTCAACGTGCATGCGGCGGTTTTCGTCGGCCATTTCCTTGCTGCGGAAGGCTTCCTCGATGTTGGCGCGGAGGATGCCGTCGTCCCAGGGTTTGGTCAGGAACTTGTAGATCGCGCCCTCGTTGATCGCATCGGTCACCGCCTGCAGGTCGGTGTAGCCCGAGAGCACCAGGCGCACCGTCTCCGGATGCAGGGTCTTGACCCGGCGCAGGAACTCGACGCCGCTCATACCCGGCATGCGCTGGTCGGAAATGATGACGTCGACCGGATGGATGGCGAGCATTTCCATGCCCTGCGTCGCGCTCAGGGCAGTGAGAATGTCGTAGCCGTCGTGGCGCAGCAGCCGCTTCAGCGCCGAGAGGATGTTGGCCTCGTCGTCGACCAGCAGCAGCGTCCGGTTCCGTCGCATGCCGGCCAGCATCCGGCTGTCCAGCGTCCGGCCCGAGTGCAGCAGTGCCGTCGCTGCTTCAGCCGGCAGCGGCCGGCTGAAATAATAGCCCTGGATTTCGTTGCAATGGTTGGCGATCAGCAGGCCCAGTTGTCCCTCGGTTTCGACGCCTTCGGCCACGACCTTGAGCTTCAGGTTGTGCGCCAGGGAGATGATGGCGCGGGTGATCGAAACGTCGTTGGTATCGGCGACGATGTCCCGGACGAAGGCGCGGTCGACCTTCAGGATGTCGATCGGAAAACGCTTCAGATACGCCAGGCTGGAATAGCCGGTACCGAAGTCGTCTACCGCAAGATTCACCCCTATCGCCTTCAATTGCTTCAGTAAGTCGATAATGCCCTCGGCGTCCTTCATCAACTGGCTCTCGGTCAGCTCCAGTTCCAGGTGAGCGGGCGCCAGCCCGCTCGCCGCCAGTGCCGCACGCACCGTCTCGCACAGGTCGGCTGCTTCGATCTGGCGTCCAGAGATATTCACCGCCATGCTCAGGGCACCCAGCCCCGCATCCTGCCAGTGCTTTGCCTGGGCGCAGGCGCTGGCAAGCACCCATTCGCCGACCGGCACGATCAGCCCGCTATCCTCCAGCGCCGGAATGAATTCGTCCGGCCCCACCAGCCCGTGCAGCGGATGTTGCCAGCGCAGCAGCGCCTCGAAGCCGGTGATCTTGCCGCTGACGCAGCTTACCTTGGGCTGATAATGGAGCAGGAACTCGTCTTTGCCCAGCGCGTGGCGGAGGTCTGTTTCCAGGCGCAACTTGTCCTGCGTGCTCTGGTTCATCTCCGCCGTGAAGAACTGGTAGGTATTGCGCCCCAGGTCCTTGGCGCGGTACATCGCGGTGTCGGCGTTGCGGATCAAGGTATCGTCATCGCCGGCGTCGTCCGGGAATAGCGTGATGCCGATGCTGGCCGAAATGAACAACTCGTGACCCTCGATCAGGTAGGGTTGCCGGCAACTCTCGATCACCTTGCGCGCCACCATCGCCGCGGCCTCGCTATTGCCGATCTCGGGCAGGAGAATGCCGAACTCGTCGCCGCCCAGCCGTCCCACCGTGTCGGTGTCGCGCAGACAACTGGTCAGCCGTCGGCTCACTTCTGCCAGCAAGGCGTCGCCGATGGTGTGTCCCAGTGTGTCATTGACCGTCTTGAAATTGTCCAGATCGACGAACAGTACAGCCAGCAGCGACGCGTTGCGCCGCGCCAGCGAAACGGCCTGGTTGAGGCGGTCATAGAGCAGGGATCGGTTGGGTAGGCCGGTAAGGACGTCGTAGTAGGCCAGATAGTTGAGTCGCTCCTGCTTGTTGAGATGATCCATCGCGAATGCGATGTCGCTGGCCAGTTCCGTCAACAACTTCATCTCGGCTTCATGGAAGAACTCGCTCACGCTGGCATAAAGCGCAAGCGCGCCCACCGCTTCATCCGCAACAACAATCGGCAAAATTGCCATCGAGCGGACACCGGTTGCTGCATACTTCTTGGCGAACAAAACCTTGGGGTCGTTTTGCGAATCGTTGGACACGATGGTTTTTTTCTCCCTGATCGCCCGCGCGATCAGGGTATTTTTCGCGCCCTCGCTCGATGACAAGATGTCTTTGATGGCAGTCAGGAGACCCTCGTCCTTGCCCGCCGAGGCAACCGGGACAATCTGCATCGCGCTTCGATCCACAGTACATATCAAAGACATGCGGAAGCCACCCGCAGTGACCGCAATCCGGCAGGCCTCCTCGAACAGTTCTTGACGGTCATGTACGCGCACGATCAGCGCATTGATACCGCTCAGCACGGCATAAACACGGTTGAGTTGTACGATCCTGTCTTGCGCTTGCTTGCGCTCGGTGATGTCCAGGTGCATCACGACGCCGCTATGAAGACGGTCAACGGCCAGCGGTGACACCGTCATCAGAAACCAGCGCTGCTCGGTTGGCGAGTGACAGGGATATTCAAGCGAAAAGCTGTTTTCCCCGCCATCCAGCACCGAACGAATACCTGCGGCGGCCTGGTGCGCCTCGGCTGCGTCATTTCCTCGTGCGCTGTCGCAAATGGTCAGGTAATTGACGCCGATCGCATGTTCCGGACCCTGGAGCAGATTCGCGTCGGCAAAGCGCCGCCACGCCTGGTTCACCGAGATGATGCGACCCTGAGTATCAAGCAAAGCGATATGCGCAGGCAGTGCGTTGAGGATCGCAGCCTGCTTGGCGGCCTCGCTGTGACGCAATTGTTCCTGGGCATGCCGCAACAGGAAGGCTCGACCTTCACGATCCGTCACCGCATCCACCTCGCCTGCCGTCAGTTCCTCCAAGCGCTGTCCAGTCAAGTGCAGCGTTTCGATCAGCGCGGCAATTTCTTCGTCTGCGCCCTGCGCAGGCGGTGGCTTGGCCGGTTTCATTCAGTGATGTCTGTCAGTCCCAGAGCCAGCAACACAGTTTGCGTATGGCTGAGTGTGCCGACGATTCTGCGCACCGGTGGCGGCGTCAGTACCACCAGCGTCGGGGTCATGAAAATGCCTTCGGTCAGTGCGCGCTTCGGCTCCCGGTACACGTCCACGATTTCGATTTCGTAGCGATCCGGCAGGTGTGCCTTGCAGAATGCAGCGAGGTTGGCAATGGCCTGGACGGAGTTCGGCGCGTCGTCAGCGACATAAAGACAAAACTTGAACAGGGCGTGCCGGCTCATGACGGGCCCACTTTCCGTCCCGGCTTTGTCGCATCGGCCCCGCGCAACTCCTTCATCTGGGTGCGGCCGCGCGACAACTCTCCTTCGTGACTTTGCGTGGAACGGACCAGCAAGGCTTTTTCGACCTGCTTCGCCACGAGTTCGGTTTGCAGTGACTTCAAGCGCACCTCAAGCTCGGCCTCCTCGGCATCCAGCCGGAGGCGCTTGAGCTTCGCGGCGGCCTCGGCAGCCTCGTGCGCGACCCGTTCGGCGCGTTCCTTTTCCCAACGCAGCGTACCCATCAACACCTCGCCGCCGGCGGTGTAGGTGTCGGTCAGCGTCACGCCCGCATCGCTGAGGATCAGTTCGCGCACCTGGTTGGAGTGCGCCGTACCGCGCGACTTGACGATGGACAGGCCGCGGTTGCGCTCGCCGGCCTGCACCAGGTAGTTGAGGTGGATCCAGGTATCGGCCAGCGCCGAGATCTGTAGCGGCGAGCCGCTTTCCACCCGGTTCGACATCTCGTCGAGCAGGCTGGTGCACACCAGGGTGATGCCGTCGCCCTTGGACCAGTCGATCAGACGGTCTGCGACGCTTTGTGCGGTCAGGTCGTTGCCGGATTTGTACCATGCGGACACCGGATCGATCACCAGGCAGCGGGCGCCATGCTCCTGCGCCAGCGTCTTGATGCGCACCAGGTAGGTCTCGGCGCTGCCGGCGATGGTGCGGGCCGAGATCATGCGCAGGCAGCCGTTTTTTACGTAGCGATCCAGACGGATGCCGACCGAGGCCAGGTTGCGGATCACCTCGGTGCAATCCGAATCGAAACTGACGAACATGGTGCTTTCGCCGCGTCCGCAGGCCGCCTCGGCGAAAGCACCGCTCAAGGTGGTCTTGGCGGTGCCGGAGAACCCGGTGATCAGTACGCTGGCGCCGCGGTAGTAACCGCCGCCCAACATGGTATCGAGTCGCTCCACGCCGCTGGAAACACGCTCGTTGCTGACCTTGGCGTCCACCCGACCCGGCGTGCGCGCGACGGCGACTTCCAATCCGCTGTTGCCGATCAGGAACGGCGATTCATTCTCGTCGAAGCTGGAGCCGCGATACTTCTGCACGCGCAGATTGCGATGCGACACGCCCTGCGCCACGCTGTGATTGAGGATCACGGCGCAGTCCACCATGAATTGCATGAAGCCGAACGGCTGCTCGATGATGGCGCTGGCCTCATCGCCGCCCGCCTTGGCGGTGATGATGCCCGTCAGGTTGTGTGCCAGCAACCACTCATGCAACCGGTAGATCTCGCGCCGTTTCGTCGCCGGGTCGGGCAGCAGCGCCAGGACCACATCCAGAGCGTCGAAGACGATGCGCCGGGCGCCCATTTCCCTGGTCTGCGCCTCCAGCGCCGCGAGCATCCCGCCGAGATCGAAATCTCCAGACTGGATCAGGTCGGGCTTCGGCTGCGCGTCCAGGAAAAACAGTTTCTTTTTTTGTAGCTCGGCGAGCTTCCAGCCGAAGCTGGTCGCATTGGCGACGATGCGCCGCGAAGATTCCTCAAAAGCGACAAAGATTCCCGGCTCCTTGCACGCCTGTGCGCCATGCACCAGGAATTGCAGCGCCAGGATGGTCTTGCCGGAGCCGGGGCCACCGACCAGCAGCGTGGTGCGGCCGTGCGGCAAGCCACCGCCAGTGATTTCATCGAAACCGGCGATGCCGGTGGGTGCTTTGCTTGGCGTTTTCACAAGCGGAGATTGGACGGGTTTAATCTTGTTTCCTGTAGAAAGCATAATCAACTCAGCCTCCCTGAGTTAAGCTTGGATTGGCGTTTGGACGGGTACGACACCAACGCTGGGTGCGTTTGGATGTGAGGTAAAAACTCCACCCCACGTTTACTATGTTTTACTGTGGCGGTCTGTACGGTAAGTCACATAGAACATGTAAGACTGGCAACATCATTCCTGGCTCCAGATGCTGAGCTAGAATGCGTCGAGGCATGCTCTTGTGGCTGGCGTTATCAGCTTTGGACAGAAGATCGCAATGCTTTCAATGCGTTATATAGGAGGTTTCCACCATGAACAGAATCCAACTGATCATCGCCGTCGCGATCGTCGCCGGCATTGCGACGACACCGGTATTCGCACAGGACAGCAGCACGCTTAAGAAAATCAGGGAAACCGGCACGATTTCCCTCGGCCATCGCGAATCTTCTATCCCTTTCTCCTACTACGATGACAAGCAGCAGGTGATCGGCTATTCGCAAGAGTTGATGCTCAAGGTGGTGGACGCTGTCAAAGCTGAACTGAAACTGGCCAAGCTGGATATCAGGCTGGTGCCGGTGACCTCGCAAAACCGCATACCGCTGGTGCAAAACGGCACGGTGGACATCGAATGCGGCTCAACCACCAACAACCTCGAGCGGCAGAAGCAGGTCGCCTTTTCGAATACCATATTCATCATCGGCACCCGCCTGATGACCCGGAAGGATTCCGGCATCAAGGATTTCCCCGACCTCGCCGGCAAGAACGTCGTGACCACCGCCGGCACGACTTCCGAGCGCCTGCTGCGCAAGCTGAATGAAGACAAGAAACTCAGCATGAATATCATCAGTGCCAAGGATCACGGCGAATCCTTCCTGACGCTCGAGACCGGCCGGGCAGCGGCTTTCATGATGGACGATGCGCTGCTCTACGGCGAGATGGCCAAAGCCAAACGCGCCGGCGACTGGGCGGTGGTCGGCACGCCGCAGTCGCGCGAAGCCTATGGCTGCATGCTGCGCAAGGATGATCCGGGCTTCAAGAAGCTGGTCGACAGCACCATTGCCAAGGCCATGACCTCGGGTGAAGCAGAGCGCATCTACAACAAATGGTTCATGAGCCCGGTGCCTCCAAAGAGTCTCAATCTGAACTTTGTGCTGAGCGAAGATATGAAGGCACTGTTCAAGAATCCCAACGACAAGGCTTTCGAGTAGCCACGGGAATAGCCAGGGCAGTTTTTCCTGGCGTTGCCGGCTAAGCTCCGAAACCGGGGATCATGGGCTACCACTGGAACTGGGCTGTGCTGCTGGCACCGGCACCTTCCGGCGGCCTGACTTATTTGGACTGGCTCCTGTCAGGCCTGAAAGTCACGTTGGCATTGTCATTGTCATCCTGGCTCATGGCCCTCGCGCTGGGCTCGATCATGGGCGTCCTGCGCACCGTACCCAACCGCTGGCTCTCGGGGATAGCCTCCGCGTACGTCGAAATCTTCCGCAACATCCCCTTGCTGGTGCAGCTATTCATCTGGTATTTCGTCTTGCCCGAGTTGTTGCCGACGGGTATCGGCACTGCTTTCAAGCAACTCGATCCGCTGCTGCAGCAGTTTCTCTCCGCCTGGATCTGTCTCGGCTTCTTCACCAGCGCCCGGGTTTGCGAGCAGGTTCGTGCCGGCATCGGTTCCCTGCCGCCTGGTCAGAAGAATGCCGCGCTAGCCCTGGGCTTTACCCTGCCGCAAACCTACCGCTTCGTCCTGGTGCCGATGGCGTTTCGCCTGATCGTGCCGCCGCTGACTTCGGAGTTCCTGAATATTTTCAAGAATTCCGCCGTGTGCTCGACCATCGGCCTGCTTGAATTGGCAGCTCAGGGCCGGCAACTGGTGGATTACACGGCCCAGGCTTACGAGTCATTCATCGCCGTGACATTGTTGTACGTGCTGATCAATGTCGTCGTCATGGTGGCGATGCGCAAGGTCGAAGAACGCACCCGCGTTCCCGGCTACATGGGCGGAAAGTAGGGCGTGGTCTCAATTGAGCGACGTGTGCAGTAGCATGTACGAATTCGACTGGAGCTCGATTCCCGGCGCATTGCCTTTCCTCTGGCAGGGCATGTGCATCTCCCTGGAAATCACTCTGACCGCGATTGGCGTGGGCATTCTCTGGGGAACCCTGCTGGCGCTGATGCGCTTGTCGAAGCTGCAAGTACTGGGCTGGTTCGCTGCCGCTTATGTCAATCTGTTCCGTTCGGTGCCGCTGGTGATGGTGTTGCT
>JBAYVV010000174.1:0-8292 GCA_041674465.1 Sterolibacterium sp.
ATTTCCAGCCGCTCTATCTCCTGCTTGCTCATTTCGATCCGATCCACCAAGTCGCTCTCCGCTTATTTCCCAAGCGGACATTTCTAACTTGCCAGAACCGGACATTACTAACTTGCTTCTACACAACATGCCTGGGGGGGCGACTTGTGCGTCGGCTTCACCTAGACTATCCGTCGTGCCAGCCATGTTGTGCCGGCCCATCATCCAGGAGGAGACGTAATGGGATTTTTCTGGTGGTTACCGTTTGGCAAAGTGCCCGAAGTTTCGGCTACACAACTCCACAACATGTGCCAGGACGACTTGAACTCGCCGCAGATCCTGGATGTGCGCACCGGCATAGAGTGGCGGGCCAGCCATGTCGCCGGCGCGGTTCACGCGCCGATTACGGAACTTGAGTCGCGCATCGTCGGCCTGAATCTCGATGGCAATCGCCCCATCGTCGCCATCTGTCGCTCGGCCCACCGCAGTATTCCTGCGGTCCGTCTGCTGCGCAAGCACGGCTTCCGAAATGCCTGCCAACTGCAGGGCGGAATGCTGGCCTGGTGGAAAGCCAAGCTACCGCTCGTCGGTGATAGCGGTGACGCGCTAGGCGCCGGCGACTGAGCGAGCCTTTCCGAGCGGGAATTCCCGTCCGAGAGGCTCTGCCAGCAAGACATGCGAACCTTAATTAGATCTTGCGCTCGATCCCCTGCCAATACTGCTGACGCAGATCCTTCTTCAACACCTTGCCGACCGGGCTGCGCGGCAGGGTTGCGACAAAGTCGACCGATTTCGGCGCCTTGACCGAGCCCAGTTTTTCTTTGCACAGTGCGATCAACTCGTCGGCTGTGGCGCTTTGTCCGGGGTTGAGTTCGACCACCGCCTTGACCGCCTCGCCCCACTTTGCGTCGGGCACGCCGATCACGGCGCAGTCCTGCACCGCGGGATGACCCCAGATCACCTGCTCGACTTCGCTCGGATAGACGTTGAAGCCGCCCGAGATGATCATGTCCTTCTTGCGGTCGGTGATATGCAGATAACCCTCGGTATCGATATGGCCGACGTCACCGGTATGTAGCCAGCCATCGATGATGGTCTCGGCGGTCTTCTCCGGCGCCTTGTAGTAGCCCTTCATGACCAGGTCGCCGCGTACGCAGATTTCACCGGTCTCGCCCTGGGCGACGATCTGGTTGGCCTCATTCATGATTTCGACGCTGATCAGCGGATTGGGTGGGCCGACCGAGGACAAGCGGTCGTCGGAAGCGATCTTGCCATCGACGAAATGGGCGCTCGGCGTCAGGTAGGCAATCGCCGCCGGAGCCTCGGTCTGGCCGTAGCCGCCCATCATGCACGGCCCGATCACTTCGAGGGCCTGCTTGAGTTTTTCCACCGACATCGGTGCGGCGCCGTACAGGAAATATTTGAGCGAGGAGAAGTCGACCTTCTTGCCCAGGTCCGGAATATCCAGCAGCCTGTAGATCACCGTCGGCGGCAGGAAAAATTCGGTGACTCTGTATTTCGGAATCGCCGCCAGCAGGATGGCCGGATCCGGCTTGGTCACCACCACCACCGTACCACCGCGCGACGTCACGGGCAGGGAGAGCAAGCCGGCGGTATGCGTCATCGGCGCCGCGGCGAGGTTAACCGGTTTATCTTCTGCACCATAGGGGCAAGCAATCATGAAGTGGGCACAGAAGGTCTGCATGCTGCGATGGGTGTTCATCACGCCCTTGGGCATGCCCGTGGTGCCGCCGGTGGACGACAGCATCACCACGTCGTCCATGTCGACGGTGACGTTGGGTCGCGTCGCGGGTTGATCCTTGACCCAGTCCATCAGTGGCATCGCCCAGGGAACATCCGTGGCGTCACCATCGACGCAGATCCACTGCTTGATCTTGGGCAGCCTCGGCTTAAGATCGGCAATCGCCGGCGCAAAGTATTTCTGGAAGAACAGCACCTCGCAGTCGAAGGCGTCGAGCACGTAATGATTTTCCTCGGCGGCGTTGCGCGCCCCGACCGGCAGCCAGCACATGTTTGCGCGCCACAGGCCGAGCGTGCAAGTCCAAGCAGTCGCATCGTTGAGCGCCCAGACCGCTCCCTTGGTTTCCTTGGGGAAGCCGGCGGCCAGCAGGCCGTTGGCGATGCGGCAAGACAAATCGCCCACTTCATTGAAACTGTAGTGACGGTCATCCTGGATGTAGGCGGCGCCCTTGGGGTTGAGGCGCCAGCCGCGGTCGAAGAAATCGATGATGGCCATGCCGTTCTCCTGCCCGGAGCCTAGAGCTGAGTGATGCTGGCACGCGCCAGGCCGCGCTGCTCGAGAAAGCCGAGCAGGTAACGGTGGCCGAAGGCCTTGGAGCCCGAAGCGAAGCCAACCTTGCTGGTCTCGCCGTCGAGCAGCTTCATCACGCCGGCCACCTGGACGGCACCCGTGGAGATGTAGGCAGTGACGCCATACACGGTGGAGCGCACGGCGCTCAGATGGCCGCGACCGATGGCGAAATCCACGGTGCGCACCATGGTCGAGCGTTCACGCGGCGGCATGCTCGGCGTGACGGAGGCGACGATGCTGTTGATCACGGCATCCTGCTGCTCCTTGGGCAGGCCCTTGTATTCCGCCTCCCATTTCATGCCCACGCCATGCACTTGCTTCATCACGTCGTTGTCGTAGAAGCCGACGCTGGAGATGCAGCTGCGCACGCGCGCGTCGTTCTCGAAATACACCGGCAGGGAGGTGCCGCTCCAGGGCAGGGCGAACACCGGCTGCATGAAGTTGGGGTCGACCACGGTGAATGAGGCGTTGGGGGCATGCGGGACCAGCTTCTTGTCCCACAGGTAGCACTGTTCCGAGCGGCACATTTCGAAGATCGAGGCGGTGGAGCCGACCGTCACGCCGGTGCCGACGCGCGGCATACGGCACAGGGTCGCCGTTTCCAGGGCATCGATGCCCTGGGTTTCGAGTGCCAGTTCGGCGGCGATCTCGGCGAAGCTGTACATGTAGGCGAGCGAGGGGGAGACCAGCAGACCGGCTTGGGCGTACAGGTCGCCGAACTGGTCGCGCACCTGGCGGACATAACCCTGCTCACCGGTCGTATCGATATGGTGGCAGCCCGCCCTGAGCGCCGCCTCGACGCCGACGAGGCCGAAATTGACGAAGGGGCCGACGGTGTTGCACACCACCTTGGCGCCTTTGAAGGCCTTGGTCAGGGATTCGACGTTATGCTCGGATTCGATGATTTCGTAAGTAGCCGACTCGAGGCGCACGACGCGCTGCGCCATCATTTCCTGGACGCGCTTGGCACTTCGGCCGACTGCCGTAAAAGGGATGTTCTGGTCGATCAGCCAATCCATGATCAGCATGCCGGTGTAACCACTGGCGCCATAGACGACTACAGGATGCTTTGCCATTTTGTCTTTCCTTAAATGTGATTTGAATTCGATTAGTTTTGCGTCCAGCCGTCTTCATACAATTGCTGACAGAGAAACCCGAGGCGGGTTGTCAGCATCATGTTCTCGCCATCTTCGATTAAGGCCGAGCGAACATCGCGGACCAGTTTCTCGATCGGGTATTCGCGCGATGTACCGTTGCCGCCGAATAGCCGGAAAGCTTCGGTGACAATTTTTTCGGCCTCTTCCGTGACCGTGACCTTGGCTGACGCCGTGGCCCAGGGATGACCGTTGGGCGTCTGTCGCGCATAAGCCAGGGAGCGTCGTGCCACGCCGCGACACAGTTCGACGCGGCGCATCATGTCGCCGATGCGATAGCGCGTGAGCTGGTGGTCCATCAGGAGTTGACCGCCCTGCTTGCGCTCGTGGCAATAGGCCAGGGCCATCTCGAAGGCAGCGCGAGCGACACCGGTAAATGCCTGTGACATGACGGTTCCGGCGAAGGACCAGGCCGAGGCGACATTGCCGTAATACTCGTCCCGGAGGGCGACCGCAAAGCGTTTGGGGATCTTGACGTTGTCAAAATAGACTTCGCCCTGCGGCAGGGAACGCTGGCCGATCTTGTCCAGCGGCTTGCCTTTGGAGACACCCGGCAGGTCGAGCGGCACGATCGCCGCAACACCGTGGGGTCGGCCATTGGTATCCAAATAACCGTCGCCGTAATCGGCGCCGAGGTAGGTCAGCGCCACCTGCGCCACGGCGCCATTCGATACCCAGGCAGAACACTGGCCGTTGATGACGATTTCATCCTTGCCGACCTTGGCCAGCATGGTGCCCTTGTTGCCTGGTGCGCCCGGTGCCCATTCGCGTTTCATGTCGAATCCACCGACGTCGGTGCCCTTGTCGGGGTGGGTGATCATCCAGCAACCGATCCTGCCTGCAGACAAATCGATAAGTTCCTGATTGCCGACGGCCTTTGCCATCTCCAGCGGAAAGGTGGCCACGGCGACCGAAATAGCAAGCCCCACATCGCCCCAGCCCATTTCTTCGCCGATCATGGATTCGACGCGGATCGCCATTTCAGGCGGCATTTGCATGAGCAGATCGGGGTCGAGCCCCAGTTTGGCGGCTTCGGCAAAAACCGAGTAATAAGGCGAACCGGGGGTGATCACCTGCTCCGATGTCATCTTGTCCAACTCGCGGCCGAGGGGACGCAGCACATTCTTGGCGAACTGATGCACGCTTTGCTGAATGGCCTGCTCTTCCTCGCTCATCGGCGGCTCAAAACCGGTCATACCCACGGTGGGAAGACCCAGTTCCTTTTTCAGCTTCATAATTCGCTCTCCTGTCTGCTTATAGTGGATATCGCCTTCCTAGTGAATGAAGGCATGCGTATTGGGAGTGAGTTTAGTGATCCGCCGATACGAGCCCCCTACCCTCGTCGGGGGGGGCTGAGTGCCGATTTCAGGACACTGTGTCGAGAACGCCGAGCAGGCGCGCCCGGTCGAGCAGATGCTTGCGGTTGCCCGCGTCGAGCTTGCTGAACAGGTTTTTCAGGTGCCACTTGACCGTTTCGTCGCCGACATCCAGCGCCAGAGCAATCTGCTTGTTCGAAAGATTGCCCGCGAGCAACTGCAACACCTCAGCCTCCTTGGGCGTCAGCAGGCCGCTCGGGGAAACGCTGGCACGAACCGCCGGCTGCCTATCCGTTGCCTTCGACTCAACCGGGGGCATTTGCGAGCGCTGGATAATGGCCGCCGCTGCGCTGCCATTGGCGCGGATGCGCCGAGCCCAATCGACCAGATCCGGATGGGTATCGACGATGATCCGCTCCAGGCCAAGACTTTCGGTCATGCTGATGGCCTCGCCGAACAGCATGCGGCTATCCTCGCCGCAATGCTTCATCGCCAAGGCTTGCAGCAAGCTGATCTGGATGCCGTCGCGACTGCGCCGCAGCTTTTCGGCGATGGGTCTGCCGACCTTGAGTTCTGTGAGAACCCGCTGCCAGTCCTGAGCGACCGAAGCCGCATAGGCACGGGCAAGCGCCACCTGCAATTTCACCAATGGTCCGAGTATGCCCCAGCGCTTGTAGGTCTGCAGTGTCGCAAAACGTTCGAGGCGGTCAAGCAGCGCCGAACAGGCATCCCCGTGCGAGCGCAAGGCCTGCATGCGGATCTGTTCGGTCAGGCTGGCCACACACAGTCGCGGCAAGCCGCGCGTCTCGCCAAGCGCATGGAGGTTCTCCAGCAGATCGAAGGCGCGTCGCTCCAGTCCACCCTTGGCTGCGTTGCGGGCAGCGCATATGTAACCCATGATAATGGCATCGGGGGCAGCACGACGTTCCAGCACGTCTAGCCGATTGGCGAGCAAAGCCGCCATGTCCATGGTCAAATCGCGTTCCCAGAAAACCACGGCGAGAGCCGAAGCAAGCATGACCGCTACCGGACCGCGGCGGCCGCATTCCTCCTCGGCGCGCGCCACCGCTGGGCGCAGGACATCCTCAGCCATGACCACCTGGCCCTGCCATAGATAGCTGATTCCGATCACCCAGTCCATCCAGCCGCGGGTGTATGCCCCGACCGTCAATATGCTGTCGGGAGGCATCTGCTGGTAGTAACGACGCGCCTTCTCCGGTTCGCCCCGGTAAAGAGCGAGCAAGGCCATCTGGTTGGTGCCAACCGCGCGTAGCATGAGGGGTTGCGCAGGGAGTGAACTGATCCAGGGCGTGATGATCGGTTCTATACCATCGAAATCATCGGCGAAGACTGCCGCAGTGGCGGTGATCCTGGCGCTTTCGCAGCGCTGACCTGGGTCGCTCGATGGATCGTCGACGATGGGTTTGACCAGCTTCGCTGCCTCGTCATGCCTATCACTCATGGCCAGAGTCCATGCGACGGCCAGCCGCAGTCGTGGGCTCTTTTCGATCTCGGTGGAGGGCAGTCGCTCGATCCATTCGGTGACTCTGGCCACCTGCCCGGCAATCACCAAGTCATAGAGGCAATGAGTCGCGAATTCGTAGGCCAGTTGATCCTGACCCGCCAGCAGTGCCTGCCGCGCCGCCTCCTCGAACATCCGGCGCTCCGCCAGCCAGCGTGCCGCCCGCTCGTGCGCCTCGCGTTGCTCTTTGACCGGTAGCGCCTCGAAGCGGTCCTTGAGGAATTCGCGCGCCAAGGAATGAATGCGCAACCAGTCGGTATCAACACCACCCAGAAAGATCGGCGTCGTATCCTGCAAACGCTGCAACATGTCCGCAGAATCGTTGCGCCCCGTGATGGCCTGACACAAATCCGGATGCAAGGCATCGACGCAGGAAACCCGAATGAGGAATTTCACCAACGATGAAGGCAAAAGGTTCACCAGACACTCGACGAAATAACGCTGAATGTCCCCGCTGCGAACCGAGAACCCGGTGATGGCATCGCTCAGGCTCAAACTCTTCTCGATGGTTGCGACAGCCAGTTGCAGTCCCAGCGGCCAGCCTTCTGTCAGATCGTGCATGCGGACGCAGATATCCGAGTCGGCGCGGGAACCAAAACGGGCGGTCATGACGGCAATGGTTTCTTCCAATGTAAACCGCAGCGCGTCAGTGTCGAGAGAGGCAAACTGCCCGTGGGCCAGCATGTCTGCCATCGGCACCTCGAGCGGCTTGCGCGTTCCGAGAAAGACTTTGAGGTTGGCCGGCGCATTATTGAACAGATACACCAGGGAAGTTTCAAGTGTTGGCTTTGGTAGCGCATGCACGTCATCGAGGATTAGTTCGACCTCGACAGCCATGTGGGCCACTTCCGCCAGCCAATTGGTCAGCGCTTCGAGCCCGCCAGCTCCAAGCCCGTTTGCGGTCGCGTACGTTTGTCCAAAACTGGCTTTGCCGCTGGCCATCCGCATCGCGAGCGTGAGACCCTGCGCCAACTGAGTCCCGTCATCCCGCTCATCGAGGGTCAGCCATGCCGCCATGGCGCCATTCCGCAGCGCCTCCCGGCGCCATTGCGACAGCAGGGAAGTCTTGCCAAAGCCCGCCGGCGCCTGGATCACAAGGACTGACTTGTCGACAAGTTCGGGCGCACTGCTGCTCAGCCGGGGCCTCGTCAGCAACGACTTCGGCATTCTTGGCGGAGTGGCCTTAAGTGTGAGTTGCGGATCTGTTGCCGCAGGATTCATCCCATCAGTCCCCCTCCATCGTGCTTGCCTGTCTCGGTTGCATCCCATTTTTGCTATCAATAGACTACCTCATAAAGCGCCAGCTCGCCTAACACTGGCAGTCAGGCTCTGCTCAACCATGCCCCCTGATACCTTTGGTGATGTATAGACCGTCGATCTGGACGATTAACTTCTTACCATGACTGCCAGCGCCTTTCTACCTCTCAGCTCTTTTTTCGCACTACTCAGCGCACTACCGCAAAAAGGAAATTGAAGAGAGCATTCGGTATCCCTGGCTATAAGCGGTTCTCCATGTGGCTTTATTTATGCGGTTCTTGGCTTTCCATAAATAAGCTAGCATGCTGAGTAACGGAAAATGGGAGATTTGAAATGGCCGACGAATGTTTTATCCGTACAGAAGCTGACCTACGTACCCTTTACGGCATGCCTAACAAATTACCCGCGGCTGCCAAAGCAGATGTACTTGATGATTTGTGCATTGAATTCATCAAGAAATCTTCCCTAATCTGTATCGGCAGTAGCGACGCATTGGGTAGGCAAGATGTAAGTCCAAGAGGTGATAAGCCAGGATTTGTGAGGGTAAACGACAAGGACACCCAGCAGTTCGAGGTTATTCTGTCCAAGGCAAACACCGCGAACGCCCAGGCAAATCCCAAAGCTTTCCTGAGCAACCTTTCGGCATCCGACATGGAAGTGCTGCGAAAGGTGCACAGCCTTGCCGATCCAATCGATGTCTCCTCTTTGACCAGTGAAGGGGCAGCCAATCTG
>JBAYVV010000175.1:0-8270 GCA_041674465.1 Sterolibacterium sp.
AAGCCACCGCCGCGGATCACCAGTTCCTCGATCAGCTCGATGATCGAACGGGTCCCCATCGGTGCCTGCGGATGACCCCACACCAGGGAACAGCCGTAGTTGTTCATGTTCATCAGGTCCGCCCCGGTCTGCTTGGCAAAGAACAGGTCATTCACCGCAAACGGGTTGTGGGTCTTGATCGCATCGATCTGCTTGATCGTCTTGCCGGCCTGCTTGAGTGCCCGCTCTGCCGCCGGTACCGTCGATTCCGGCATGTAGGCCAGTGCCACCCGGGCCAGGCCAAAGCCGTGCAGGCGGATGGCGATCTTGGGATTGGCCGACAAGGCCTTGGCTTTTGCCGCCGTGGTCAGGACAATCCCGGCATTGCCGTCGGCCGGATGGGTCTGGCCGCCGAAGGTCACCGTGCCGCCTTCCATCACCGGCTTGAGCTTGGCCAGGCCTTCGGCCGTGGATAGTCCGGCGCCTTCGTCACCGTTGAGCGTCGCGACGGTTTTCTTGTAGTTGGACGCCGGCACCTCGAAGGGCAGGGTCATGAAGCGCTTGAGGAAGGCCGCATCCTGGTCCAGCGCCTGACGGTACTGTTCCTCCCGCCTCAAGACGACTTCGTGCTGCTGGGCGGTGGTGATGCCGTGCTTGGACGCGACGTTCTCGGCGGTCTTGAGCATGGGATGCTTGCCCTGGGGGTCATAGTTGAAGTTGTCCATGACCCAGTCTTCGGACTCGCCCGTGCCGCCCGGCGCCTTCGGGTTGGGGTAGTACAGGTGGGGGCCGTTGGAGGTGCGGTCGCAATTGACCACCAGGGCGGTCTCGGCCATGCCGACTTCGATTTCCTGGGCGGCCGCCAGGAGGGTACGCACACCCGTGGCACAGGCCTGCATCAGGGTCGGGCCGCCGACGTGGCCCATGCCGGCCATGCCGGTGAGCCAGGGCAGGCCGTAGAAGGCATGTTTCTGAGGCACCGAGAAGCCCAGCACGCCGTAGTCGAACATCTGGGGATCGAGCTTGCGCTTGGCCAGTTCCTGCTTCGCGACATAGGCCGCAAATTCGACGCTGTGCAAATGCCCCAGGCTGCCCTGCCAGCGCGTGAAGGGCGTGCTCCAGTATGCCCCGTACGGGATCTCCGCTTTGTACATTTTTGGTCTCCTGTGTGTGAATTGACCCCGGCATAGTACCCTTTCGGACAGTTGTTTGACAAGTTAGTTTTGTGTTGCTAGGATGCGATCGAGTCGAAAGGCGATGTGGCTGGCGAGCGCTGAACGGCGCCGGCAAACCGGGTTGATGCGCCCCGCAAACTGCTAAGGAAATATCATGAACATCGCGTCCTATCTGGAAAAGCATGCTGCGGCACAGCCGGACAGTATCGCCATCCGTTTCGAGGGCCGCTCCATCACCTATGCGCAACTCAACGAGTCTGCGACGCGCCTGGCGGATGCCTTGCGTGCAGACGGCATTGCTGCAGGCGATCGTGTCGCCATCTATCTGCCGAACCTTCCCGCGTTTGCCGTCGCCTACTATGCGGCGCAGAAGCTTGGCGCCGTGCCGGTGACCATCAACGCCATCCTCAAGACCGAGGAAGTGCGTTACCTGGTCAACGATTCCGGCGCCGTTGCCATTTTTGCGACCAGCGATCTGACCCACTTCGTGCCTGAAGATTGCGCCGCATTGCGCCTGCGCGTGGTGGTCGACCAGGGTGCCTTGCCGACGGGCTGGACGGCGCTATCGGATCTGCTGGCGCGCGGCGCAACGCGTTTTGTTTCAGTGGAGCGGCGTCCCGAGGATATCGCAGCACTGCTGTACTCCTCGGGTACGACGGGTTTCCCCAAGGGTGTCTCGCTGACCCAGCACAATATCCACAGCAACATCGCCCTGCCGCCGAAGTATTCCGACTACCGTCCGGGCGACAAGCTGGCGGCCTTCCTGCCGCTGTTCCATGTGTATGGACAGAACTACATCATGAACGCTGCGATACTCGCGGGCATCACCATGGTCCTGTTCCAGCGCTTCGTGCCGGATGTGGTGCTGAAGGCCATCGGCGAGGAGCGCATTACGCACGTCTTTGCCGTGCCGACCATCTATATCGCTCTGCTCAACATGGACCTGTCGGGCTATGACCTGAGTTCCTTGCGCTACGAGATGTCAGCGGCGGCGACCATGCCCAAGGAAATTTCACGGCGCTGGACCGAGCGCTTCGGCCGCAGAGTGTATGAAGGCTACGGACTCACCGAATGTTCACCGTTTGCCTGCTACAACGATGCGCACGAACATCGTTTCGGTTCCGTCGGGCGTGCCGTGGATGGATTCGAACTGAAGATTTTCGACGAGGAAGACCGCGAACTGCCTGCCGGCGAGCAGGGGGAAATCGTGATCCGCGGCGAAGGCGTGATGCAGGGCTACTGGAATCGTGCCGAGGAGTCGGCACATGCGCTGCGTGGCGGCTGGCTGCATACGGGCGATGTCGGACGCATGGACACGCAGGGCTATGTGTACATCACCGACCGCGTCAAGGACATGATCAATGTCTCGGGTTTCAAGGTCTGGCCCGCCGAAGTCGAGCAGTTTCTGTACAAGATGGCCGGCATCCAGGAACTGGCGGTGTATGGGCTTCCCGCCGGAGCCAAAGGCGAGGAAGTCGCGGTGGCCGTGGTACAGAAACCCGGCGCCAATCTCACGGCCGACGATGTCATCGCCTATTGCCGCGAAAACATTGCGGCCTACAAGGTTCCGGCGCAGGTCAACTTCGTCAGCGAACTACCCAAGAGCCCCAGCGGCAAGATTCTCAAGCGTATCTTGCGGACGCAGTCCACGCAGTAGCGCGGCGCCATAGCGCATCCCGCCATGGCGGGCCGCAGCAGGACTGGACGCGCCCCCGCCGAATCTGGATAATTCGCCTATGCGACCTGCGTCGTGCGCAAGATCCCGGCGCAGGTCCTTTTTTTCCACTTTTTTGATCCGAGGTTCCCATGGCAGCAGTGATGCCCGCAGCGGCGCAGAGCCGTCTTCTCCTTTCCGGCAATGAGGCTGTGGCACGCGCCGCATGGGAAGCCGGGGTGAAAGTGGCGGCAGGCTACCCCGGCACGCCGGCCACCGAGATGCTCGAAGCCTTGTCGGGCTATCCCCGTGAGGACATGTACACCGAGTGGTCGGTTAACGAGAAGGTTTCACTGGAAGTCAGCATAGGCGCCTCCATGGCAGGTTCTCGCGCGTTTTGCGCGATGAAGCACGTCGGTCTGAACGTCGCCGCCGATCCCTTGATGACGGTCACGCTGACCGGCGTCAATGGCGGGCTGGTGATCGCCGTGGCCGATGACGTCGGCATGTCTTCCTCGCAGAATGAGCAGGATTCCCGCTTCTGGGGCCGTTTCGCCCATTTGCCGATCCTCGAGCCGGCCGATTCGCAGGAAGCGTATGCGATGGTTGGCTATGCCTACGACCTGTCCGAGGAATACCAGGTGCCGGTGATCCTGCGCATGACGGCGCGGATCTGCCATGTCAAAGGCGTTGTCAGCGTCGGCACGCGCGTGCCGCACAAGAATCTCGGCTTCACCAAGGATGCCGAGCGCTGGGTCATGGTACCGGGTCATGCCAAGCGCCGTCTGCCACTGGTGTATCAGCGCGAGCAGGAACTGCGCAAGCTCTCCGAGAAGACGCCGCTCAACATCCTTGAACCCGGCACGGATCGCCGCGTCGGTTTCATCACCAGCGGCCCCGCCTACATGCATGTGCGCGAGGCCTTCCCCGATGCGCCGGTGCTGAAGCTCGGCATGTCCTACCCCTGCCCGCTGGAAAAAGCGAAGGCATTGGCAGGCATGGCCGACCTGGTTGTGGTGGTGGAGGAAACCGAGCCGATTCTCGAGCTCGAACTCAATGCCGCTGGCATCAAGGCGCATGGCAAGGATGCCTTGCCGCGCATCGGCGAACTGGCGCCGGAAATTCTCAAGCCCGGCGTGGCGCGCCTGCTTGCCAACGAATTCATCCCGCCGCCGGCGGTGGCGCCGGTGCCGGTTTTTCCGCGCCCGCCGACGTTGTGCGCATCCTGTCCGCACATGGGCGCGTATTACGTGCTTTCGCAATTGCGCAACCTCACCGTTTCCGGCGACATCGGCTGCTATACCCTGGGTGCCGGTCACCCCTGGAATGCGCTGGATTCGACCATCTGCATGGGCGCCTCGATGGGCGTGGCACTGGGGCTGGACAAGGGGCGCTCGGAAGCCGACAAGAACAAGCGCATCGTTGCGGTGATTGGCGATTCGACCTTCATGCATATGGGCATGCAGGGGCTGCTCGACATCACCTACAACCGTGGCAATATCACCGTGCTGCTGCTCGATAATGGCTCGGTCGGCATGACCGGTGGCCAGAATTCACCGGCCAACGGCCGCGACATCCACGGCCAGGCGGCACCGCGCATCTCCTTCCCGAAACTGGTCGAGGCGCTCGGCGTAAAGCGGGAGCGCATCCATGTCGTCGATCCCTACGAATTGCCAACGCTGTTCAAGGTACTGCGCGAGGAGACCAAGATCGACGATGTCTCCGTCATCATCACCAATCGTCCCTGTGTGCTGATCGAGGACTTCAAGCCGCGCAAGCCCTACATGGTCGAAGAGGACAAATGCACCGGCTGCGGCAACTGCATCGAGGTCGGCTGCCCGGCAATCCACGTCACGCGCCGTGAAAAAGCAGTGAAGGCTTCCGGCAAGGAAGTCGAACTCGCCTTCACCCGCATCGACTCCATTGCCTGCACCGGCTGCGGCCTGTGCCTGCAGCCCTGCGCGCCCGAGGCGATCCTGCCTTATGCGCCGCAGAATGTGATTTCGATTCAGCCCGTATAGTCGGGCGGAGATAATTCCATGAGTACAACCACTACCAACATTCTGGTCTGCGGCATCGGCGGTCAGGGTGTGATGACTGCGACCGAGATTCTGGCCGAGGCCGCCATCGCCGAAGGCCACGATGCCAAGAAAACCGAAGTTGCCGGCATGTCGCAGCGCGGCGGCGTCGTGACCTCGCATCTGCGTTTTGGCCCGCGCGTGCTCTCGCCGCAAATTGAGCCGGGCACGGCGCATGTGCTGCTCGGTTTCGAGGCGGCCGAGGCGTTGCGCTGGATGGGGCATCTTGCCCCCGGTGGACTGGCGCTGGTCAACGACGCGCGCCTGGTGCCACCCGTGGTCGAACTGGGCTTGTTTTCCTATCCCGACGATCCGCTGGGCATGATGCGCAAGGCGGGCATCCACACCGTGTCTTTCGATGCGGCCTCGATCGCAAAATCGCTGGGCGATCTGCGCCTGGGCAACACCGTGATGCTGGGTGCGATTGCCGACCATCTGCCGTTCTCCGCCGATGTGCTGCTGAGCTGCATCGTCAAGCGTTTTGCCAGCAAGGGCGAGAAACTGGTGGACATGAACCGCCAGGCTTTCGCTGCGGGCCGCGCCGCTGCCAGTGAAAACTCAACTGCGCCGGCAACGGCCTGATCCATCATGACTGCAAAGATTCTCGACGGCAACGTCCTTTCCACCAGGCTGCGCGAGGCTTTGCGCATCCGTACCAGCGAACTCACCGTGCAGGGATGCCAGCCCGGCCTCGCCGTGATCCTGGTCGGTAGCGACCCGGCATCGCAGGTTTATGTTCGCAACAAGATCAAGGCCTGCGAAACCGTCGGCCTGCTCTCGGAAAAATACGAATATCCGGCCGATACCCGGCCGGAGGTGGTATTCCATCGCATCGCGGCACTCAACAATGATCCGAGCATCCACGGCATCCTGGTGCAACTGCCTTTGCCGCCACAGTTCGATGCCGATGCCGTGCTCGCCGCAATTTCCCCGGAAAAGGATGTCGACGGCTTCCATGCCGAGAACGTCGGCGCCCTGATGCAGGGCCAGCCGCACTTCATTCCCTGCACGCCGTATGGCGTGATGCAGATGCTCAAATCCGAGAACGTCAATCTGCGCGGCGCCGAAGCCGTCATCGTCGGTCGCAGCAACATCGTCGGCAAGCCGATGGCGATGCTGTTGATCGCTGCCAGTGCGACCGTGACCGTATGCCATTCGCAAACCCGTGACCTGGCATTGCATACACGCCGTGCCGATGTCCTGGTTGCTGCGGTGGGAAGGGCAAAAATGATCACCGGCGACATGATCAAACCCGGCGCCACGGTAATCGATGTCGGCATCAACCGTCAGGCCGATGGAAAACTTTGCGGTGACGTCGATTTCGAAACCGCCAAGGAAGTCGCCGGACTCATCACGCCGGTGCCGGGCGGTGTCGGGCCGATGACCATCACCATGCTGCTGACCAATGCCATCGAGGCGGCCGAGCGAACTCTGGGGAAGTGAGCCGATCATGAAAACCAGCAAAGCCAAGACCCAAATACCTCTTGTCGGTATCGTCATGGGATCGGATTCCGACTGGCCCATTTTGCGTGCCGCAGCGCAGACACTCAAGGATTTCGGCATTGCCTACGAAGCCAAGGTGCTCTCGGCGCATCGCACCCCGGACCAGGCGCTCGACTACGCGACCCAGGCCTCCGGGCGCGGCCTCAAGGTATTGATCGGAGCCGCGGGCGGCGCCGCCCATCTGGCCGGCGTGCTGGCCGCCAAGACCACCTTGCCGGTACTCGCCGTGCCGATGCCATCGAAGCATTTGCAGGGTCTGGATTCCCTGCTCGCCATGGTGCAGATGCCGGGTGGCATTCCGGTCGCCACCTTCGCCATCGGCGAAGCCGGCGCCACCAACGCGGCGCTCTTCGCCGTGTCGCTGCTGGCATTGAGCGATAAGACCCTGGCAAAGAAGCTCACCGAGTTTCGCAGGAAACAGACCGAGAAAGTGCTTGCCAAGACCCTGCCCGACCTACCTTGAGGGCAGTTGTGCCAGCAGCAAATGACCGCGAAATTGCTACTGCAGTAGCTTTGCTGCGTGCCGGCGAACTGGTCGCCTTTCCCACCGAAACCGTCTATGGCCTGGGCGCGGATGCCGCAAATCCTGCAGCGGTGGCCAAAATCTTTGCCGCCAAGGGCCGCCCCGCCGATCATCCCCTGATTGTTCATCTGGCCGATGCCAATGTGCTCGATGCCTGGGCGCGTGATGTGCCGCAGGCCGCGCGGCTGCTGGCGGCAGCATTTTGGCCCGGCCCGCTGACCCTGATCCTGAAACGTCAGTCGCAGGTTCTCGATGCCGTGACCGGGGGCCAGGACACGGTGGGCTTGCGCGTCCCCAATCATCCCGTGGCGCTGGCGCTGCTGCGGGCTTTCAGTGCAGCGCAAGGCGCGGCGGCAGGATTGGCCGCGCCCTCGGCCAACCGTTATGGCCGCATCAGTCCGACCCGTGCCGCCCACGTCCGTAACGAACTCGGTGCGAGCGTCCAGTTGGTTCTGGATGGCGGTGATTGCGCGGTCGGCATCGAGTCGACCATCGTCGATCTTTCCAGCGGCGTGCCGCGCGTGCTGCGTCCTGGCGCCATCACTGCTGACGATATCGCGCAGGTTCTTGGAAAGACACCGCTCGCCAGAAACCCTGCGGCGACGGATGCAGACGCAGACGTTGTAATCCCGCGTGTGGCCGGTTCCGGCATGGCGCATTACGCGCCACATACGCCTCTGCGGCTAGTACCCGGCGAGCAATTGCAGCATGCCGTGGATGTCGCACTGGCTGCCGGGCAAAGGGTGGCGGTACTGGCGTGCCACAGTGCAACGCGGGTTGTCCCGAATCTGTATTGGCATGCGGCAGCCCGTGATGCGGCCACGTACGCCCATGACTTATACGCCCGGTTGCGTGAACTCGATGCGCGTGACGATGACCTGATCCTGGTGGAAACGCCTCCCATGACAGACGAATGGCTGGCTGTGGCGGATCGGCTGCAGCGTGCCGCCTGCGGTTCAGGCCAGGCGGATTGATTTCAAGCAGCGCCTAATGCGCCTGCCGTGTCCGGATTACGAGGTCAATCCGCAGACCTGTCAGCCGCCAAGTGCGCTGATCGCAATCGCCCTGTACTGCCCATCGATCAGTTGAACGTTGACGTTGACACGTGACCCGCCCATCATGCCGTTGCCACCCATCATCCCGCCGCCCGGTATCGCAACACCGTTTCTCTGGATGGTCACGCCATTGAGCATGAAGCTGGTCGGGGTGACATTAGAAACAATTCCGGACATGTGCAGGATTCCCGGTTCAGTGGGTTGAATTGCCTGGAGATTGAATTCGACGCCAGACAGTGAGCTATTGCTGAATCTCCCGGCAATACTTAAAGCTTGCCCGACAGCCAGGTTGGCCACAGTGCC
>JBAYVV010000176.1:0-8243 GCA_041674465.1 Sterolibacterium sp.
CCAGTAGCGTACCCTTTCGTTCAAGCCCAATTGGGTTGCGATTTTCCCCAGCCGATCGCAGGCAGCCCAGCACATGACGGCCGAGAAAGTATGAATCCGCGTGCCACCTCGCAATTCCCATGGGCCTGCGTCGGGCTGGTCCCACAGCTGCACGGCCTTTTCGCCAAGCGCTTCGAGGCGCTTGAACAGCATTTCATCGCCAGTCCGAGCCAAACGCCGGTCGAAGAAGACATGAGTGGCAGTCAGGATCGCCGACCCATACACATCATGCTGAACCTGGCGGTAAGCCTGGTTACCAACGCGCACTGGTCCCATTCCCCGATACCCGGCCAGAGAGTCGAGTTCCCGCTCCTCAAGCTGGATACTGCCATCGACCCCATACACGGGCTGCAGGTTGCCACTCGGCGCGCCTGCGGCAATATTCACAATGTAAGCGAGGTAACGCTCCATGGTGCTGGTAGCGCCGAGCCGGTTGAGGGCATTGACCACGAAGTAGCCGTCACGTAGCCAACAGTAGCGATAATCCCAGTTGCGATCGGACCCTGAAGACTCCGGAATGGAGCAAGTCATCGCCGCGATAATTGCTCCGGTGTCGTCGTATGCGTTGAGTTTCAGAGTGATTGCGGCACGGATTACTGCGTCCTGCCACTCGAAGGGAATGCCCAGGTAACGGACAAACAGATGCCAATAGGCGATTGTCTCATTGAGGAAGCGCTGGCCGAGGTCGCCGACCGCTTCCGGCACCGTCTCGTCGGCCCCAAGAATCAGTGTGATCGTATCCTGCAGGAAGAACGTGAGTTCCTGCTTGATCGCCGACACCGAGGCGTCGGTGGTGAGACGCAATACCAGGTCAGGAGCGACGAAGCGCAGGTGGTGGCTACCGTAAGTAACCTGTGGGCGCCCCCGACCGTAGTCATAGGCGGGTCGAACCAGCACCCGGATACGCGGACTGCCTGTGAGCCGCCGAACACGGCGGATAAACATCATTGGGCAGAACATGCGCCCAAACTGGCGAAAACGCGGGGCGAAGTCGGTGACCTCAATGGCGCCGCCGTGCCGGTCGTAAAGGCTCGTGACGAGAATCGCCGTATTGCCCAAGTAGGACTGCTCAGTACGTTCCACGTCAATCAGTTCGACACGGTACAGGCCGAATTCATCCACACTCTGCCCAGCTTGTAGCAGAGAGCAGAAAACGGCGTCGCCATCGAATCGTGGCAGGCAGGCCCAGACAATCTCCGTAGACGCATCGATCAGGGCGCCGATGGTACAGTTGCCTATGAGCGCCAGATCGAGCGATTTCATGCGGTCTGCCTCGCGACGCTCGCCAACCACTCACGCACGGCGGTTACGTCCGGGAGGTGCCGTGATGCGGTCGTTGGCTCATCACCGACCTTAATTGCGATGCCGCCAAGTCGATTGACGATCTCGAACCCGTACTCGTCACTCACATCGTCACCGACGAAAACGGGAATCCGCCCATGAAACGGTGTCTCGTCGAGGAACTCGCGAATTGCGGTCCCCTTGTCGCGTCCGGCTGGCTTGATCTCAACGACCATTTTCCCTGACTGCAAGCAGAAATCGCCACCGCTTGCCGCTACCATCAATTCAATGAACCGGCGCACGTCTGCTTCAAGCGCCGGTGCCTGGCGGAAGTGCAATGCCAGGGACAAACCTTTGTCTTCGAGCAGCAGTCCCGGCCGTTCCGCCGCCCAGATGGCGAGAGCGTGACGGACAGCGGCCAGAGTTTGGCCGTTGGCTTGGTGATGATGCATCACCCCTGCCGCGTCACGCCGTTCGACGCCGTGCTGTCCTGCCACAGGTAGGCGCAGCGGCTTGAACAGGTTGTCCACTATCGCCACCGAGCGCCCACTGATCAGCGCCACAGCTCCGCCAGAAACCTCTTGCAAGGCCGTCAGCAGATTCAGAACTCCCTGGTCGACTCGCACCCCATCTGGAGTTGCGGCGAGTTCCAGCAGAGTTCCATCGATGTCGAGGAACCAAGCCGTCTGACTTCCCGGTGGCAGGGGCATTTCACCCTTTCCTGATCCAAATTCGATTCGATCCATCTTTTCCTCTTTTCTAACGCTAGGCCACTTGACGTGGACCTGGACGTAACGGCAGGACGACACCTTGGTTACTCTCGAGCAGGTGGTGCCTTACGCGCATACCAGCTGCATCAAGCAACATGCGCCCGGCCCAGCGATAGACATTGAACTCCTGTATTAGTGCCCGCATCAGGCGCATGCGCTCACGCTGCTCGGCCACCGGCATGCTAAGCGCCAAATGCAGGGCCAGCGCACATTGATCGATGTCGTAGGGATTCACAATCAGGGCTTCGGGCAATTCCCGTGCGGCTCCGGTGAATTGGCTCAGCACCAGGACACCCTGCTCGTCGTCACGGCAGGCAACAAATTCCTTGGCTACCAGGTTCATCCCGTCGTGAAGGCTGCTGACATAGCAAAGCTCTGCGGCACGGTAGTGCTCATAGACCTGGTCAGGTTCATGGTGCTCGACCTTGAGAATAATCGGGGGTGGCCCGCCGCCGGCGAAGCGGCTGTTGATTTGTGTCGCGAGAGACCGCACCTCGGCTTCAAATGCCTGGTATTCCGGGATGCTCGAGCGCGACGGGGCAGCGATCTGGATGAAGGAGAATTTATTGACCCATTGTGGATACAGTTCCAGAAGACGTTCTACCGCACGGAAGCGCTCGAGAATACCCTTGGTATAGTCAAGACGATCGACACCGATGCCAATCAGGTGGTTGTCAGGCAAATCGTTGCGCTGCCGCACGTCGGTGCGGCACTGTTCGGTGCTCTTCTTCATGCCCTCTGGTGCTGGTGGCCACTCAATTGAGATCGGATAGCGCTTGATGGCGGTCGACAATCCACCGTAGGAGACCGTAAAGGTTTCCCTATCTACACGAGCCTCAAGCATACGGTCGACGGTGTCCACGAAGTTGTTGCAGTGAAACTGGGTGTGAAAGCCAAGGATGCTGCTGCCCAGCAGGCCATCGAGTATTTCGGTTCGCCAGGGGCAGATCGCGAACGCTTCCGGGTTGGGCCAGGGAATATGCCAGAAGGTGATAATCGTCGCGTCGGGCAATAGTTTCCGAATCATGCGCGGCAACAAAGCCAGATGGTAGTCCTGGACCAGCACAACAGGATTTTTGCTCTTGGCCTCGTCAGCCACGGCCTGGGCAAATTTCTGGTTGACCGCCACATAATGGTTCCAGTCCTTGCTGCGGAAGATTGGCCGAACGTGGGCGATATGGCAGAGGGGCCACATTCCTTCGTTGGAGAAACCGTAGTAATACCCTGCCTCCTCCTCGGGGCTTAGCCAGACACGACGAATCTGGTATGCCGGGTTGTCCGGCGGGACAGAAATCCGATCGTGCTTATCGACCACGTCTTTGTCGGCCGAACCGCTGCCATGAGCGATCCAGGTGCCGGAACAGGCTCGCATGACCGGCTCCAGAGCCGTAACCAGGCCGCTCGCCGGCCGGTGCACCTCAATTCTTCCTTCGTGGTGTACGTGCAGATAGGGTTCCCGATTGGAGACGACAATCACGTCGTCTCCCCGCAGGTCGTTGCGGAGAATCTGCCGCAAAGCTTCAGGTGTCCAGGTTACCTGAGCCTCGTCGCGCAGTTGCACCTCCGAGCGCACATCGCGCATTAACTCACGCAGATCCTTCTCAATCGGACGCAATTCCGGCATGGTAATTCGTTCCACTGGTCGCAAAAGGCCCTCCCCGCGCAGCAGGGCGCGCATGCCCTGGACCAAACCACGCCAGCTCAATTGCGCGATGATGACCGTGATCAACGAAACGATTGTGGTCAGAGCGATGAAGAAATAGAAAACGTAGCGTTTCGTCTCCTCGCTGCGCCGCTGGATGAAGCTCATATCGTGCACAAGAACCAGGCGGCCAAGAGAAACGTTTTCCCCTGCGATGGTATGCACCGAAACGTGCAGATCTCCGCGCTCGGTGGTCAGCAGGTGTTGTTGGGTGTCAGTGAAGCGGTCGAGATCGCGACAGGTGACCGACTTCGGGAAAGTCTTGGTTGCCACCATGGCATTTTCTGGTTGCTCGCAAAAGCCGATCGCGAAGAGGCGCTCGTCTTGTGTGATTTTGGTGAAATAGCTGATCGTCTTTGCACGTGAGCCGGTGCGTAGGTATTCCTGTAACGGCTCCTGCATCGTGTTGGCAACCAGAGATGCGCGGATATCCAGATCGCGGACGAACCAGCGCAAGGTTAGGCCATCCACCAACGGAACGACGCTATACGCAATCAACCCAAGCACCAGGGCCAGTGGCAAGATGAAACGTAGTGACAGACGCATGAACAATCCCTTCGACTGATGTCGGCACTTTCTGCCTCTCTCAGATATAGGTTATCTGCGCGATCCTATGTATGATCAACGTTCTGGTAGCGACGCACTAAATGAGCGCAGTAACTCATCCTAATAGGAGTTCGTTGGAAGGCGGACCAGACCGATCCAGTAATCAAAGAGGTGCTTGATTTTCATATTGTATTGATGAACATCCACTGGTTTAGTGATATAGCCGGACGCACCCAGTGCATAACAATCCACTATGTCCGACTCGGCATCGGACATACTCAGAATCACCACGGGAATTGAGCGCAGATTCTCATCTTTCTTGAGCACGGTTAAACATTCGCGACCGTCCATGCCCGACATGTATAAATCTAGCAAGATTAGGTCTGGGCGTTTCGCGCCAGCGAAACGCATATCCGGCTCGCGCAGAAACTTGAGGACCTCAGTTCCATCAGACACTTGAAATAAGTTGGCAGTAATCTGATTTGCACTCACCGCAGTCTTGACTAAGTGAGCATCGGCCAATTCATCCTCGGCATGCAGAACAACTAAGGGGGCCTTTCTAATCAAGAGCTTCACCCATCTAACAAATATTAAAGCCCTACTTGCAATTTGATGTGCTACTTGTACTACGCTCCCCCGCTCCCCGCTGCCATCGTTTGCAAAAGAAAGCATTAGAGACGAATGGTGCCGATACTCTGGACCAAGTTCTGGCAACAAGCAAGGGAGAGGATGCTCCCTTGCTTATCTCATTGACTACTTCACTTTATGCACAAAATCAACACGCCGATTTTCCTGCCAGCAGTTTTCTTCATGGCAAGTCGCACGAGGTTTTTCCTTGCCATAACTAATTGCCTCAAGGCGACTGTCAGGAACGCCCATGATGTTCAGTGCTTTCCTAACCGCTTCCGCACGCTTTTGACCTAGGGCTAGGTTGTACTCTGAACTGCCTCGCTCATCCGCGTTTCCTTCGAGCATCACACTGTCCCTGTTAGTCTTCTTGATGAACTCAGCCTGCCGCTGAATCACATCCTGGTACTGTGGCTTGATGATAAATTCGTCATAGTCGAAATAGACGCTTTTCTTCGACAACTCTTGAATCAGGCGAGCTTGCTTGACGGCTTCGCTCTCAGCCTGAACCACCGGTGTGGCCGTTGCCGGAGCAGGTTTGGCGACCTGTGCAGGTTGCATCTGTTGTGTTTCTTCAACTTTCTTAATTGGACTCGAGCATGCGGTCAGTGCCATGCAAGCCACAACCAGCGAAATTAGTTTTTTCATAACATCTCCTTCGCATAGAATAACGTTTGTACAAACATAATACATTAAATGTCCGCGTGCAACTGTCGGGGATGTATTTTTTCATGGCCTGACGATTTTGCGCTAGGGATTTTCGAGGGGTAATAATGGATCATTTAGTAATTTCGTCCTTTGACAGTTTTAATAATTTCGGATACCACCTGAATCACACCATGCTCTACGCCATGATATCGGTGATGTTTCTTTCGATACTTGCTCTTGCAGCCGCGCCTGGCATATGTTCGGCTGCGTCGCCAACGGATATCTTGAAATCGACTGCGCCCGCTGCACCGGCAGACGTCACCAAATCACTCATTCCTGCCGTACTTGCCCCAGAGAAAGCTGAGCGTAATTCCACACTGAACCAAGAATTGGACGCACAAGGCGAGGTCAGCGAACCAGCCATTAATTCGGAGATATCGGGCGAATCTACCGATACACTACCCACTACTGAAGGCAAATGGCTTCGTGCAAGTAATAGTAAAAGCATTTATTTCGCCTACGGCTCGACGCAATTGACAGAGTCTGCGATGGAATGGATAAAACGCCATGCAGAACGACTTCGCGCCAATCGGCGGCTGACGGTAACTTTATATGGCTACACCGACGACTACTCAAGCAGTTCCTACAGTGTTGCGTTGGGCACATCGCGCGCCAATGTCGTTCGCGACCAGCTGATATCCCTAGATGTATCACCACATCAGATCCGAGTTACCAGCTACGGCCACGATAAATCAACAACTGCCCCTTGTCTCACGGAAAGGTGCCGTACATCCTGCCGGCGCGTTGAATTCCGTTATGCAGATGTGAAAAACTCGAACTAGTTAAATATCAGCAAGAAGTGTGGTCTTTCCAGAAGCGTCGCGAACTTTCATGTTGCGGACTACGAAAGACAAGAGCAGGTTTAACTCAGCCAAATCAGAGGCGGGTATCCTACTGAGTGCGTCCGGTAGTACGCCACGAATTGGCTTTGGGGCGCCTCTGACAAGGCTAATCCCTCTCGGCTCCGGAAAGAGAAACACGATTCGCTGATCCTCACAGCTGCGATCCCGGCGTACGAAATTCTGCTTCACCAGCTTGTCGATTAGATTGCTTGCGGTAGATTGGTGGATTGCCAGTGTCTTGGCGAGTTCGGTTACCTTCAGTCCGGGTTTTTCAACAATCGCAGCCAGCGCCCACAACTGAGCACCATTGACTCCGGTCTGCTGCTCGACCCACATGAAATGCTTCTTTATCGACTTGAAGATAAGCCGGAAGTGTTGCAGCGCCTCCATTGCCGGATCAGCAACCTGCTTTCGTTTCGGGGTAACGGTTTTAGTTTTGCGCGGTTGGGATGAGGTAGTCATGGACTTATGGTACTAGATTTGTCCTTTCTAGTGGAAGACATCCGAGTTTTAAGATCACTCGGTTGCCCATTGATAATTCTATATAAATCAGAAACACCTTTGAATGAACCGCTATGGCAATGTATATTTGCACAAATATTCAATCCAGTGTGTTGAGGATTGTTGCTTCGATGTGTATGATCATACTGGGTGTCTACGCTACAGGCGTAGTCAGGTTTTCGTGCTGGTCGGGCCGCCGCACGATGAAAGAGTACGCCCATGAACCCTCCACTCGGCCACACCCCGCGTTCAATAATCCACAAGCTCGTGGCTGTTCGGCTAGCCAATATCGCTAAGGGGTAACGTAATGCTGACCACAATTGCTGTTGTTTTCGTTATCGCTTACACAGCAATCGCTCTGGAACATCCCATTAAGATCAACAAGTCAGCGTCGGCTCTTGTCGGCGCAGGATTGCTCTGGACTATTTATGCCTTGTCTTATGGTGATTCACATACCGTAGGTGAACAACTCAGCGAATCGCTGATGGGAACCGCCCAGATCGTATTCTTCCTGATGGGTGCAATGACGATCGTCGAGGTTGTGGATGCTCA
Organism: Sterolibacterium sp.; assembly: GCA_041674465.1. Classification (GTDB taxonomy): domain Bacteria; phylum Pseudomonadota; class Gammaproteobacteria; order Burkholderiales; family Rhodocyclaceae; genus JACRAR01. The sequence continues at coordinate 7,569 of JBAYVV010000176.1, forward strand.
CAACGGATTTGAAGTCATTACCGAGCATATCCGGACGTCCAAGCTATCAACGCTGATGTGGCTCGTGGGTTTTGTGACCTTCTTTCTCAGCGCCATCCTGGACAACTTGACCACCACCATCGTAATGATCTCCCTGATGCGCAAGCTCCTTGCCAAACATGAGGATCGCCTATTCTTTGCGGGCATTATCGTCATTGCGGCAAACTCCGGAGGCGCGTGGTCACCTATCGGTGACGTGACGACCACCATGTTGTGGATCGGCGGTCAAATTACCACATTGGCGATTATGAAATCGGTGCTCTTGCCAGCATTGGTGAGCATGATCGTGCCATTAGGCATCACAGCCCACATCTTGCGTGGGCGCCCTGTTGTGTCCAAGGGACTGAGCGCGGGTGACCACGGTTTGCACACGTCCGAGTTTGAACGCAATCTGATGTTCTTCATGGGACTCGGCATCCTGGTGGCGGTGCCTGTGTTCAAGACCGTGACACATTTGCCCCCGTTCATGGGCATCCTGTTCGGCTTAGGCATCCTTTGGCTAGTGGGTGATCTGGTGCATCGCCAAAAGTCAGATGAATTCAAGCACCGTCTCACCCTGGCTCATGCTCTAAGTAAGATAGACATGAGTTCCATCGTGTTCTTCATCGGCATTCTCCTTGCTGTCGCCACGCTGGA
>JBAYVV010000177.1:0-8172 GCA_041674465.1 Sterolibacterium sp.
ATTGTCAAGATGGCCATAGCGGCCACGGATACGCTGCTTGAGCGACCAGGGATAGGCGCTGCTTTCGAGCATGTCGAGATCGTGGTTGCATTCGAGCACCAATGCGTCGCAAGCGCTGAGCATCGTGACAATATGCGGCGTGACGCAACCCGTATCGGTGAGCACGCCCAGTTGATGCCTGCCATCGGAAAACACGAACTGTACCGGCTCGCGTGCATCATGTGGCACTGGATACGGACGAATCTCCAGATCGCCAATACTGAATGTCTGATGCATATCAATCAAGCATAGCGAAGGAAGTGTCTCTTCAGACTCCGCCGATGCGGCCAAAGTACCATACGTCATATGGATTTTGATCTGGTGGCGGCGAGCGCATTTGAACACGCCAGCGCTGTGGTCGCTATGCTCATGGGTCACCAGAATTGCAGCGAAGTCTTCGATATCCAGTTTCAGTCGAGCCAGTCTGACATTCAGTTCGCGCGGCCCGAAGCCACAATCGAGCAACACTCTTGTGTTGCCGGCTTCGATGACCATCGCATTGCCGCGGCTGCCGCTGCCCAGCGAAGCGAAACGCAAACCCTGCATCAGGCCACTTCGGTACTGCCAAGACAGAGCTTGAGTGCGTCATGCCAATCGGGCAATCTGAGCCCTGCGGTTTGTTCCAGAAGATCGCAGGAAAGTCTGGAATTCAAAGGACGCACCGCCAACTGCGGGTAATCGCTTGACGGAATGGCCGTAAGCGTCGGGTTGCGCACCCGCATCTGTCCGGTAAGTTCAAGTATTGCCTGGGTAAATCCATGCCAGGAGATGCTGCCAGCGCTGGCCAGATGGAAAAGTCCTTCGGTAGCAGTCTTGGCGGCCAAAGCGGAAGCTGTGGCTTCGGCAATCATCCGGCTCCAGGTTGGTGCACCAACCTGGTCGGCAACTATGCGCAGTTCATCTCTCGTGTCAGCGAGGCGCAGTATGGTGCGCAAGAAATTCTTGCCGCGCAAACCATATACCCAGCAGGTGCGGAAAATCAGATGCCGGCAACCGCTCGACTGGATGGCTATTTCTCCCGCCAGCTTGGTCCTGCCGTACGTACTAAGCGGATTCGTGGCGTCCTGTTCGGTATAACAGCTGCTTTTGCTTCCGTCAAAAACATAGTCGGTTGAGTAATGGACAAGGAGGGTGCCCAGGCGCTTCGCTTCCTCTGCCATGATTCCCGGCGCTATGCCATTCACCTGCAGGGCCAACGTCGCCTCGTTCTCGGCCTGGTCAACGGCCGTATAGGCGGCGGCATTAACGATGATGTGCGGTCGAACCTCACGCAGCACGGTGCGGATCGAATCCGCATCGGCAAGATCCAGTGCGCCTCGCTCAAGCGCAGTCACCCTGCCGAGCGGTGCGAGGGTCCGCTGCAATTCCCAGCCAACCTGGCCATTGCATCCGGTGAGAAGAATGTTGTTCACAAATACACTTCGGCCTGAGCCAGATGAATACCCATGCTGTCTTTTGGGGCCAATTGCGGTTCAGCAATCAGCGGCCAGGCGATGGCCAAATCGGGATCGTTCCAGAGCAAGCAGCGTTCATGCTCGGGATACCAGTAGTCTGTGGTTTTATAGAGAAACTCGGCGGACTCGGATGTCACGTAGAAACCATGAGCGAAGCCTGGTGGAATCCACATCATGCGCTTGTTCTCGGCGGAAAGAAGGTGCCCCGTCCATTTGCCAAAAGTAGTCGAGGATAACCGGAGGTCCACCGCAACATCGAAAACCTCACCGGCAACCACTCGCACCAGTTTCCCTTGGGCATGCTCGATCTGGTAATGCATGCCGCGCAATACGTTGCGGGCGGAGCGCGAATGGTTGTCCTGGACAAACGTCGCATCCAGTCCCAGAGATGCCATGGCACGCTGGTTGTAACTTTCAAAGAAAAAGCCGCGGGCGTCGCCGAAGACCTTCGGCTCGATCAACAAGACTTCCGGAATGGCGGTATCAAGCAACCGCATCAGGAATACACCTTGCCGCTCAACAAGCCAAGCAGATATTGCCCATAGCCATTCTTTGCCAGAGGTTGCGCAAGTTTTTCAAGTTGGCCGGCATCAATCCAGCCGAGACGCCAGGCGATTTCCTCAGGGCATGCCACTTTCAGTCCCTGGCGTTTTTCGATCGTACCGATGAATTGTGAAGCTTCCAGCAAGGACTCGTGTGTACCCGTATCGAGCCAGGCCATGCCGCGCCCCATGATCTCGACCTGCAGTTGGCCCATCTCCAAATAGTGACGATTGACATCCGTGATTTCAAATTCGCCGCGTCGTGATGGCTGCAAGTTCGCCGCGATGTCGAGCACCTGCTGGTCATAAAAATACAAACCGGTCACAGCGTAACGCGATTTCGGCTGGGACGGTTTTTCTTCGATACTGATGGCCTTGCCGCCGCCATCGAATTCAACCACGCCATAGCGTTCCGGATCGGTGACCGCGTAGGCAAACACGGTTGCACCAGAGTTGTTGCGACTGGCCCGCTGCAATTGAATCGAAAAATCGTGCCCGTAGAAAATGTTGTCTCCCAGCACCAGAGCGGAAGGACCGGAACCAACGAAGTTTTTGCCGATGACAAAAGCCTGGGCCAAGCCGTTCGGTATTTGCTGAACAGCATATTGGAGGTTCAGCCCCCATTGGCTGCCGTCGCCCAGTAGCTGCAGGAAACGCGGAGTATCCTGTGGCGTCGATATCAGCAGAATATCGCGCATGCCTGCCAGCATCAAGGTCGTGAGAGGATAGTAGATCATCGGCTTGTCATAGATCGGCAGGAGCTGCTTGGATACTGACAGAGTCACGGGGTGAAGCCGTGTTCCAGCACCGCCGGCGAGAATGATGCCTTTCCTGTCACTCATGACGCGTTCCTGTTGGAATAGTTTTGCTTCATCCAGTTACGGTATTCGCCGCTGATCACATGCTGGATCCAGTCATTGTTGGCCAAGTACCAGGCGACCGTCTTGCGCAGACCAGAAACAAAGTTTTCCTGGGGTTTCCAGCCCAGATCGCGCCCAATTTTACTGGCGTCTATGGCGTAGCGCCGGTCGTGTCCGGGGCGATCCGCGACAAAGGTTTTTTGCGCAAGATAGCTCTTGCCATCCGAACGTGGTCGCAATTCATCCAGCAACGAACACAGCCCATCCACAACTTCGAGATTGGTCTTTTCGTTATGCCCGCCAATGTTGTAGGTTTCTCCTGCGGTGCCATGTTCAAACACCATGCGCAGGGCACGGGCATGGTCATCAACATACAGCCAGTCGCGGACATTGTCGCCTTTGCCGTATATCGGCAAAGGCTTGTCTTGCAGCGCGTTGAGTATGACCACCGGAATGAGTTTCTCTGGAAACTGGTAAGGGCCGTAGTTATTGGAGCAATTGGTCACCAGCACCTGCATGCCGAAAGTATGCTGCCAGGCGCGCACCAGATGATCTGATGCGGCTTTTGAAGCCGAATAAGGCGAATTCGGACTATAGGCCGTGGTTTCCACAAACAAGCCATTTGCACCCAGGCTGCCATATACCTCGTCCGTCGAGACGTGGTGAAAGCGGAACTGCGTAGCCTGTTCCTTCGGCAGGGAGGAACAGTAGGTCCGAGCCGCTTCGAGCAGGGTATATGTACCGACAATATTGGTTTCGATGAAATCTGCCGGTCCATGGATCGAGCGATCCACATGCGATTCGGCTGCGAGGTGAATCACGCCCGCCGGTTTGTGTTGAGCAAACAGGCTATCCAGTGCGTCTCGGTCGCAAATGTCGGTTTGGGTAAAGACATGGCGCTGATTGTTAGAAAGCATGGCCAGCGATTCAAGATTTCCGGCATACGTCAGTTTGTCGATGTTGACGATATGCCAACCGCTCTCGGCAATCAAAAGACGAATCAGCGCAGAACCTATGAATCCAGCACCGCCGGTAATAAATATTGTGTTTGGATTCAAGCTGAGACCACCCGGTTCTTTCCAGCCCGCTTGGCAAGATACATGGCATCGTCCGCCCGTTTCAAAGCCTGGCCAGCGGGTTCATCCTTGCCAACTTCCGCAACTCCCGCACTAAATGTAATCAGCATTTTCTCGTTCTTGTTGAGGAAGAACTTGCGCGTCAATTCGCGCTGCAGGCGCGTAACGGCAGTGACGCCCTCATCCAGCGGTGTGTCCGGCAGCAGGATGACGAATTCCTCGCCGCCATAGCGGGCCAAGGTATCTTGCGGGCGGATCGTTTCTCGCGTGACGTTGGCCAGATGTACCAGCGCGGCGTCACCAACCTGATGGCCGTAGGTATCGTTGAGCTTCTTGAAATTGTCGATATCCAGCATCGCCAGACAAATCGTGCTTTCGTGGCGTCTGACTCGCGATACTTCGCGTTCGAGGGCCTCATCCATGCCCTTGCGATTGAGGGCACCGGTCAGCGGGTCCTGGCGCACCATGTCGCTTGCCTGTGCGAGCTCATTTTGCAGGCGGCCTACTTCTTTTTCCGTTTCCTCGACACGCTGCCGCATCTCGTGCAACTCGTCGCGGGAACGTTGGGCGTTGGTCTGGATGGCACGCGTCTCTTGCAGAACTTCGGCAAGCACGTCGGAGAGTTGCCCGATATCCGCTGCCTGGCTGATTTTCACGGCGCAGCGCTCGATCTTGTCGTGGTAGCCGCTGGTCGTTTCCGAAAAATCGGCAAGGCGGTCGACAAAGTTGGCGAGCATCGCCTTGAGTCTGTCCTGTGCCTCGCTGAGATGTTTTTTCAGATTCCCCTGCTTGTAGATGATGTCCTTCATGCGTCGCTCGACATCGTCCAACTGCCGCAGGTTGAGAGGCTGATTGAACAGGTTAAGCACGATCTCAACCTGGCCGTGCATCAGTTTGTCATCCAGGACCAGTTCGCTGATGTTCTCGATGATAAGCTGGAGCAGATGCAACAGCGCCGTTTTGAGTTCATTCTGATCTTCGGTGAAAAAATTCAGGCGGTAACTGAATTTTTTCATGCGCGTCGCAAAGCTGGCGATGTCTTCCGGCGCCAGCCTGTCGCGTGCCTGTTCGGCGAGTAACCGCGCTTCTTCCGCGAGGTCCGGTGTATCCACCAATAGCGCGCCAATCGCGTTTTCCAGCAACTGGGCGATCAACTCGCGCAATTCGACATTGACCCGCGGAGGCTCAACCAGCGTCAGCTTTTCCGCCTTCATCTCTGCAGCAGAATGGGCCGCCTTAGCCGGCACTTGTTCCGCACGGGCGGGAGCGACCCCATTCTCGGCAAGATTTACGTCTGTCGTCGCGCCTTGCGACCAGGAATGAACCAGCGAGCTAAGTCGTGTATAAAGCAAATCCGGCGAGGATGATGCGCTGAGCACATGCTCGATCATTTCACGTTTCTTGGTCTGCGTCAGTCCAGCCTGGACTCTTTCAAGCTGAAGAGTCAGGTCACGAATAAGCGCTGGCCACTGCGGGGGTTCCGCCGCGCTCGCCGTCGAAAAACCGAGCAAAGCGCCTTTCAGGGCATCCCAGTTTTTCTCGACAATCGCTGCTTCAAGCTGCCTGGCCATGCGCGTTTGTTCCGCGGTATTGCGCGGCATGTCTGCGACGATGCTTTTCAACGACTTTTCCGGGAAACTCTCCACTTTCGCCGTGCCGGAAATTTCGTGGTACAGCGCCATATAGTTGTCTGGCGTCGGCGGCGTGCGGTTTAGCGCCAGCTGCTTCAAAACATCGCGCGCAATCTCGGAGGGTTGAGTGGGCTTGGCCATGATTTCTTGATCGGAGAATGAGAGAAGCAGAACTCGTTAACGCAGCATTTTATTCCACCAGCCCATGTTTGAGTCCGTAATGGATCAGTTCTGCGTTGGTATCCAATTTCATTTTATCGAGCACGCGTTTGCGATACTCGCTGACGGTCTTGACGCTGATATTGATCTCATCTGCGATTTGCGTCAGCGGACGCCCCGCCGCAATCAGGCAGAAGATCTGATACTCCCTGTCGGAAAGTGTCTCATGCGGCAGGCGGTCATCATTTTCCGCAATCACATCAGCCAATTTCATCGCCAACGAGGGACTGACATACTTGTGCCCGCTTGCAACCTGGCGAATTGCCGTCACCAGAAGCTCCGGTGCGCTTTGTTTGGTGAGGTAGCCTGAGGCGCCTGCCTTGAGGGCACGCACGGCATACTGCTCCTCCGGGTGCATGCTGAGGATCAGCACCGGCAGGCGCGGAAATTCCTTTTTGAGCATTTTCAGGGTATCGATGCCATTGCGGTTTGGCATCGATACATCCAGCAGCACCACATCCCAATGCTGCTGCCGAACGAGTCGCATTGCGTCCACGCCGTCACTGGCTTCACCCGACACGAGCAGATCCTCTGTCTCAGAAAGAATTTGTCGCAAACCTTGCCGCACAATGGCATGATCATCGGCGATCAGTACATGAATTCTGTTTTCGGTCATGGGTTCTCAGAATAAGTTGCCTTGAGGTTCTTCCTCTGCTGGAATTAAGGGATTGCCTGGGTCCAGATCCGGTATGCGCAGAACAATCAGGGTTCCCCCCTGCTCAACCGGCGTAATGCTCAATTCACCATTGAGACTGCTGGCGCGCTCGCGGATCCCGCGCAGACCGAAGGATTTAGGCTTGTTCATGTCCGCCTCCGAAACACCCCGCCCGTTGTCACGTATTTCCAGCGAGATCCGGTCATGTTCGCGACGCAACCGAACGACCACCAGAGAGGCATGGGCGTGTTTGGCCACATTTGTCAAAGCCTCCTGCAAAATGCGGAATAGCGCCAAAGAGGCCTTTTCATCCAGGTCGATCCCCTCGTCATCACATTTGACACGGCAGGCGATGCCGGTTCGCTGGGTGAAGTCCTCCGCCTGACATTCTATCGCGGCGGGTAAACCGAACTCTTTAAGAATACCCGGACGCAATTCGCGTCCAACCCGGCTCACCGTGCTCATGGCGCGATCAACCAGAGTCTCGATCGAATGTACCTTGTCGCGCAAGGTTCCGGTACCTTGCTCGACGGGCAGTTTGCCTCCCAGCAAGGCCGTTTCGATCTTGAGTGCCACGAGGGTGCTGCCCAGTTCGTCATGGATGTCGCGTGCGATCCGCTCGCGTTCCTCTTCGATGGCGCTTTCCAGGTGAAATGAAAGCTCCGACATCTGCTCCCGTGAGCGACGCAGTTGTGACTCAGTTTCCTTGCTGCGCGTGATATCGGTGGCAATCCCCTGCCACTGGACGCCGCCACCTTCGATTCGTTGCGGCGAGGAACGCAGGCTGATCCACTTAATCTGCCCTTTGCTGCGAATTCGCCCTTCCCAATTGAGCGGGGCAAATACTGCGGCTGAATCCACCAAAGTTCGTTCCAGAACCGCGCGATCAAGGTTTTCTATTGCGCCCAGAAAGTGCTGCGGGGTCGCCAACAGTTCATGCGGCTTCAAGCCGAACAACTGGAAGCAGCCTTCGCTGACATAGACAAAGCGGAGATTACCGTCCGATTCGATCTGCAACTGGAACACCATACCCGGCAAATTGGAGGCCAAGGCGCGAAAGCGTGCCTCGCTTTCCTTGAGCATTTCCAAAGCCGCGCGGTGGTCGGCCCGGTGGCGAGCATCGCGGACTTCGCGCTCGATGGCCGGTACCAGGCGTTCCAGTCCATCGCGGGACAGGCAATCGTGGGCGCCGGCACGCATCGCGCGCGCAGCGCTTTTGTCATCGATGCTTTCGGCAATGACGATGAACGGCAGATCGAATTCAAGCTCATGCATCACTTTGAGTGCGGTCAGAACCGACAAGCCCGGAACGCGGTGTTTGCAGAGAATCGCATCCCAGGCCTGTGCCTGAAGAGCTTTGTGCAGTCCATCCGAGGTTGCGACACGCTCTGCCTGTGGCTCATGGCCTGTGCTACGAAGGCGCTCCACCAACTGCGCCACATCGTCTTCCAGAGCATCGACGATGATCAGACGCAAGCGAGAGTCTTTGTTCTTGGCGGAGGGAAGCATTCAGGGGGTAAGAGAGAGCATCAGCCTGCAAAGTGTAGCGGAAACTCTGCCCACACGGATATAATCCGGCCGATTCCTCAGCCGGCGTAGCTCAGTTGGTAGAGCAGCGCACTTGTAATGCGAAGGTCGGGAGTTCAACTCTTCTCGCCGGCACCATTGATTTCAAAAGCTTAGAGTAGGCGCAAGA
>JBAYVV010000178.1:0-8162 GCA_041674465.1 Sterolibacterium sp.
GTGCCAGTGATGGCGGAAGGACTGGTGCGCATGATGATCGGCGTCGGCAACAAGCCGAGCGACTATATCGACGCCGATATCGATACCTTGCAACTGATCGGCAACGATCTGTGGCGCAGCGTCCGCCGCCTGCGCTTGGAGACCAGCCTTCAGGAAAGGCAGGAAAGGCTCCAAACCATTTACGACTCGATCAACGACGCCATATTCATCCACGATCCCGACACCGGCCGCATTCTCGACGTGAACGCGGCCGCCTGCCAGCTGTACGGATACACCCGCGAGCAACTGCTGGCCATGGATGTCGGCGCGATCAGCAACGGCATTTCATATACCCAGGAAACCGCGCAGGCACGCATCCGCAGCGCCCATGAGCAGGGGCCGCAAGGTTTTGAATGGCTCTCCCGCGACAACACCGGCAAGCAGTTCTGGGTCGGAGTGAATCTGCGCCTGGTCAAGGTTGGCGGCCAGGCGCGCGTGATGGCCGTGGTGCGCGACATCGACAAGCGCAAGCAGGCCGAAGACGAACTGAAGACGGCGCTGACCGAAGCCAAGGCGCTCAACGCCAAACTAGCCGAAGCGCAGAGCCAGTTGCTGCAATCCGAGAAGATGGCGTCGATCGGCCAGCTCGCCGCAGGCGTGGCGCACGAGCTCAACAACCCGATCGGTTTCGTCTCCTCCAATCTCGGCACCCTGGACGGCTATCTGAAGGATATTTTCGCCGTCGATGCGGCCTACGAGCGTGCGGACCAGGGACCCTGCGTCGACTGCGCCTATCTCGATGCGGCGCGGACGCTCAAGCGCGAAAAGGACTTCGAATATCTCAAGACGGATATCGTCCAGCTCATGGCCGAATCGAAGGACGGACTGGCCCGCGTTTCGAAGATCGTGCGTGACCTCAAGGATTTCTCCCATGCCGGCGAAGCCGAGGCGCTGTGGGCGGATCTGCACCAGGGTCTCGATTCGACGCTCAACATCGTCTGGAACGAACTCAAGTACAAATGCACGGTGAACAAGGCATACGGCGAACTGCCGCCGGTCTGGTGCGTACTCTCGCAGCTCAACCAGGTGTTCATGAATTTGTTGGTGAATGCGGCCCACGCCATCCCCGAAAAGGGCGAGATCACCGTGCTTACGGGCCGTCAGGGAGACGAAGTGTTCGTCGCCATCTCGGATACCGGCACTGGCATCCCGCCGGAAAACCTCAACCGCATCTTCGATCCCTTCTTCACCACCAAGCCCGTCGGTAAAGGCACCGGACTGGGCCTATCGCTGGCTTACAGCATCGTGAAGAAACACCGTGGGCGCATCGAGGTGCACAGCGCAGTCGGTCAGGGTACAACCTTCACTGTCTGGCTGCCGATCAAGCCGCCCGAGACGGATGCCGCCATGGCATCGCTCCCCGCAACATCATGAACGAACCCGGCGCGTGCCCGCCCGTGCCCGCCCGCCTGCTGCTGGTCGACGACGAAGTGTCTATTCTGGCGTCACTGAAGCGGCTGTTTTACTCCCAAGGATACGTCATCTTCACGGCCACTTCCGCGCTCGCCGGACTGGAACTGCTGGAGCAGGAGTCCATCGACCTGGTCATCAGCGACATGCGCATGCCTGAGATGGACGGCGCGCAGTTTTTCGAGCAGGTCGCCAAGCGCTGGCCGGAGACCAAGCGCATCCTGCTGACCGGCTATGCCGATATCGCCGCGACCATCGCCGCCATCAACCTGGGCAAGATCTGGCGCTATATCGCCAAGCCGTGGAACAACGAAGAGATCCTTCTGGCCGTGCAGCAAGCGCTGGCTCACCGTCGGCTGCTGCAAGAAAACGACCGTTTGAATCTCCTGACGCGGGAACAGAACGAGGCGTTGAAGACGCTTAACGCCAGCCTGGAAAAGAAGGTCGACGAGCGTACCGCCGATCTCTCCAAAACGTTGAAGGCGCTTGAGGACGCCCACGGTCAGTTGCGCCAGGGCTTTGTGGCGACGGTACGGCTGTTTTCCAGCATACTTGAATTGCGCGGCGGCAAATTGGCCGGCCACGCGCGCCGAGTTGCCGACACTGCCCGCCGTCTCGCGGAATACCTCGGGATTTCCGAAACCGACCAGCAGGACGTGCTGCTGGCCGCCTTGTTGCATGACATCGGCAAGATCGGCCTGCCCGACAGTTTGCTCGATACGCCCTTCAATGCGCTGGATCCACTGGGCAAGATCGAGGTGATGCGCCATCCCGCCAAGGGTCAGCAAGTGCTGTTGGGCATCAAACAACTGGCCAATGCCGCCAGGATCGTCCGCCACCATCACGAGTACATCGATGGCAGCGGTTACCCCGACTCATTGAGCGGGCTGACGATTCCGTTAGGCGCTCGCATCCTCGCCGTGGTCAACGATTACGATGGCCTGCAGATGGGCGTCCTGACGCTGCGCAAGCATTCGCCAGGCGAGGCTCTCAAGCTCATCGTCAAGGAACGCGGGCATCGCTATGATCCCGAAGTCGTCGACGCTCTCGTGGCCCTCCTTGGCGAGGACAAGGCACGGCCTGTCCGGGCGGTGACGCTGCATACAGCCAAATTGCATCCAGGCATGACGCTGGCCAGCGATCTGCTGCATCCGGATGGCTACCTGCTGCTGCAGCGGGGCCTGGTGCTCGACGCCGACGCCATCGTCCGTCTGGTGGCACTGGAACAGACACAGGCGGTGACGCTGGCGGTGCGCGTCATCGACGAACCGCCCGCTCCTCCGCCAGTTTCGAATGAGGTGGCGCTAAACCGCCAGCGTGTCGTCATTCGACGATGACTGCTTGATCGGCAGCCAGACGCGGAATACCGTTCCTTTGCCAGGCTCATTGTCGGCGGTCATCTGGCCATGATACTTCTGGACAATGCCGTATGAGCCCGAGAGCCCCAGGCCAGGATCTTTCCGCGGACGACGATCCTGATCAAGCTAGCCAGATGTTTTGACCTAGTTTGCGTTGACCGGAAAAACCCGCGCACCGCGCGGCTGAATGAGGACTTGTTCGCCTTCCACCAGACCCAGTTCGCGCAGCCGGTCGCGGCCGATTTCGGCTTCGATGGGCGTACTGGCATTCTCCGTGCCTTCGGCACCGATACGCTCCAGTTCCAGACGGACGGCGCCGCCAAAGGCGAGGATGCGGCGGATCACGACCGGGATGCCGGTGGCACCGGGTTCCGGCCGCACCACATCGACTTCATGCGGGCGCGCATAGGCGATGGCCTGGGTATCCGGAGTGAGGGTGTGCTGATCGAGGGCCAGCACATGGTCGTCGACCTGCAGGTGGTCGCCACTGACGCGTCCGTGGAACAGGTTGACCGAGCCGAGGAAGCCATACACGAAGGGGCTGGCAGGGTGGTCGTAGACTTCGCCCGGGGTGCCGATTTGCTCGATTCGGCCATGGTTCATCAGGACCACACGGTCGGCGACTTCGAGCGCCTCTTCCTGATCATGGGTGACGAAAATACTGGTGACATGCAGTTCGTCATGTAGTCGTCGGAGCCAGCGGCGCAGGTCCTTGCGCACCTTGGCATCGAGCGCGCCGAACGGTTCGTCGAGCAGCAGTACCTGCGGCTCGACCGCCAGGGCACGGGCCAGGGCAATGCGTTGACGCTGCCCGCCGGAGAGTTGTGCCGGATAGCGATCGTGCAGCCAGTCGAGTTGCACCAGATTCAGCAACTCATGCACCTTGCGCTGGATTTCGGTTTCCGACGGACGCTCCTTGCGCGGCTTGACGCGCAGGCCGAAGGCGATGTTTTCGAACACGCTCATGTGGCGAAACAACGCGTAGTGCTGGAACACGAAGCCGACCTGGCGTTCGCGCACGTGCCGCTGCGAAGCGTCCTCGCCATGGAACAGGACTTGGCCACCATCGGCTTGTTCGAGACCGGCGATGATGCGCAACAGCGTGGTCTTGCCGCATCCGGAGGGGCCAAGCAGGGCGACCAGTTCGCCGGAAGGGAACTCCAGGCTGATGTTGTCGAGTGCCGTGAAACTGCCGAAATGCTTGCTGATGTTGCTGACCTCGATACTCATGTGGCATGCTCCTGGGTGCTGGTCTTTAGATCGTGACCGAAGCGCCATTCGACGAAGGATTTGGCTGCCAGCGTCACCAGCGCCAGCAGGGCGAGGATCGAGGCGACGGCGAAAGCGGCAGCGAAGTTGTATTCGTTGTAGAGAATTTCCACGTGCAGCGGCATGGTGTTGGTCATGCCGCGGATGTGTCCGGAGACCACCGAGACTGCGCCGAATTCACCCATGGCGCGCGCATTGCAGAGGATCACGCCATACACCAGCCCCCACTTCACATTCGGCAGGGTGACGCGCCACAGGGTCTGCCAGCCGGATGCGCCGAGGGCGACGGCGGCTTCCTCCTCCTCGGCGCCTTGCGCCTGCATCAGCGGAATCAGCTCGCGGGCGACGAAGGGAAAGGTGACGAATATGGTCGCCAGCACGATGCCCGGCACGGCAAAAATAATCTTCATGTCATGCGCCTGGAGCCAGGGGCCGAACCAGCCCTGGGCGCCGAACAGCAGCACATAGATGAGGCCGGAGATCACCGGCGAGACGGCGAAGGGCAGGTCGATCAGGGTGATCAATACGCTCTTGCCGCGGAACTCGAACTTGGCAATGGCCCAGGCCGCCGCCACGCCGAAGACCAGATTGGCGGGCACCGCGATCGCCGCGGTGATCAGCGTCAGTTGGATGGCGGACCAGGCATCGGGTTCCTGCAGTGCTTTCAGATAGACGTCACCGCCCTTTTTCAGCGCCTCGTAGAACACCGTGGCGAGCGGAATGAACAGGAACAATGTCAGAAAAGTCAGGGCCAGGGCGATCAGCAGCCAGCGTACCGCGGCGGGTTCGGTAGTGGCGGCACTGCGCACTTGCTCGAGCGGAACGGGAACTTGCAGTATCGTCGCGGTAGTCATATCAGCGGGTTTCTCACTTGACGGGGCGGGTCCGTCTGCTGCTCCACCACTGCAGCAGGTTGATCGAGAGCAACAGCAGGAAAGAGATCACCAGCATCACCACGGCAATTGCTATGGCACCGGCATAGTCGTATTGTTCCAGCTTGGTGATGATCAGCAGTGGCGCGATTTCCGAAACCATCGGCAGATTGCCGGCGATGAACACCACCGAGCCGTATTCGCCGATCGCTCGCGCAAAGGCCAGGGCGAAACCGGTCAGCAAGGCCGGCCCGATCGCCGGCAGGATGATGCGGAGGAAGATTTGCAGGCGATTGGCGCCGAGACAGGCGGCGGCTTCTTCGAGTTCGGCCTCGATGTCTTCGAGTACGGGCTGCACGGTGCGTACCACGAAGGGCAGGCCGATGAAGGTCAGCGCCACGACGATGCCAAGCGGCGTGAACGCCACCTTGATGCCGAACGGGTCCAGCCAGCGGCCAATCAGGCCATTCTGGGCATACAGCGTTGTCAGGGCGATGCCGGCCACTGCCGTGGGCAGCGCGAAGGGCAGATCGACCAGGGCATCGATCAGTCGCTTGCCAAAGAACCGGTAACGCACCAGCACCCAGGCGATCAACAGGCCGAACACCGCATTGGCGAGCGCGGCGATTAGCGAGGCACCGAAGGTCAGGCGCAGCGAGGCGAGCACGCGTGGTGTGGTGACTGCTTCCCAGAATGCCGGCCAGCCCATGGTGAAAGACTTGAGGAAAGTCGCCGAGAGCGGGATCAGGACGATCAGGCTCAGGTAGAGCAGGGTGAAGCCAAGCGCCAGGCCGAAGCCTGGCAGCACGGTGTGGCGTGTCAGCAGAATTCGTCGCGCAGCAGCCATTTATTTTTTGGCGAAGACCTGATCGAAAATGCCGCCATCATCGAAATGCACTTTTTGCGCTTTTTGCCAGCCACCGAACACTTCATCCACAGTGAACATCGGGATCGGCTTGAAGGTCGCGGCATAGCGCTTGAGAATTTTTTCGTTGCGCGGGCGGTAATGATGCTTGGCGGCGAGTTCCTGTCCCTCCTCGGAGAAGAGATATTCGAGATAGGCCTGGGCCTGCTTGCGCGTGCCGCGCTTGTCGACCACCTTGTCGATCACCGAGACCGGTGCTTCCGCCAGGATGCTCATGGACGGATAGACGACTTCGATCTGTTCCGCGCTGAATTCCTTCTGGATCAACTGGACCTCGTTCTCGAAAGTCAGCAGGACGTCGCCGATATTGCGCTGGGCGAAGGTGGTCGTCGCGGCGCGACCGCCACCGTCGAACACCGGCACATTGCCGAACAGCTTGGTGACGAATTCGCGCGCCTTGGCCTCGTTGCCACCTTTCTTGGTGACATAGCCCCAGGCGGCGAGGTAGCTGTAGCGGCCGTTGCCAGTGATCTTGGGATTGGGGATGATCACCGCGACGCCGGGCTTGATCAGGTCGTCCCAGTCCTTGATGCCCTTGGGATTGCCCTTGCGCACCAGGAATACGGTGGTGGAGGTGTAGGGTGCGCTGTTGCTGGGCAGACGCTTGGCCCAGTCGGCCGGAATCAGTTTGCCGCGCTCGGCGAGAATGTCGACATCATTGGCCTGGTTCATGGTGACCACGTCGGCTTCGAGACCGTCAAGCACCGCGCGCGCCTGCTTGCTCGAACCGCCATGCGACTGATTGACGATCAGCGTCTCGCCGGTCTTTTCCTTCCAATGCTTGATGAAGATCTGGTTGTAATCTTTGTAGAATTCGCGCGCCACGTCATAGGAAACATTCAGCAGGGTGGTGTCGGCGCTGGCGCTCGCACAGAACAGAGCGGATACCAGGGCAGCGCTGAGCAGTCGAAACTGGGATGACAGGGACATGGGACTTCCTCGCTTGAAAAGATTGACGACCAGGCAAGGTTCCTTGCCTGAGTTGGACGATTATGACGTTCCCGGTCATAAGCATGAAATACCAATTTCGGATTAGCTAATAACAATATGGAATAAAGCTGAAGCTGTCGTCACGCTGCGAAATATGCACCGGTGTCTGTCCGTTGATTTCTTGGTGCGCATAAAAATGTCGCATAATGCACCGCCCCAGAACTTCGGAATACAGCGGTCGCGGCAAGTGCGGCGCCGCTCAACCTGCAAACGCATCATAGATTTTTATTTTCCATGACCCAGTCCATTCTCCTGTTCGGCCACGGTGCACGCAACGCCGAGTACGTCGAGCCGTTCCGGCGCATCCGCGCTGCCATGCTGGCCCGCGACCCGAACGTCAGGGTGGAGATCGGCTTTCTCGAACTCTCGCAGCCGAGTCTGGAAGACGCCATTGCAACGCTGGCCGGGCAGGGCGCGCAGGACATCCGCATCGTGCCCATCTTCTTTGCGCCCGGCCGCCATGTCCTGATCGATTTGCCCGAGCGAACCGCGGCGATGAAGGTGAAATATCCTCACTTGAGTTTCGAACTGGCAGAGGCGGTGGGGAGTGCCCAAGCCGTTGTCGATGCCATGGCCGCATATGCGCTGTCACGCTGACGCATTGAACGGCCCGCTGAATATCGCATCATGACCACCTTCCCCCTGACCAGCGAACCGCCCCTGCCCGGACACATCTACCTGGTCGGCACGGGACCCGGCGACCCGAACCTGCTGACGCTGCGCGCCTACAGGCTGATCGTGGCTGCCGACGTGGTGCTCTACGACAATCTGGTGAGCGCCGAGATCCTGGCCCTGCTGCCTGCTGCCGCACTGCGCGTGTATGTCGGAAAGAAGCGCGCTCAGCACACCTTGCCGCAGGAAGAGATCAATGCCCAGTTGGTCAAGCATGCGCAGCAGGGACGTGCGGTGTTGCGCCTCAAGGGCGGCGACCCGTTCATTTTCGGTCGCGGCGGCGAGGAGATCGAGACGCTCATGCGCCAGGGCATTCCGTTCGAGGTGATCCCCGGCATCACCGCTGCCTTGGGTGCCGCCGCCTATGCCGGCATTCCACTGACGCATCGCGATCATTCGCAGGCCTGTCTGTTTGTCACGGCCCACCTCAAGGACGGCAGCAGCGATCTTGACTGGGCGGCACTGGTGCGTCCGCACCAGACTGTCGTCATCTACATGGGCTTGCTCGGCTTGCCCGAGATCTGCCGGCAACTGGTGGCGCATGGCATGCCCGCCGGCACGCCCGCTGCTGCAGTCGAGAAAGCGACGACCGCAGCACAGCGCGTCATCGTCTCCACTGTTGCGGAA
>JBAYVV010000179.1:0-8016 GCA_041674465.1 Sterolibacterium sp.
ACTGAGCGGGATGGATAGTGTTGTCAAAACAACCCGACAAGGCGTCGGTGATGCCGAAACTGCCCAGGCATCCATCGCCACGATTCAGGCAAACTTCGTCAATGTTGCTCAAGCGATTGATGACATATCCGCAGCTCTGACCGAACATACGACCGCAGCGAATGACCTGGCAAGAAATACCGAGCGCGTATCGCAAATGTCCAGCGAGAATTCAAGTGCTGCGCAGGGGCTTCTACAACTTGCAAATGACCTGGAGGCAAAGGCCGAGCAAATGCGCAATGGGGTAGATACTTTCAAGGTTTAGCAACAGAGGCAGATACAGGGTGAAGGAGCCGTTGGCCCAGCGACCGCCGCTCCGGCGATCAGTTCTTATGCTGAGCGACGACCTCCGTGGTAATCGCTGTCACGCTACGAGATATTCATAAGTGAGCTCTCCAGTAAGCCTTTCCGAGCTAACCCCGGCGCACCGGCGCGTCATCCATGCATTGACACGGCAGCCTGGACTGAGCCGGGAGGAAATCGCCGAGCAGGCGTTTGTAGGCGCCACGACGCTTTCTGGCGGTGGTTACCTCAAAGAGATGAAGAAACTTGGCTTGATCCATATCTCTGGATGGCGTCGGAATAGCGCTGGTTCGTTTTGCATCCCACTCTATTCTGTAGGTCTTTGCGAAGACTATGTGCGTCCGAGTATCACCGCGAAAAATCGTTCAGCACCAGGGATGGCTAGATTGCTTGAAGCCATTGAAAGTCAAGGGCCGCTGGACTATCGACAAGCAGCTGGTCAGGCGGGTCTGTCGCCCCATACAGTCAAGAATGCCGGCTATCTTGAGGCACTGGTTGTGCAGGGGAAAATATACGTCGTCGAATGGAGACGATCGCAACGGGGACCGTTTCGTCCTGTTTACGAGGCAGGTCAAGGCATTGCCGCTACGCCACCCGTTCCACTGAGCAGCGCCGAAAAGTCTCACGCTCACCGCCAGCGGCGCCAGGCAGTGGCCGCAACAGACAGCTTTGCCACGCAACTCCGCCATTTCCATGGCAATCGCGACCGAATCTGAGTGGTTCGTGATAATGTCAGAACGCGCCAGCTAATATGCGGGGCTCGTAATCAAGTTCTTTCGTGTTTAAACATTTGCTGAAGATAGTCGCTATCTAACATAAGTGTGCTTTCCACCCCGGTTTCTGCAATCGCCCAATTCTTGGATGACAGCAATTAGGAGTCAAGCTGCCGGTCAAGAATCTGGTCCCAATGGCTCTTGCATGGCGACTGCTGTCGCTGAGTATTCTGGTGCCCCCAGTGGCCGCTGTACTCTGCGAGACGAGTCACTCACCCAGGATTACAACGAACGTCGCCAATGGGCACTCAGCACTCAGTTATGACAGACCGCTCTGGAGAAGATCCTTACTTGGATCTCCAACGGTTCCCGGAATTCTCGATTCGAGTGTGCGTAGGGTCGGCCGCCCGAATCTTACCGCCCTACTGATGCACTACCACCGTCTGCAACTCGAACTTTTCGCGCAGGCGCTCGGCCATCTGCTGCGCTTCCTGGTGATCGCGCCAGGGTCCGAATTGCACGCGATATACGCCGCCACGTGCCTGCACCTGAAGTTTCTCGCCTGCCTCACCGGCCTGAGTCAGGCCAGTCAGTTCACGACTCAAACGTGATTTCAAATTCTCGGCATTGTCAGGGTTGCTGAAGGCGCCAAGTTGCAGGAACACGCCGCGCGCATCTTTCATTTCAGCCAACCGGCTATCCGCCTTTGTTGCCTGTTGCTGCGCCTGCAGGATCAGACGGCTGAGCGGGTCCTCCGTCTCCGCCGGGGGGGGGCGCCTGGCGGCATACTGGGTGTCGCCCGGCAGGATGCTCTCGACTTCGACCACGGTACTGCCACTGCCGACATAACCGAGCTTCCATGCCGCCGCGTAGGACAGGTCAATCAGCCGGCCGGCGATGAAAGGACCGCGGTCATTGACGCGCACGATCACGCTGTTGCCGTTGGCCGGGTTGCTGACCCGCACATAGCTCGGAATCGGCAGCGTGGCATGGGCCGCGCTCATGCCGTACATGTCGTAGATTTCGCCGGAAGAAGTTTTCTGGCCATGGAACTTGCGCCCATACCAGCTGCCTATGCCGCGCGCCTTGTAGGGCGCCAGTGTGGTGAGCGGAATATAGTCGCGGCCCAGCACCGAGTAGGGCTTGTTGGCAAAGCGGTGCAGCGGCTCCAAGCGCGGTTCGGCATTCGCGATGGCGGCGAGGAACTCGGCAGACGGCGTCGCGTCACCAGGGCCGTCGTCCTGATAATAACCGCCGCCATGCTTAAGCACCGGCTTGGTTATTGTTGCCGCGGGTTTTGCTGCGGACGGCGCACCATGCGGTTCGGTGCGTTCGGCTACCGGTCTTGATATCTGGCTCCCGCAGGCGGCCAGAATCACGGCAACAAAAGGCAAGCAGACGTAACCGCTGTAGTCCGGGCGCCAGGCCGTCCTAAGCCCGGACGGCACGTGCCGGAGGCACAACCGGTACAACAGTCTATGCGAAGCTCCCCGTAACAGCCGAGCGCAGCGAGCTTGCAGGCGCCCCCGCCCCGGGGCGGGGGTTGGGGGGCGGGGGGCGTTCACTTCTGCACCAGCATCCGGTGTTTGTGGATGCTCATCAGAATGCCGATGCCGAGGAACAGCGTGGTCAGCGAAGTGCCGCCATAACTGACGAAAGGCAGCGGGATGCCGACCACCGGGAGGATGCCGCTAACCATGCCCATATTGACGAAGGCATAGGTGAAAAATATCAGCGTGATGCTCCCTGCCAGCAGACGTGTGAAGAGTGTCGGCGCATTGGCGGCGATCATCATGCCGCGTCCGATCAGCAAGGCATACAGGATCAGGAGCAGTGTGGAGCCGATCAGGCCAAATTCCTCGGAGAGCACCGCGAAAATAAAATCGGTGTGGCGCTCGGGGATGAATTCGAGCTGGGCCTGTGTGCCCTGCCCCCAGCCTTTGCCGAGGATGCCGCCGGAGCCGATGGCGATGGTCGACTGGATGATGTGGAAGCCCTTGCCGAGCGGATCGGCCTCCGGATCGAGCAGTGTCAGGATGCGGCTTCTCTGGTAGTCGCGCATCATGGTCCAGGCCAGCGGCGCCATGGCCACTCCCGCGACCACGAGTCCGGCCAGCACCTTCCATGACAGGCCCGCCAGGAAAATCACATAGAAGCCCGCCGCCAGTACCAGAATCGCCGTGCCCAGGTCGGGCTGCTTGGCTATCAGAGCCACCGGCAACAGCAATATCAGCGCGGCCACCACATACTCACGCAAGCGCAAATAGGTTTCGTGGCGCTGGAAATACCAGGCCAGCATCAGCGGCATGGCGATTTTCATGATCTCGGAGGGCTGAATGCGCATGAAGCCGAGGTTCAGCCAGCGCCGCGCCCCCTTTGAAACATCGCCGAACAACGCCACCGCGACCAGTAGCAGCAAACCACCGACAAACACCGGCAAGGCGAAGTACATCAGCTTCTGCGGCGATATCTGTGCCGTCACGCGCATCACCAGCAATGCGACAAGCATGTTGAAGAATTGCGCACCGAGCCGGTCTGCAGAAGCACTGCTCACGACCAGCAAGGCGAAGCCGAGAAGGATCAGGGACATCGTCATCAGCGGCGGGTCGATCGGCGCAGCAAACTTCTGCCACAAGGTGCGCAGCTGCATCTCAGTCCTCCTCCGGCTCGGTGCTGTCGGTCGGCGCGGCCGACTTGGGTTGCTTGCCGAGCAGGTAGTAGTCCAGGATCTGGCGTGCGATCGGCGCTGCGGCCTGGGCGCCGAATCCGCCGTTCTCGACGAGTACCGCCAGGGCGATCTTCGGCTGGTCTGCCGGGGCAAAGGCAATGAACAAGGCATGATCGCGCATGCGTTCGGCGACATTTCCTTCGCTGTATTTCTCGCCTTTCAGGCTATATACCTGGGCCGTGCCGGTCTTGCCCGCAGAAACGTATTCGGCACCGGCAAAGGCACGCGCACCGGTACCTTCCTTGTTCACACCGATCAAGGCCTGCTTGATGGTTTCGAGATGCTGCGGCTTGAGTTCGATCGTACGCAGCGGCTGCGTCTCGATCGGCAGCGCCTTGCCGGTGCGGGTATCGGTGATGTACTTGACAATGTGTGGCCGGAACATCACGCCGTTATTCGCGAGCGTTGCGATCGCCTGCGCCAGTTGAATGGGCGTATAGGAATTGTAGCCCTGACCGATACCAATGCTGATGGTCTCGCCGGCGTACCAGCGCTGCTGTTCAGGTTTCTTGAAGTATTTCTTCTTCCATTCCTGCGAGGGCAGCACGCCTTCCGATTCGCCTTCGATATCGACGCCGGTTTTTTGCCCAAAGCCGAATTTGCGCATGAAGCTGGCGATGTTGTCGATGCCCAGGTCATTGGACAGCATGTAGTAGTAGGTGTCGCAGGACTGGACGATTGACTTGTACATGTCCACCGTGCCATGGCCGCCCTTCTTGTCATCACGGAAAACATGACCGCCAAAGCTGTAGGAACCCGGATCGAAAATCGTTTGCTGCGCCGTGCGCTTGCCGATTTCGAGCGCAGCCAGCGCCATGTAGGGCTTGAAGGTGGAACCGGGCGGATAGGCGCCATTCAGCGCCCGATTCACCATCGGCTTGTCGGGCGAATTGTTGAGGCCATCCCAGTTCTGTGAATCGATGCCGTCGACAAACAGGTTGGGATCGTAACCGGGCATCGACACCAGGGCGAGTATTCCGCCCGTCGAAGGTTCGATCGCCACCAATGCACCGCGCCGGCTACCGAAAGCCTGCTCGGCAATCTGCTGCAGTTTGGCATCGACGGTCAACGTCAGGTTGTTGCCGGTCACCGGTGGAATGCGTGACAGCACCCGCACTGCACGCCCGCCCGCATCGATCTCGACTTTCTCGAAGCCGGTCTGGCCATGCAGGTCGAATTCGTATTTGAGTTCCAGGCCGGTTTTGCCGAAATGCTCCGTGCCGCGATAGTTCGGCTCGGCATCTTTTTCCTCAATGCGGTCGAGATCATGGTCGTTGATGCGTCCGATATAGCCTAGAAGATGCGAGGCCGATTCGTTGTAAGGATACTGTCGGAACAGCCGTGCCTTGATATCGACGCCGGGGAAACGGTAGCGATGGGCGATGAATTTCGCCACTTCCTCATCGGTAAGGCGCGTGCGGATCGGCAGTGACTCGAAGTTCTTGCTCTCCTCCAGCAGTTTCCTGAAGCGCTTGCGGTCCTTGGGCTGTATTTCGATCACCTGCGCCAGTCCGTCGATCGCCGCTTCCAGATTGCCGGCGCGTGACGGCGTGATCTCCAGGGTATAGGCCGAATAGTTGCGCGCCATGACGACCCCATTGCGGTCCAGGATCAGACCGCGGTTCGGCAGGATTGGCACGAGGGAAATACGGTTGTCCTCGGCCCGGGTTCGATAGTACTCATGCTGGAACACCTGGAGCCAGAAGAGCCGCGCAAACAGGAGGAAAAAAGCCAGCAGCACAAAGCCTCCGGCAAATGCCAGGCGACGCTGGAAGCCTTCAATTTCCTGCTCGGGGTTCTTGAATTCCATAGCCGATCAACAAGCAGCTTTGCCGCCTGGCCGCCCCAAGGCAAAGCGGCACGCGCCGGAGGCGCAACCTTCAAAACCGTTAGACCGGAGTTCCCCGTAACAGTCGAGCGCAGCGAGCTTGCGGGCGCCCCCCGGAGGGGGGTGGGGGGGGCGAGTGTTCATATCGGCCGGTTCTCGTCCTTTTCCATCGGCTGATATTGCGGCAGCAACAGCAGATAGGTCAGGGGAAACCAGAGCAGCGTGGCGGTGACGCTGTCGAGGAAATACAGCAGTCCGGGAAATTCGGAGCCGACGCTCATGCGCGCGGCGAGCATCACGACCTGCATGCCAAGCAGCAGCGGCAGGATCTGCAGGGCCTGCTGCAGCAGCGAGAACTGCAGGATGCGCCGCGCCAACCCGCTCGCGGTAAATGCCAGCAGGACATAGGCGAGCGAATGCTGGCCCATGACGCTGGCGAAAGTCACATCCATCACGACACCCAGCAGGAATGCCGCGCCCATGCCGACCTTGAGTGGCTCGCGGATGCACCAGAAGGTCAGGGTGAGCGCCACCCAGTCGGGCACACCGTACAACCGCCCGAACGGAATCATGTTGAGAAATACCGCCAGCAGCAGCGTCGCCCAGACAAACCAGTCGCGCACCGGACGCAGGATGCGTTTCGAACCATGCATCGGCTGCATCATTTGGCGGCCTTCCTGCCCTTGCCGGGCTTTTCCTTGACTTCCGGCTCTTGCGGCGCTGGCGGCAAAGCTTCGCGCCGCCCCAGCACCAGCACCTGACCATGCCGCTCGACGCCGGGAATCGGCTCGCAGAGAATCCGGGCAAACGCGTAGGTGGTGTCGCGATCCACGCGCACCACCTTGGCCACGGGCAACCCCGGCAGATAAACGTCGTCGAGGCCCGATGTCACCAGCACGTCGCCGATCTGGACATCGGCATTCGCCGCAAGAAAACGCAACTCGAGATTACCCGCACCGGCGCCGAACAGCACCGAGCGCAGGCCGTTCCTCACGATCTGCACCGGAATCGCCTGATCCTTGTCGGTAATCAGGGTGACTTCGGCGAGCAGGGGAAACACGCGGGTGATCTGGCCGATCACGCCCAGTTCGTCGATCACCACCTGGCCGGGGCTGATGTGATGCTGTGCCCCCTTGTCAAGAATCACCCGGCGCGCAAAGGGATCGCGCGCCGAGTAGAGAATCTCAGCCACCTGGCTGCTCACGGGTTGGCGCGATTTCATGTCGAGCAGCGCACGCAGGCGCTGGTTTTCCAGTTCCAGATGCTCCTGCCGCAGCAACAGGTTGGCCGTCGCCAGTTGCTGATGACGCAATGTTTCATTTTCCTTTTCCAGCGTGGCAAAGCTGGACAGGTAGTTGTTCCAGCGATCGTGACCCTCGAGTGGCGCGGAGGCCAGGCGCTGCAGCGGGTAGGTTGCCAACGCCACGATCTGGCGCGCCAGTTCGAGCGTGTGGAAACGCAAGTCGAGCACCAGCAGCAGCAGGGACAAGGCGACGAAGAACAGCAACCGGGCAAATGGTGCCGGTCCGCGGTGAAAGAACGGGGGCGGCTGGTGGCCGACAACTGACATCAAGGGGGACCGCCTGCTCCAATGAAATTAGGGTTCGCGGACGCTACGCCGCATGCGCAACGCCACGCGCTACCCTAAAGGGGGACAGGCTTATTCGTTCGCGAAAATACTGCCCAATTTGTCCATCTTCTCAAGGGCTAGGCCGGAACCGCGCACCACACAGGTGAGCGGATCCTCGGCAACGATCACCGGCAGGCCGGTTTCTTCCATGAGCAGACGATCGATGTCGCGCAGCAGGGCGCCGCCGCCGGTCAGCACCATGCCTTTTTCGGCAATGTCGGCGCAGAGTTCGGGCGGGGTCTGCTCGAGCGCGGATTTGACCGACGAGACGATGGCGTTGAGCGGATCGGTCAGTGCTTCCAGAATTTCGTTGGAGGAGATGGTGAAACTGCGCGGTATGCCTTCGGCAAGATTGCGCCCCTTGACCTCGATTTCCTTGACCTCGGAGCCCGGGAAAGCCGAACCGATTTCCTTCTTGATGTTCTCGGCGGTGGTTTCGCCGATCAGCATGCCGTAATTGCGGCGGATGTAATTGATGATGGCATCGTCGAAACGGTCGCCGCCGACGCGCACGGAACCGGCATACACCATGCCGCCCAGCGAAATCACGCCGACTTCGGTGGTGCCGCCGCCGATATCCACCACCATCGAGCCGGTCGCGTCCGACACCGGCAGGCCGGCGCCGATTGCTGCCGCCATCGGTTCCTCGATGAGGTATACGTGACTGGCCCCGGCGCCCAGCGCCGATTCGCGAATGGCGCGGCGCTCCACCTGGGTCGAACCGCTCGGCACGCAGATGATAATGCGTGGACTCGGCGAGAACAGGCGCGAGTCA
>JBAYVV010000180.1:0-7849 GCA_041674465.1 Sterolibacterium sp.
CCGCTTTTCATGCCACACTAACCCTGCCCTACGTCACCATGCTGACCCGATCCGCGCCTTTGCATGACATTGGCAAGGTTGGCATCCCTGACTATATTCTGCTCAAACCGGGAAAATTGACTGCGGACGAGTGGATTGTCATGAAGACCCACACCCTTCTGGGCAGCAATGCCATTGACCTGGCAGAAAAGGATATCAATCACCCCCTGGAGTTTCTTTTGCTGGCCAAGGAAATTGCCCACTGGCACCATGAGCGCTGGGACGGTAAGGGCTATCCCGATGGTTTGGCGCAAGGGGCGATTCCCTTATCCGCACGACTCATGGCGGTCGCCGATGTCTTCGATGCCCTGATTTCGGCGCGTGTCTACAAGCAGCCGATGCCACCTGCCGAGGCCAGGGACATCATTGCCGCGGAACGCGGATGCCAGTTCGATCCGGATGTCACTGACGCCTTCCTCGAAAATTTCGATCAATTCGTCTCGATCGCCATGACGCACAGCGACCCGGGTTAGCACGGCCTGGCCCCAAGCGCATGACCTCGCACCCTCTTTTCTGGCGTTCCCTCAAAACCAGAATCACGGTCGCCACGATGCTGATATTCCTGGTCAGCATCTGGACGCTGGTGTTCTACGCCACGAGCATGCAGCACAAGGAAACGCGCCAGCTATTGAGCGAGCAGCAATTCGCCTTGGCGTCCCTGGTTGCCGCCGAGATCAGGCAGAAATTCCAACTGCGCGTGAATGCGCTGGAACAGGTGGCCCAGAATATTCCGCTTGAGGGCTTTCAAAAGGCGGCAATCCTGCAGAATTTGCTGGAGCAGCGCCCGGTCTTCGCCAAGTTGTTCAATGCCGGCGTGATGGTTCTCGACGCCAATGGCCGGGCCATCGCCGATCTGCCTCGTTCGTCGGGACGGACCGGAGCCAATTTCATGGATAGAGATTATGTGATTGGTGCGATCCGCGGGAACAAGGCGACCATCGGCCAGCCGGTCCTGTCCCGGTTGACCAAGGTGCCGGCGTTTGGCATGGCCGTGCCGGTTCATGATCGCCAGGGCAAGGTTGCAGGCGCCGTGGCGGGCTTGATCTATCTGACCAGCGGCAACAATTTTCTGGCGGAAACCATCGAGGCCGGCTATGGCAGCACGCGTACCAACTATCTGGTTATCTCGCGGGCGAAGCGGCAGATTGTCCTGGCCACCGACCAATCCCGCAGCATGGAACAACTGCCGGTTCCCGGCGTCAATCCCCAGATCGACCGCTTCATCGAGGGTTATGAGGGTTCGGCGGTCCACGTCAATCCCCATGGCGTCGAAGTGCTGGTTTCTGCCAGAAGCATTCCCGGAGCGGATTGGTATGTCGCCGCCACGATTCCGACTGCGGAGGCGTTTGCCCCGATTCGCGCCATGCATGGCGGCATGCTGCTGGCGGCGATTTTCCTGACGCTGCTGACGGGCGGTTGCACGTGGTGGATACTCAGACGCCAGTTTTCACCGATGCTGGCCGCCGCACGCACGCTGGCGACGATGACGGAATCCAACCAGGCACTGCAGCCCTTGCCCGTCGCCCGGCAAGACGAAATCGGCCAACTCATCGGCGGCTTCAATAATCTGCTGGAAAAAGTGAGGGTACGCGAAGAAACCTTGCGTGAAAGCGAGCACATGCTCCGGGAATCGCAAAGCATCGCGAAGCTGGGCAGCTACGTTCTCGATATACCCAGTGGCCTGTGGGAGAGTTCCGCGGAATTCGACGAGTTGTTCGGGCTAGACAAGACTTTCCCGCGCAATGTGGAGGAATGGTTCCATCTGGTTCACCCGGACGACCGCGCCATGATGCGCGACTATTTCAGGGACGAAGTGCTGGGCTTGCGCAAAGATTTCAACAAGAGATACCGCATCATCCGCCACGACGACCACGATGAGCGCTGGGTGCACGGTTTGGGGCGACTGGAATTCGATGCCCAGGGCAATACCCTGAAAATGCGCGGCACGATCCAGGACATCACCGAACGCAAGACCGCCGCCGACCAGTTGCGCAAGCTCTCCCTGGCCGTCGAGCAAAGTCCCGAGAGTATCGTCATCACCAACCTGGCGGGCGAGATCGAATACGTCAATGAAAGCTTTGTGCAAAATGCCGGCTACAGCCGCGCCGATGCCATGGGACAGAATCCGCGCATCCTGCACTCGGGCAAGACCCCGCCGGCGACTTTCGTCTCGCTCTGGCAGACGCTGACCAGCGGCCGTTCCTGGAAGGGTGAATTGCACAACCGGCGCAAGAATGGCAGCGAATACATCGAGTTCGCCATCATCACGCCGATCCGGCAGCCCGACGGACAGATCACGCATTACGTTGCGGTCAAGGAAGACATCACGGAAAAGAAGCGCCTGGCCACCGAACTCGACCGCCATCGCAATCATCTTGAGGAACTGGTCTCCAGTCGTACCGCGGAGCTGGCCCGGGCACAAGAGGCGGCAACCGCCGCCAGCCGCGCCAAATCGGAGTTTCTCGCCAACATGAGTCACGAAATCCGCACGCCGATGAACGCCATCGTCGGTCTGACGCATTTGTTGCGGCGATCCCACCCCAGGCCGGAACAGGCGGAAAGGCTGGGCAAGATCGATAGTGCGGCAACCCATCTCCTGTCTGTCATCAACGACATCCTTGACATATCCAAGATCGAGGCCGGCAAGCTGGTGATGGAGCATGCCAATTTTGCCCTGACCGCCATTCTCGACAATGTTCGTTCGGTGATTTCCGAGCAGGCACAGCGCAAGAATCTGGCGGTGGAAGTGGACCTGGACGGCGTTCCCGTCTGGCTGCGCGGCGACCCTACCCGGCTGCGCCAGGCGCTGCTCAACTATGCCGGCAACGCCGTCAAGTTCACCGAGCAGGGCAGCATCACGCTACGTGCCGTGTTGTTGGACAGCCAAGGCGGCGAGCTGCTGGTGCGTTTTGAAGTCGAAGATACCGGCATCGGCATTGCGCCGGAAAAGACCGACAATTTGTTTCACGCCTTCGAGCAGGCCGATGCGTCGACCACCCGCAAATACGGCGGCACCGGACTCGGCCTGGTGATCACCCGGCGGCTTGCCGAACTGATGGGCGGAGAAGCCGGCGTCTCGACCGAGCTTGGCAAAGGCAGCAACTTCTGGTTCACGGTACGCATGCAGCGCGGCCACGGCATCATGCCGGAGACCTGCAGCGGCGCCGGTATGGTCAAGGACGAAGCCGAACTGCGCCAGAATCACCACGACGCACAGATCCTGCTGGTCGAAGACAATCTGGTGAATCGCGAAGTCGCACTGGAGTTGCTGCATGGGGCGGGGTTGAGCGCAGACATTGCGGCGGACGGCCTCGAAGCATTGGCCAAGATTCGCACGACACGTTTCGACCTGATCCTGATGGACGTGCAAATGCCGAATATGGACGGGCTGGCCGCGACGCGCGCGATCCGCGCCCTGCCGGACAAGGCCGCTCTGCCGATACTGGCCATGACCGCCAACGCCTTCGATGCGGACCGGCAAGCCTGTCTGGAAGCGGGCATGAACGACTTCGTGCCTAAGCCGGTGAGTCCGGAAATACTCTATGCCGCCCTGCGCAAGTGGTTGCCCAAGACGGTATCGGCAGCGACCGAAGCGCCGCCTGTAGCCGCCTTTGACGACGCTGCGGAAGAATTGCGGCTTCGGCTGAACCGGATTCCCGGGCTCGATGCCGAACGCGGCATCGGACTGCTGCGGGGCAATGTCGCGAAATACGCACGGATGCTCAAGTTGTTTGCGGAAAGTCATGCGCAAGATACGGCCCATATTGCGGAGAGCCTGGCTGCCGGCGACCAGGCGTCTGTCAAGAGAATCGTGCACTCGCTGAAAGGCTCTGCCGGCATGATCGGCGCCATGAAGCTCTCCGGCATGGCCACAAATATACAAAGCGCATTGAACCAGGAGGTTGGTGCGGCAGAGCTCAAGCGTCTTTGCGATGAATTGTGCGGCGAGCTCGACTTGCTGATGGAAAACCTCCGGCCGGTCGATGATGCGACGGTCTTGAACTGGGCTGGCGATACCACTCGCATTGTCAAGGTGCTTGCGGATCTGCAACGTTTGCTCGAAAGCGGCGATATGGCGGCGCTCGACCTGGCGCGCAGCGAGGCCGGCATCATCAGCGCTGCGCTGGGCGAAGCCGGCGACCGCTTGTTGCGCAGCATCGAGGTTTTCGATTATGAGCAGGCGCTCGGGATCGTGAGCGCAGCCAGGATTGAATGAGCTATTGTGCGGCAGGCAAGCTCATCACAAAGGACGTGACGCCGCCGGTCGAACTGACCTCGATGCGCCCGGCATGGGCTGCGACGATGGCTTTGACGATGGCCAATCCCAAACCGGCACCATCGCTGCCGCGACTGCGCGCCGGGTCGACGCGGTAAAAGCGGTCGAACAAACGCGGCAGGTGCTCGGCGGGAATAATGTCGCCGGTGTTTTCGACACGAATCCGGCACAGACTCGAAGCGTCGCTGCTGACGACGATCGACACCGAACCGCCACGTGGCGTATGGCGCAGGGCATTGGAGAGCAGATTGCTCAGGGCGCGCCGGATCATCGAGGCATCGCCGACGATCCGGCCGTCGCCGTGGCGGGCGAACTGCACGCCCTGCTCGTCGGCAAGCGCCTGATAGAAATCCAGCAGCTGGTCGATTTCCGTGCCGAGATCGATGTCGTCCCGACGCAGTGTCAATAGCGGATTGTCGGTCTTGGCGAGAAGCAGCATGTCGGCGATCATGCGCGCCAGCCGGTCGTATTCCTCCAGGTTCGAGTAGAGGATCTCCCGATATTCGTCTGCGCTGCGTGCCTTGGATACGGCCACTTGCGTCTGGGTCATGAGGTTGCTCACCGGCGTGCGCAATTCGTGGGCGATGTCGGAAGAAAATTCCGAGAGCCGCTTGAACGAATCCTCGAGCCGCGCCAGCATCGCGTTAAAGGAAGAAGCCAGATCCTGGACTTCCACCGGCACGCTTTCCAGCGGCAGCCGGGCGTCAAGCCGTTCCGCCGAGATGCTGCGGGCGATGCCGGCCATCGCCCGCACCGGCGCCAGGCCACGGCGCGCCGCCAGCCAGCCAAGCAGGCTGCTGAGGACGATGCCAAGCGCCAGTGCGGCCCAGAGCATGCGCCGGAAGGCGGACATGAATTCCTGGTGATGCGCCATGTCGAGCGCGAGTGCCACACTATGGGCGGGAATCTTCCCGACCCCCGGCGTGCTGGCGGCGATGCCGCGAAAGCTGCGTCCCTGGTGTTCCCAGATGACCGGATGCATCGGCCTGGCCAGCAGGCTGCCCTGCAGCACCTGCGGTGGAAACTCGGCGTTGCCGTTGACATAGAGGATCTCGCCCTGCGCGGCGTATACCGCAACCGTCAAGCCGTGGTGTCCGACCAGCGCCTCGTTGAGTTGTCGCGCCAGCTCGTCGCTGCGTGCCACGACGCCGGGCTTGGACAATACATGTTCAATCAGTGTCAGTTTGCCGCCGAGTTCAACCATGTCGAGCATCTCGAAATGCTCCTCGACCAGATAACCGACCACCGTGCCGATGGTGAGCAACACCGTGGCCGACACCGCGGCAAAAAGCAGGGCCAGGCGGATGGTCAGCGACGGTGCCTTATTCACAACAGTTCAGGGCCCTCGAGTACGTAGCCCATGCCGCGCACGGTGCGGATCAGCTTGGGTTCGAAATCGTCGTCCATTTTGGCGCGCAGGCGGCGCACCGCGACTTCGATGACATTGGTATCGCTGTCAAAATTCATGTCCCAGACCTGGGAAGCGATCAGCGAGCGCGGCAGTACCTCGCCCTGGCGGCGCAGCAGCAGTTCGAGCAGGGTGAATTCCTTGGCGGTCAGGTCAATGCGCCGGCCGGCGCGTGAGACGCGCCGTCGCAGCAGGTCGAGTTCGAGATCGGCGACGCGCAGCAGTTCCGGTTCCTTGGTTTTGCCTCGGCGCAACAGGGAGCGGGCCCGCGCCAGGAGTTCGGCGAAGTCGAACGGCTTGACCAGGTAGTCGTCGGCGCCGAGTTCCAGTCCCTTGACACGGTCCGCCACCTGGTCGCGCGCCGTGAGGAACAGCACCGGCATGTCCTTGCCGGCGCGGCGCAGCGTCTCGAGTATCTTCCAGCCGTCGAGCGAGGGCAGCATGACGTCGAGCACGACCAGATCATAGGGTTCGCTGAGCGCAAGATGCAGGCCGTCCATGCCGTCGCGCGCCAGGTCGGTGACAAAGCCCGCCTCGCTCAGCCCCTGCTTGAGATAGTCACCGGTTTTCTGCTGGTCTTCAATGATGAGAATTTTCATTCACGTCCATTTCCAAGGAACCCAGGCAAGCCGCATGAGTTCCAAAGAATTCTAACCTGATGCGAATATGCCTCTGCGTCTTCGCGAGATACATTCATCGCAATGTCACTGTCAGCCCGATACAATCCGGATTGTCATAACAGGTCCTAATCACGCATCGTGCAATCGCAACTCTTCAACATCATTCTGCTGCTGACTGCCGCCGTGGCTATGGTGGCCCTGGCGCAACGCATGAAGCTGCCGGCGATCCTCGCCTATCTGACCATCGGCATCGCGCTGGGTCCGCATGGCCTCAAGGTGCTGGCCGAGAACCAGAGCGTGGAGAATATCGCTGACTTCGGTGTGGTCTTCCTGATGTTTTCGATCGGTCTCGAATTCAGCTTGTCACGGCTCAAGACCATGCGTCGACTGGTGTTCGGCTTCGGCGCTGCGCAAGTCATCCTGACGGCGGCGGGGACCATGCTGGTCACCTGGTTCGGTTACGCACAAGGGTGGCGCGCAGGCCTGGCGGTGGGCCTGGCGGTGGCGATGTCCTCCACCGCGATTGTGGCGCGCCTGTTGTCAGAGCGTCTTGAGCTGCATTCGCGCTCGGGACGGCAGACCATGGGTGCGCTGCTGTTTCAGGACCTGGCCGTGGTGCCCTGCCTGATTCTGTTCCCGGCGCTGGCCAAGCCGGGCGAGAACATGGTCGGTGCGATGTTGCTGGCAACTCTGGAAGCGGTCCTGGTGCTGAGTCTGCTGATCGGCCTCGGGCAATGGCTGATGCAGCGTTTCTTCGATGTGGTCGCGCGGCGGCACTCCGAGGAACTGTTTGTGCTCGCGACACTCTGGATCGTCGTTGGGCTGGCCTGGATCACGGGCCAGACCGGCATGTCGCTGGCGCTGGGGGCGTTCGTCGGCGGCATGCTGATCTCGGAGACCATCTACCGGCACCAGGTCGAGGCCGACATCCGGCCATTCCGCGACATCCTGCTCGGCCTGTTTTTCATCACAGTCGGCATGACGCTTGATCTCGGTTTCGTCCTGGCCAATTTCGCCCGACTTATGCTGGCCGTGGCTTTGCTGATCGCCGGCAAGGGTCTGGTGGTGTTCTGCATCACGCGCATTGCGCGCACACCCACGCCGGTGGCCATGCGCTCGGCTGCCCAGCTTGCCCAGGCGGGCGAATTCGGCCTGGTACTGATTGGGTTGGCTTATGAACTCAAACTGATCGGCATCGACGCCTTCCAGATCACGCTCGCGGCGATGCTGCTGTCAATGTTCATTGCCCCCTTCCTGATCGAGCATGTATCGCGCCTGGAGGGCAAGCTGGCGCGAGGCGACTGGGCGCACCAGGCCAAGGCGATCCACGACATCGCGGTCGGCGCCTTCAGCCTGAACCGCCACGTCATCCTCTGCGGCTACGGCCTGACCGGCCGGCGCATCGGTGAATTTCTCGTCGATGCCGAGGTTTCGTTCATGGCGCTGGATGTCGATCCGCATCAGGTGAAGAGCGGTGCATCCAAGGGCGGCAACGTCTCCTTTGGC
>JBAYVV010000181.1:0-7664 GCA_041674465.1 Sterolibacterium sp.
AGGTATACGTGACTGGCCCCGGCGCCCAGCGCCGATTCGCGAATGGCGCGGCGCTCCACCTGGGTCGAACCGCTCGGCACGCAGATGATAATGCGTGGACTCGGCGAGAACAGGCGCGAGTCATGCACTTTCTTGATGAACTGCTTGAGCATCTGCTCGGTCACGGTGAAGTCGGCGATCACGCCGTCCTTCATCGGCCGGATGGCCGTGATGTTGCCCGGCGTCCTGCCCAGCATGTCCTTGGCCGCCATGCCGACGGCCTGTATGGTTTTCTTGGCGTTGGGACCACCTTCGGTGCGAATCGCCACCACCGACGGCTCGTTCAGGACGATGCCCTTGCCGCGCAGGTAAATCAGCGTGTTGGCAGTGCCGAGGTCGATCGCCAGGTCATTTGAGAAATAAGAACGCAAAACACTGAACATCGAAAATCCCAATCAGAAATGAGGCGGTATCAGCCCCGATGCTCAACAAAAGGGTGCGCTGGAAAAACGACGTATGATACTCTATCACGCTTTGTAACACAGCCTTCCGAGTCGCGGCATGTCCATAAATCTTGAACAGGTCGGGCGCATCGCGCGCCTGGCCAACATCGAAATCTCCTCTGCCGAAGCGGCCCAGACCAGCGAAGTCCTCAACGGCATCCTGGGGCTCATCGAGCAACTGCAATCCGTCGATACCACAGGCATCGCGCCCATGGCCCACGCCCAGGAGGTTTCCCAGCGCCTGCGTGAGGATTGCGTCACCGAACCGGATCAGCGTACAGCATTCCAGGCGGTCGCCCCGGAAACCGAAGCCGGTCTGTATCTAGTGCCCAGAGTAATCGAATGAATCTGACGATTCATTCGCTTCCATGTGTGGCCCCCCACCCCCCATCCCCCGCCCCAGAGGCGGGGGCTACTGATCTGCGCCTCCATAGAGCGGAGGCGAATTGACATGATCAACGCCTCCCTCAAGGAATTGTCCGGCGCTCTGGTGTCCAAAGCCATTTCCAGCGTAGAACTGACTACGCTGTTCCTCGACCGTTGCGAGAAGCTCAACCCGCTGCTCAACGCCTTCATCACGCTGGACCGTGCCGCGACGCTGGCCGAAGCGCGCGCCGCCGATGCGCGCCTGGCTACCGGTGGAGTCAACGATTGCGGCCCTTTGCTGGGCATCCCGCTCGCCTACAAGGACATTTTCTGCATGCAGGGCTGGCTTACCACCTGCGGCTCGAAAATGCTGGCTAATTTCGTCAGCCCCTACGATGCGCATGTCGTCGAGCAATTCAAGAAGGCTGGCATGGTCACGCTGGGCAGATGCAACATGGACGAGTTTGCGATGGGCTCTTCCACCGAAAACTCCTTCTTCGGCCCGTCCAGGAACCCCTGGAATACCCGGTGCGTGCCGGGCGGCTCCTCGGGCGGCTCGGCGGTGGCCATCGCCGCACGCATGGCTCCCGCGGCGGTAGGCACCGACACTGGTGGCTCGATCCGCCAGCCGGCCGCACTGTGCGGACTGACCGGGATCAAGCCGACCTATGGCGTGGTATCGCGCTACGGCATGATCGCCTACGCCTCCTCGCTCGACCAGGGCGGACCGCTAGCCAAGTCGGCACAGGACTGCGCGCTGCTGCTCAATGCCATGGCAGGGTACGACGCCCGCGATTCGACTTCGCTGCAACGCCCGGCCGAAGATTACAGCCGCAATCTGGAGCAGCCGCTGACCGGCATCCGCATCGGCCTGCCCAAGGAGTTCTTCGCCCAGGGCATGTCCGACGATGTGCGTGCCGCCGTCGATGCCGCGCTGGCCGAATACCGCAAACTCGGCGCACAAACCGTCGAGATCAGCCTGCCCAACTCGGGCCTGTCGGTCCCCGCCTACTACGTCATCGCCCCGGCTGAAGCCAGTTCCAACCTGTCGCGCTTCGACGGCGTGCGCTACGGCTACCGTGCCCCGGACTACGGCGATCTGTCCGACATGTACTGCAAGACACGCGCCCAAGGCTTTGGTGCCGAGGTCAAGCGGCGCATCCTGATCGGCACCTATGTGCTTTCGCACGGCTACTACGATGCCTACTACCTGCAGGCGCAGAAAATCCGCCGCCTGATCGCCGACGACTTCCGTGCCGCCTTCCAGCAGTGCGATGTCATCGCCAGCCCGACCACGCCCAGCGTCGCTTTCGAGATCGGTGCCAAGAGCGACGACCCGGTGCAGATGTATTTGTCCGACATCTACACCACCTCGGCCAACCTCGCCGGTCTGCCGGGCATCTCCCTGCCCTGCGGCTTCGGTGCCGGCAACATGCCGGTGGGATTGCAACTGCTCGGCAACTATTTCGACGAGGCGCGCATGCTCAACCTCGCCCACCAATACCAGCAAGCCACCGACTGGCACCTGCGCATGCCGGAGGAACTGTGATGTCAAACAGTTGGGAAATCGTCATCGGGCTGGAAACCCACGCCCAGCTTCGCACCAATTCGAAGATTTTTTCCGGCGCGTCGATCGCCTTCGGCGCCTCGCCGAATGTCCAGGCCTGCGCCGTCGATCTGGCGCTGCCCGGCGTGTTGCCGGTGCTCAACAAGGCAGCGGTCGAATGTGCGATCCGGTTCGGTCTGGCGGTCGGCGCCGAAATCGCTCCGCGTTCGGTGTTCGCCCGCAAGAATTACTTCTACCCCGACCTGCCCAAGGGCTACCAGATCAGCCAGTTCGAGTTGCCGGTGGTCAAGGGCGGCACTTTGACCATCCTGGTCGCACCCAGCAAACCCGGGGCGCAAGCCTATGAAAAGACCGTGCATCTGACGCGCGCCCATCTTGAAGAAGACGCGGGTAAATCACTGCACGAAGATTTCCACGGCAAGACCGGCATCGACCTCAACCGCGCCGGCACGCCGCTCCTGGAAATCGTCACCGAACCCGACATGTGCTCGGCCGCCGAAGCCGTCGCTTACGCCAAGGCGCTGCATGCACTGGTGCGCTGGGTCGGCATCTGCGACGGCAACATGCAGGAAGGTTCCTTCCGTTGCGACGCCAATGTCTCGGTGCGTCGTCCTGGCGAACCGCTTGGCACGCGCCGCGAAATCAAGAATCTCAACTCTTTCCGCTTCCTGCAGCAGGCAATCGAGTACGAAGTCAAATGGCAGATCGAGACGCTCGAAGACGGCGGCAGGATTCATCAAGCCACCGTGCTGTTCGATCCGGCCACCGGGCAGACCCGCAGCATGCGCAGCAAGGAAGATGCGCAGGACTACCGCTACTTCCCCGACCCCGACCTGCTGCCGCTGGAAATAGCCCCGACCTGGATTGCATCGGTCAAGGCCGCCATGCCCGAATTGCCGGCCGAAATGAGGACACGCTTCGAGCGCGAATACGGCCTCTCCGCCTACGACGCCGTAGCCCTGACTGCCAGTCGCGAGATCGCGCAATATTTCGAGGACTGCCTCACCGCCGCTGGTAAGGAAAAAGACCTACCCCCCACCCCCCTTCCCGGGGAAGGGGGTGACGGAAGTTCGCTTCGCTCCATGGTTATCACTGCCCCGCCTCGGGGCGGCCCTTCGGCGACGCTCGCCAAGACCTGCGCCAACTGGATCATGGGCGATCTCGCCGCGCGCCTCAACAAGGACAGCAAGGAAATCGGAGAAGCGCCGGTTTCCCCGGTGCAACTCGCCAGCCTGGTCCTGCGCATCGCCGACAACACCATCTCCAACAAGCTTGGCAAGGATGTTTTCGATGCGCTCTGGAATGGCGAAGGTGCCAGCGCAGACGCCATCATCGAAGCCAAGGGACTCAAGCAGATCACCGACAGCGGCGCGATCGAAAAACTTATCGACGAGGTGCTCGCCGCCAACCCGAAATCAGTCGAGGAATTCCGCGCCGGCAAGGAAAAAGCCTTCAATGCCCTGGTCGGTCAGGCGATGAAGGCCACCAAAGGCAAAGCCAACCCGCAGCAGGTGAATGAACTGTTGCGCAAGAAGCTCGGCGGCTGAGAAGCTGTCTGATTGCCATAATGGGAGCATGTCGGGCCTCGTCACGGCAACAACTATTTGCCTGACGCAGCAGCAGCCTTGCCGCCCCGTATCAATTCAAGGGTATTAAAGGTTCCAGGCTCGGGGCTTGGCTGGGAGCTTCACTGCGGCCAAGTTTCAGTCGGTCTGGAATCGATGTAAAGCGTTTCGGGCGCTATGTCGATATTGCCGGGCCAGACCACCGTACCAAGACCCACACGCGCAACGGCAAAAACAGGAGACCCTTTGAGCCGATTGAAGGGCTTTTCCTCAAATAAATCGGCCATATCAAACACGCGGCGTTCGCCGTTCTCAAATTCCAGGAATAGCAGATGCCCGTCACGCGCTTCTACTTTCACAACGTCCAGCAACATGACTTCCTCCTTATTGCAGCGGGGGAATGCGGAATGGCTCTTCGCCCATCGCCGCAAGTGCCCAGTCCGCATCCAGATCTTCACGGTGAATTTCGATCCAGGCCTGTACCAGTCTTGTCTGGCGCGGCGGAAAATCACCATCAAGGATGCGTCCATCGTCAATGGCAAAAACCGCCTTGGAATCCTGATACCGTGCATGAATGTGAGGCAAATGATGCTGTTTGGTGTCCTTGAAATACATGGCTATCACGATGCCGAAAAACATGCTGATAGTGGGCATTTCGCTTCCTTCCGAATTGAAGTGCCTATTTGCCTGACGCAGCGCCAGCCTTGCCACCCCGCATAAGTTCGAGGTAACGCTTCTTCTCCTCCTCGAACTTGACGCGCACCTGATCCATTTCCTGCTTCTTCGCATCGATCGCGGCCTGTTGCGCCTTCATTTCGGTTTCGCTGCCCTTGATCTGCTCCTTCAGTTCCGGCGGCACGGGCTTCTTCTTGTAAAACTCCATTTCGCCTTCGAGCTTCTGCTTGCGCTTGGTGGCATCGGTCAATTTGGCCTGGACCTCTTTGGCACGCGCTTCGAGATCGGCTAGAGCACGGTCACGGGCAATGTCGACGTCCTTCTCGCTGGTATAGGTGTTGAGCAGCGCCTGATTCTTGCGCTTCTCTTCCATGGCCGCGCGTTCCTCTTTTTTCTTCTGCTCCTGCGCCGCATCACGCTGCGCCTGCTGCTCGGCCGTCAGCGGCGCATCGATCTGACGTAGCAGCGTACCGCGCTCGCTGAGTTCGCGGTAGGCACGACCGAAGCACTCGCGCGGCAGCGAATCGCCGCAGGCCTGGTGACCGTTGGCGTCGCTGCAACAATAGGTTTTGCCCGCTTGCGCGGGCGACATCTGCAGAGCAAGCAACAGCAGGCTGATGACGGCAAAGGGTAGTTTCATGTCAGCTTTCCTTGGCACCATATTGCGCACGATATTGAGTCACGGCCGAGAGATATTTCTGCAATTCCGGGCTGCCCTGCAAAAAGCCGATCAGGTCATCGAGATTGGCGACACTGATCGCCGGCATGCCAAATTTCTGCTGTACTTCCTGCACCGCAGAGCGCTGTTCCGCGCCGCTGC
Organism: Sterolibacterium sp.; assembly: GCA_041674465.1. GTDB lineage: Bacteria > Pseudomonadota > Gammaproteobacteria > Burkholderiales > Rhodocyclaceae > JACRAR01. The sequence continues at coordinate 5,476 of JBAYVV010000181.1, forward strand.
CGCGTTCCATGCGGTCGAGCGCAATGACCACGCCGGCGGGTATCGCGCCGGCGGCGCGGATGATATCCACTGACTCGCGTACCGATGTACCGGCCGAGATCACATCGTCGATGATCAGCACCCGACCCGCCAGTTCTGCGCCGATGGTCATGCCACCCTCGCCGTGATCCTTGGCTTCCTTGCGGTTGTAGCAGTAGGGCAGGTTGCGCCCCTGCCCGGCCAGCGCCATGGCGGTACCGGCGACCAGCGGAATGCCCTTGTAGGCCGGACCGAAGAGCATGTCGCACGGGATTGCCGAGGACAGGATGGCGCGCGCATAAAACCCGCACAGCCGTGCCAGTGACGCACCGTCGTTGAACAGTCCGGCATTAAAAAAGTAGGGCGACAGACGCCCGGCTTTGGTCTTGAATTCGCCAAAACGCAGGACACTGCGCTCGCACGCAAACTCGATGAATTCCCGGCTAAAATCCACGGCATTCCTTGAAGCTGGCGAAGGTTGCATTCTACATGCTGCGCATCATTTCAATAAATCTCAACGGTATCCGCTCAGCGTTCAGCAAGGGCTTCCTCGACTGGCTGCAAGCTCAGCAAGCCGACTTCGTTTGCCTGCAGGAACTCAAAGCGCAGGAGAGCGACCTCAGCGATGACATGCGCATGCCCGCGGGCCTGCAAGGCTGGTTCCATTGCGCCGAAAAGCGCGGCTACAGCGGCGTCGGGATCTATTCACGACACACGCCGGAGCGTGTCTCGGCCGGCATCGGCAACGCCGAGTTCGATGCCGAGGGCCGCTATCTGCGTGTCGACCAGGGCAAGCTCAGCGTGATCTCGGTGTATCTCCCCTCCGGCTCGAGTTCGCCGGAGCGGCAGGAAGCCAAGTTCCGCTTCATGGAACTCTTCTATCCGCAACTCGATGCGCTACGCCGCGAAGGGCGCGAAATCGTCATCTGCGGCGACTGGAACATCGCCCACCAGCCGATTGATCTCAAGAACTGGCGCGCCAACCAGAAGAATTCCGGCTTCCTGCCCGAGGAGCGGCAGTGGCTCACGCGCACCTTCGACGAACTCGGCTGGGTTGATGTGTTCCGGCGCCTCTGTCCGGACATGCCCGATCAATACACCTGGTGGTCGAATCGCGGCCAGGCCTGGGCCAAGAACGTCGGCTGGCGCATCGACTACCAGATCGCCACGCCTTCCCTGGCGCAAAGTGCGAACCAAACGGCCATCTACAAGGATCAGCGCTTTTCCGATCACGCCCCACTGAGTATCGACTACGACTGGAATTTGTGACCCAGATCATTGCCTCAGCGCTTGATAATCGGTACTCTGCCCGCATCTGTACATCCCGTCCGACTCACATTAGGAGAGCCCCATGAACGACATGACCCAAGGCAGCAAGGAAAAACTCATCGCCGATTTCAAAGTGGTGGTTGCCGACACCGAAGAGTTGTTGCGCAGCACCGCCGGCCAGGCCGGTGAAAAGATCTCGGAACTGCGCGCCAAGGCACAGGATCACCTGGCCACGGCCAAGGCCAAGCTCGCCGATGCCGAAGCGGCCATTGTCGACAAGGCCAAGCAGGCAGGCCGTGTTGCCGACGATTATGTGCATGACAATCCCTGGAGCGCAGTCGGCATTGCAGCTGGCGTGGGCTTTTTGATCGGCTTGCTGGTCGGCCGTCGCTAGACCGCTGATGACATCCCAGCCGCCCGGCAGAGGATTGCTGGCGTCCCTGCGCGGCCTGATGGCCACTGCGCTGGCGATGGCGCAGACGCGCTTCGAACTGCTCGCCGCCGAGCTTGAAGAAGAAAAGCTGCGCCTGCTTGGCATCGTCGCGTATGGTGCGCTCGCCGTGCTGCTGTTTTGCATCGGCCTGGTGTTCCTGGCGATCTTTCTCACCTTGCTCTGGTGGGACTCGCATCGCCTGCTGGTAGTCGGCCTGTGCACGCTGGTATTTCTGCTGGGTAGCGGGCTCGCCCTGCTCCTGGCGCAGCGTCATTCACGCAGTGAATCGGGCCTGTTTGCCGCGAGCCTGGCCGAACTGAAACAGGATCGCGAGGCATTGCTCGCACATCTCGAGGAAAACCGGTGACGCCAAGGTTGGTCGAACTGGCCTTGAAGAAGCAGCGTCTGCAAATCCGCAGTGCTGCCTTGCGTCAGGAATTTGCCGCACAAACGCGGGTCTGGCGCCCTG
>JBAYVV010000182.1:0-7545 GCA_041674465.1 Sterolibacterium sp.
GCTTCCTCCGAGCCTTCCTTCTTCTGGTCTCCCTCAGCCTGCATCTAACCTCCGAACATGAGATCCCGATCGATCCACCCTTGGCCAGCATTATGGTTTTGCGGCTCGCAGGCAGTATGATTCGGTTTGCGCCCGCTCGACAGGCATGTCCATGACGCCCAGGTTTCTGGCGTGAATCTGTTGGGCAGTACGGACTATTGTAGCTTTTCGCCTGCATCAGGATAGGGAATCTTTCACAGGAGCTTAAATGATCGACCTCGAAGTCATTCATCGCGTCCAGGCCACCCTGGCCGAGCGCAAGGGTTCAGCGCCCGAGTCATCCTACGTCGCCAGCCTTTATGCCAAAGGTACCGACAGCATTTGCAAAAAAGTGGCGGAAGAAGCCGCTGAAACCATCATGGCCGCCAAGGATGGCGATCGCCTGCACCTGGTGCGCGAAGTCACCGACTTGTGGTTTCACAGCATGATTCTGCTCGCCCACAACGGCTTGGGCGTGGATGACGTGCTGGCTGAATTTCGGCGGCGCGAAGGCATCTCCGGCATAGACGAGAAGAACTCACGGACTGCAGGTGGCGCATGAACGACTGTCTCTTCTGCAAAATCGCCAGCGGCGCAATACCCAGCAAGAAAGTCTATGAGGATGATGATGTTTTCGCTTTTCACGACATCAATCCGGTCACCCCGGTGCATTTCCTGATCATCCCCAAACTGCACATCCCATCATTGCTCGAGGCCGAACTGCAGCACGTCGCCGTACTCGGCAAGATGCTCGCCCTGTCCGGCCGCCTGGCGCGTGAACAAGGACTGCCGGACGGCTTTCGCAGCATCATCAATACCGGGCGGATCGGCCGGCAAGAGGTGTATCATTTGCACATGCACATTCTGGGCGGGCCACAACCGCTCGGCACAATGATCCGTAAATAAGGAGAAACACATGGGCAGCTTGAGCATCTGGCACTGGCTGATCGTACTGGTAATCGTGATGTTGGTGTTCGGCACCAAGAAGCTGCGCAATATCGGTTCGGATCTGGGCGGTGCCGTCAAAGGCTTCAAGGAAGGCATGCGCGACGGCACTGCGGAAAAACCCACGGGCGCCGAGCCTGTTCCGCAGAGCGGTCATACCCTCGAAGGCGAGATCAAGGAAAAGGTCAAGAGCTAACGCCTCCTTTCGGCTCCCCGGCACCTCCGCATGTTCGACGTCGGTTTTTCCGAACTGGTGGTTATCGCCTTGGTGGCGCTGATCGTCATCGGTCCGGAACGCCTGCCCAAAGTCGCCCGGACCATCGGCATATTGATGGGTCGCCTGCAGCGCTACGTGAATGACGTGAAGTCCGACATCAATCGCGAGATTCAACTCGACGAACTGAAAAAACTGCAGGAACAGGTGGCCAGCGAGACGCGCGAATTCGAAACCTCGCTGCACCAGGAAATGCATTCCGTCGAAAACTCCCTGAATCAGACCATTGCCCCGCCGGACAATGACAATGCGCCCGTCGTTGTCGATGCGCCTGTGCCACTGCCATCGCTTGAGGATGTCATGGCAGCCGCTACGGCAGTTGAGCGTACCCCTTCCACGCCTGCCGACCCCGACAACGCCACAAAAGTAGAAAGCAATCCCGCCAGCCATGTATGAAATTCAGGAAAGCTTCTTCTCCCATCTGATCGAGTTGCGTGATCGCCTGATCCGGTCGATTGTGGTGGTGATCGTGGTGTTTCTCTGCCTGGTCTCCTGGGCGCGCGAAATCTACACCCTGCTGGCCAAGCCCATGCTGGCCGCGCTGCCAAGGGGCGGCCAGATGATCGCCACGGACGTCGCCGGCGCGTTCTTCGTGCCGATGAAGGTCACACTGATGCTGGCCTTTCTCATCGCTTTGCCCTATGTGCTGTATCAGGCCTGGGCTTTCGTTGCACCCGGCCTGTATGCCCACGAAAAAAAGCTGACCCTGCCGCTGCTGGTGTCCAGCGTCCTCCTGTTTTTCACGGGGATGGCGTTTGCCTATTTCGTCGTCTTTCCGACGGTGTTCGTTTTCGTCAACCAGTTTGCGCCGGAGGGCGTGGCGGTCATGACCGACATCGACAAGTACCTCTCCTTCGTCATGTCGACCTTTCTGGCTTTCGGCATCACCTTCGAGGTGCCGGTCCTGGTCATCGTGCTGGTCATGACCGGTCTGGTCAGCGTGGGGAAACTCAAGGAGATCAGGCCCTACGTGATCGTTGGCGCCTTTGTAGTCGGCGCAGTATTCACGCCCCCTGATGTGTTGTCGCAATTCATGCTGGCGATCCCGCTTTGGCTGCTCTACGAAATCGGCATCATCATCGCCGGATTCATCTCCAGACCAGCGAAAACGGCCTTGCCCTCGGAAGCGGATCAGTCGTAGTTTCTCTTACTCGGTATTCGGCTTCGGCCGCTTGGCGATCGTCACGGTCAGATCGACTTCCTTACCGGCGCGGCGTAATCTGATCTGCGTCTGCTGACCTGGGGTTTGCGCCGAAATCAGTTCGATCATGCTTTGTGCATCACCGATTGGCTTCCCGGCCACCGTCAGCAGAATATCGCCGGGCCGGATCCCGGCGTGGTCGGCGGGACTGCCGCGCATCACGCCGGCGATCAGCGCACCCTGTTTATTCGGCAGCTTGAACGATTCAGCCAGTTCATCCGTGAGTTCCTGAACTTCGACACCGATCCAGCCGCGCGTCACCGAACCGGAGCGGATGATCTGCTCCATGACGCTCTTTGCCAGCGATACCGGGATCGCGAATCCGATACCCATCGAACCGCCGCTTTGCGAAAAGATTGCGGTATTGATGCCGACCAAATGGCCGTTCGAGTCGACCAGCGCACCGCCCGAATTGCCGGGATTGATGGCGGCATCGGTCTGGATGAAATTTTCAAACGTGTTGATGCCCAGGTGCGAGCGGCCCAGTGCACTGACGATGCCATGCGTAACGGTCTGGCCGACACCGAAGGGGTTGCCGATGGCCAGCACCACATCGCCGACGCGCAAGGATTCGGCAGCCGCGAAAGTCACGGCGGGCAGCTTGCTGCCATTGCCGATGTCCAGGCGTACCACCGCCAGATCGGAATCGGGATCTGAGCCGACCACGCGCGCCTTGAGCTTGCGTCCATCCTGGGTGGCGATTTCGATCTCGTCAGCCGCTTCAACCACGTGGTAATTGGTGAGGATGTAGCCGTCGGCGCTGACGATGACGCCGCTACCCAGGCCGGAACGGCGCTGTGGCTGCATGTCGAAGCGGTCGCCGAAAAAATGCCGGAAAAACGGATCATTCAGGAAAGGATTGCGCGGCGTCTTGATTTCCTGGCTGGTGTAAATATGCACCACGGAAGGCAGCGCCCGCTTCGCCGCGTCGCTGTATGAAACCACCTTGCGCGCATCGCCGCCAGTGCCGGGCAGTACCTCCTGAACCGAAACGATATTTGCCGTGCCGCCCGGGGTGTCGCGCGTCAGCCATTCCGGCTTGAGGGTCTGCAGAACAAACAATACGGCCACGCAGAGCGTGACGGTTTGCGCAAAAATCAGCCAGAGTCGGTGCATACTTCGCTATCCTAGATTGGAGAATGTCCATGCAGCGCGATGATCTTGCACGTTATCTCGATGAACGCCTGGAAGCAGCACGCTTCCGTGATTATTGCCCAAACGGCCTGCAAGTGGAAGGCCGGGCGGAAGTGCGGCGCATCGTTTGCGGCGTCACCGCCTGCCAGGCGCTGATCGACACCGCTGTTGTCAACAAGGCCGATGCCATACTGGTGCATCACGGCTGGTTCTGGAAATCCGAGGACCATCGTATCCTGAGCTTTCGCAAGCGCCGCCTGGCGACGCTGCTGGCCCATGACATCAACCTGTATGCCTATCACCTGCCGCTCGACGCCCACCCCGAACTGGGCAACAACGTGCAACTGGCACTACGTCTGGGATGGTCGGTCACGGGTCGCTTTGGCGAACAGCAGCTTGGTTTTCTGGGCAGTTGCGAGGCGATCACCGCAGGAGATCTTGCCGCGCGCATGGGGAAAAGCCTCGGCCGCATGCCGCAACTGATTGGGGATCCCGGAAAGACATTGCAGCGCATCGCCTGGTGCTCCGGGGGCGCCCAGGGCTACTTTGAGGAAGCCATCGTTGCCGGTGCGGATTGTTTTGTCTCAGGCGAGATTTCGGAACAGACCGTGCACCTGGCGCGCGAGACGGGGATTTCCTTCATCGCCGCCGGTCATCATGCCACCGAACGATACGGGGTTCAGGCGCTGGGCACGCACTTGCAGGACCAGTTCGGACTGTCCTGCAATTTCATCGATATCAACAATCCGGTATAGCCGCTTTATTTGCGCACTTACGGCGCCCCGGAAAACTGGCTGAAATAGCGCCGCCCCAGCGCGTCCTGCGCACCCAGCCAGACCTGATAGCGGGTCGGAACAAATCCTGAAGGTAGCGTCAGCTTCGGAATCCTGATACCCGTCCCGGTTACGACCGGCAGCGTGGCGTCCGAATACGCGAAGGAGGTGGCGCTGGTCACCAGCGCACGTGCCAGGAACACATGCATGTCGGGATTGGCTGCGGCCCAATCTGCCCAGGACAAGGTCAAACCGGTACTGGCGCTGATGTCGGTTTTGGTGAGCGGCTTGGCGGCCAGCCCGTTGAGCATGGGGAAAGGCGCACTGCTGAGGTCTCGCGGCACCTCGGCGGCGAGATAGACCGGGCTCAAAGTAGTGGAACCGGACAGGGAAACCTGAAATTTCGCGCCTGCCGCCGAATCCAGGTTGCCGAGTGCGCCGACACTCAGTGGCTGGGCCAGCATGTCCTGCAATTCTCCGGTTGCGACCGGATTCACCGTCGGAAGGGTCTTGACGCAGAACGTGCTCGAATTGCAATAGGCAAACTGGAGGCTGTAGCCGCTGGGGATCTGCACAATTCTGCTGGTGGTGTCACCGGCCGGCGGGGCGATCACGACCTGCACGCCGTAACCCGGATTTGCGCTTGCGCCGGTCGTCAGCGTGCCATCGAAGTTGTAGCTGGCGTAGGCCGCCGGATAGACCGCATACTCGGCGCTGAGGCCGTTGCCCGCCAGTGTCCAACTCGCAGTGGCGGTGGCCGGCGGCGCGGCAACATCGCTGAACACTTCAGCGCGCTGCCCGGACTTGTCCATGACCAGGGCCGAGACCAGAAACTTGCTGCAGCCCGCCGTTGGAATCGGATTTACGGCACAGCCCAGCACTTGTATTTTGCTGAGCTGATAGTCGTTCTCGGCATAGGCGGCAAGCTTGTCGGCCAGGTATTGCCGGTTGCGTCCGTTGTGCGTGTATGCGGCATCGATCTTGTTGGAAGCGATGAAATCGCTGGCCGCGGCGTTGACGGCGAACAGCTTGTTCAAATCGACGCTGAGGTTGTCGAGCGTTGCGAGGTTGGCTACGGATTTGGTCGCGCTGGTGGTTGCCTTTCCCGAGACAAGTGCCTTGGCAACACTGCCTCCCGTCGCCAGGCTGAGTTCAGCCTTGGCTGTCGCCAGGTCCAGAGATGCCTCCGACACGCCCGGCAAATTGAATTTATTGCTGAACAGCAACTGCGTCTTTCCGCCCGCACCTTTGACGATCTGGATTCTCAGACCTTCCAGAGCCGCGTCCAGTCCACTCTTGTTGGCAGCAAATGCGGCATCCTGGAAAATATCGAGTTTCTTGCTGTCAGAAATTTTGCCGTCGGTCAGATTGGCCTTGATGACCGTCTTGACCAGATCCGAAGCGGCGGTGACAGCAGTTGCATTGCCTAGCAGCGCGATGCCACTGGCGTTGTTGATGGCATCCGCGAAGACGCTTTTCGGATCGCTCCCAAGCAGCAAAGCCACCACGGCATTCGTCACGGGCGTGATGTTGGCGATCATGGGCAGCGTGGCTGTCTGCAGCAGGGAATGCAGGACCACCGGGGCTCCCGTGGCATCCGTTCCGGCGACCTGGATGAACAGCGGTACGCGCGGAGAGCCATTGGCAAGCACCAGCCGATAAGCACCGTCTGCGGGACTGGTAGCGCCGCTGCTGACTAGTGCGCCGGAGGCATCCAGGAAACTGACCGGCGTCCCAATCGAATCGACCACTCTGACGGTTGCACCGAGCAAGGGCACGCCAGTCGCCGCCACCCCGGACAAGGACAGACTGGGGGCAGCCTGCGTGGTGCTGGTGGTGCTCGTCGTGGTTGTGGAAGAGGCGCCTGCGGTGGTCGAGGTGGTCTCGTCCACGACACCGCCACCGCCACCACCACATGCGCTGAGAAGCATCAGGGTCGCTGCCAGCAGGGCAGCATTGCAGCGGAAGTAAGAGATGGCTTGCATCATGTGTTTCCTCGGAGAGGTGGAGCTCGGCAAATGTCGCGACAAACTGCGGCAAATTCTAGCCAGACCAGTCCACAGCCGAAGCTTGGAGCTGCTCTGGTTTTCCGCCTCTAACCTGCCAGCTTCAGCCAGCCTCTACCTTCACCGCGCAGAATTTGAATTCAGGAATCTTGCCCGCCGGATCGAGTTGCGGATTGGTGAGCAAATTGGCAGCGGCCTCATGGTAGGCAAAGGCGACGAACACCGCGCCGCGGGGAATTGCTTCGTCGGCACGGGCAGCCAGCGCAAGACTGCCGCGCCGGCTGGTCAGGCGCAACATCTGGCCGGGCTGGCGGTCAAACGCCGCGAGATCGAGCGGATGCACGGAGACTGTAGCGGCCGGCTCGATGGCGTCGAGTACGTGGCTGCGCCGGGTCATCGCGCCGGTATGCCAGTGCTCGAGCTGACGGCCGGTAATGAGCACAAAAGGATATTCGGCATCCGGCAGTTCGGCAGCGGGCTGCAGGTCGACCGGTTTGAAGCAGGCGCGCCCGTCGGACGTCGGAAAGCGCTCGGTGAACACAACGCTCTGCCCAGGGGTGTGCTCTTCGGCACAGGGATGGGTCACCGCACCTTCGCGATCCAGCCTGCTCCAGCTGATTCCCTTGATCGAGGACATCGTCCGGCGCATTTCTTCATACACTTCGGCAATGTGGTCGTACTGCCAGGGCAGGCCGAGACGGCGAGCGATCTCCTGGGTGATCCACCAGTCGGCCTTGGCCTGGCCGGGGGGAACCAGGGCCGGCCGGACACGTTGCACCAGCCGGTCAGTGTTGGTGACGCTGCCATTTTTTTCGGCGAACGCGGCCGCGGGCAGGATCACATCGGCCAGCATCGCGGTTTCGGTCAGAAAAATGTCCTGCACCACGAGCCAGTCCAGCATCGCCAGGGCTGCGCGCGCATGGTTCAGATCCGGATCGGACATCGCCGGATTTTCGCCGAGGATATACATGCCGTGAATGACGCCGGCATGAACCGCATCAAGCGTCTCGACCACGGTCAACCCGGGTTGCGGGTCCAGCGGCATGCCCCAGAACGCCTCGAATTTGTGGCGCACCGAAGGATTGTCCACGCGCTGATAGTCCGGATACATCATCGGAATCAGGCCGGCATCGGAAGCACCCTGAACATTGTTCTGACCGCGCAACGGATGCAGGCCACTAACCGGGCGGCCGA
>JBAYVV010000183.1:0-7494 GCA_041674465.1 Sterolibacterium sp.
AACAACAGTCAGTACCACAAGGAAATGATCGGTGTTGCGGTACCTGGCGAGATTTATTCGCACATCGCCGGCATCGATCTGGTGCGCGCCAATGCCGGCGAATATTACGTGCTGGAAGACAACCTGCGCACGCCCTCGGGCGTTTCCTACATGCTCGAAGACCGCAAGATGATGATGCGGCTCTTCCCCGAGTTGTTTGCGCGCCAGGCCATTGCGCCGGTGGAACACTATCCCGATCTGCTGCTCAACAATCTGCGCTCGGTTGCGCCGGCGAGTGCCAGCAATCCGAACGTCGTCCTGCTCACCCCGGGACAATTCAACAGCGCCTATTTCGAACATGCCTTCCTCGCCCAGCAGATGGGCATCGAACTGGTCGAAGGAAACGACTTGTTCGTGCGCGATAAAATCGTATTCATGCGCACCACCCACGGCCCACGGCGTGTGGATGTGATTTACCGGCGCATCGACGACGATTTTCTCGATCCCTTGGCATTCCGCAAGGATTCGATGCTGGGCGTTCCCGGCCTGTTCGAGGCGTATCGCAGCGGCAAAGTAACCCTCGCCAATGCGGTGGGTACCGGCATCGCCGACGACAAGGCCATGTACATTCATGTACCGGAAATGATCCGCTTTTACTGCGGGGAAGAGCCTATCCTCTCCAACGTCCCGACCTGGGAACTCAGCAAGCCGAAGGAGTTGCAACACGTCCTGGCGCATCTGCCGGAGCTGGTGGTCAAGGAGGTGCACGGCTCGGGAGGCTACGGCATGCTGGTGGGGCCGGCAGCAAGCAAGGAAGAGCTGCGCATTTTCCGCGACAAGATCATCGCCGCACCGGAAAAGTATATCGCCCAGCCGACGCTGGCTTTGTCCACCTGCCCGACTTTCGTCGAATCCGAAGTGGCGCCGCGCCACATCGACCTGCGCCCCTTCGTACTTTCCGGCCGCGACGAGGTCACCATGGTACCGGGCGGTCTGACCCGGGTTGCGCTGAAACAGGGTTCGCTGGTGGTCAACTCATCCCAGGGCGGCGGCACCAAGGACACGTGGGTGCTGGAGCACTGATGCTCTCTTCCACCGCCGATCACCTGTACTGGATGGCGCGCAGCATGGAGCGCGCAGAGAACACCGCACGCATGCTCGACGTGACCTACCGCATGTCATTGCTCAAGCATTCGACCGCCGAACCGTTCCAGCATTGGAGTGCGATGCTGTCGATCAGCGGCCTGCATTTCGACTTTGCCAAGCGCTATGACGAAATCAACGCCGACACCGTGCTGCGTTTCATGGCGCTCGACGAAGACAATCCCGCGTCGATTTTCAACAGTCTGCAGAACGCCCGCGAAAATGCGCGGGCCGTGCGTGGCGCAATCACCTCAGAAATGTGGGTAGCGCTCAATCATACCTGGTTGCAGATGCGCGAGATGCAGGCCAACGGCATTGCCGAGGACGGCGTCTCGGCCTTCTTCGAATGGGTCAAGGAACGCTCGCACCACTCGCGCGGCGTCACCCACGGCACCCTGCTGCGCGACGATGCGTTCCGCTTCCTGCGCCTGGGCACCTTCCTCGAGCGTGCCGACAATACTGCACGCATCCTCGACGTGAAATATCACATCCTGCTGCCCAGCCTGGCCGACATCGGCGGGGCTGGCGACTACTACCAGTGGAGTGCGCTGCTGCGCTCGGTGTCGGCCTTCGAGTCCTATCGCAAGGTCTATCGGGATCTGATCACGCCCAAGCGGGTAGCCGAACTGCTGGTCCTGCGCGCCGACATGCCGCGCTCCCTGGCCGCCTGCACCAGTGAGGTCAATCGCCTGGTGCAGGAAATCAATGGCCCGCGTTCCGGCGAACTGGCGCGACACAGCGGCCTGCTGCACGCCGACCTGAAATTCGGCAGCATCGACGACATGGTCGACCAGGGTCTGCACGAGTATCTGACCCAGTTCCTGAGCCGCATCCATGCCATCGGCGATCTGATCAACCAGACATACTTCTGGTCGGAAGCCGCATGAACAGGGCAAACACGCCAGTCTTGTTTCGGGCTGGACTATGCTTTAAGGTGGCGCATTAAGCGTCTGATGCAGCCAACCCCATGACCTACTGTGTTGCCACCATGATTGATGCCGGCATTGTGCTGGCCTCCGACTCCCGCACCAATGCCGGTGTCGACAACATTTCCACGTTTCGCAAGATGCGTACTTTTGAACGATATGGCGAACGGGCGCTGATTCTGGTGAATTCGGGCAACCTGGCGGTGACCCAGGCGACGCTGAATCATATCGAGCAAGCAATCCGCCGTGAGCATGTGCCCAACATCATGAATGTCGGCTCGATGTACGAGGTGGCGGAACTGGTCGGCGCCGCGCTGCGCGAAGTGCGTCACCGCGACGGTCCCTACCTGCAACAGAGCAACGTCGATGCTTCGGCGAGTTTCATCATTGGTGGCCAGATTTTTGGAGAAAGTCAGCGGCTGTTCCTGGTCTATTCCGAAGGCAACTTCATCGAGGCCACGCTCGAGACGCCCTATTTCCAGATCGGCGAAGTCAAATACGGCAAGCCCATTATCGATCGAGTTATCACGGCAAGTACCAACATGGACGACGCCATCAAGTGCGTGCTGGTGTCCTTTGACTCCACCATGCGCTCGAATCTTTCTGTCGGCTTGCCGATCGATCTCACCTGCTACGATCGGGACAGCTTTCGCATCGGCCATTGCTGCCGCTTCGACGAACAGGATGTTTACATCCAGCAACTGCGCAAGAGCTGGGGCGAGGGCGTGAGACGCGCCTTCGCCGATCTGCCCAAACTCGAGTGGAACTGAAGCCGCCGCGCGGGGCAAGGCGGCCATGACCATCCGCGTCGCGCTCAACCACAAGACTTGCTATCGCTTCGACCATCCGGTCAAGCTTTGGCCACACGAAATCCGCCTGCGTCCGGCAGCGCATGACCGCACGCCAATCCTCAGTTACTCGCTCAAGGTTGAACCCGAGCAGCATTTTCTGAATTGGCAACAGGACCCGTTCGGCAACTGGGTGGCGCGCCTGGTCTTTCCGGACAAAACCGAAGCGCTGACGGTGACAGTCGATCTGGTTGCGGACATGACCGTGATCAATCCCTTCGATTTCTTCATGGAAGAATTCGCGGAGAGTTTCCCCTTCGCTTATCCCGAAGGATTGAAGCGCGAACTCGCCCCCTATCTCGAAACCGATGCACTGACGCCACACCTGCAGGCCTGGATTGAGCGCGCCCGCACAGAGCTGTTGGCCAAACCGCTGCGCACCATCGACCTGCTGGTCGAACTCAACCGGCGCGTGCAAGGCGATGTCGGCTACATCGTGCGCCTCGAAGCCGGTGTGCAGACACCGGAACAGACCCTGGAATTCGCGCGCGGTTCCTGTCGCGACTCCGCCTGGCTGCTGGTGCAGATTCTGCGCCATCTGGGCCTGGCAGCCCGCTTTACCTCGGGCTATCTGATCCAGCTCAAGCCCGACCAGAAATCTCTCGATGGCCCGTCCGGCACCGACCACGATTTCACTGACCTGCATGCCTGGACCGAGGTCTATATCCCCGGTGCCGGCTGGATCGGCCTCGACCCGACCTCGGGACTGCTGGCCGGCGAGGGGCATATTCCACTGGCATGCACGGCCCAGCCATCGTCGGCCGCCCCGGTGATCGGCGCCACGGAGGTGTGCGAGACGCAATTCGATTTCGCCATGCAGGTCACACGCATCCACGAAGATCCGCGCGTCACCAAACCCTATACCGACGCCCAGTGGCAGGCCATGCTCGATCTCGGGCACCAGGTCGATGCCGAGATGGAAGCCGACGATGTACGCCTCACCATGGGCGGCGAACCGACCTTCGTTTCAATCGACGACATGGACGGTCCCGAGTGGAATTTCACCGCGCTTTCGCCGCGCAAGAGCGAACTGGCCGGCGATCTCCTGCTGCGCCTGCAGCAACGCTTCGCTCCGGGCGCGCTGCTGCACTTCGGCCAGGGCAAGTGGTATCCGGGCGAACCGCTACCGCGCTGGGCGCTGGGATGTTACTGGCGTATCGACGGCGTGCCGCTGTGGCGCAATCCCGCCCTGCTTGCCATCACGCCGACGCCAACGCACACACGTGCCGACGCCCTGCGTTTCATGGTGCTGCTGGCGCGTGATTTGGGGCTGGACGAACGCTTCGTCATCCCGGCCTATGAGGACGTGCAACTGGCTATCGAACAGGAGCGCAGCTGGCCGGAAAATTTCGACCCGCTGCAGCTCGACCTCAAGGACATCGACGAGCGCAAGCGGCTGGCCCGACTCATGGAATCCGGCTTGGGCGAACCAGTCGGCTATGTCCTGCCGGTGAAACCCCTGCCCCGCAGCAATGAACGAAAAAGCGCACGCAACAACGCCAAGGGCCGACGCCTGGCTCGTGCGGAGTTTCGTTCCAGTCCCTGGCCCTTGCGCCGTGAGCATCTCTACCTGCTGCCGGGAGACTCGCCACTAGGTCTGCGCTTACCGCTGGCCTCCCTGCCCTGGGTGGCACCGGAGGACATGGAAACCGAGCACCTGCGCGATCCCTTCGATGTGCCGGACGACTTGCCGGAAACCAGGCGCAGCGAACGCAAACTCAAGGCGCCGAAGGCCAGCTACGATCCCCGGGAGATCGTGCATACCGCCCTTTGCGCCGAGGTGCGTGCGGGCATGCTGCATGTGTTCCTGCCACCCGTCGCCCTGCTCGAGGATTTTGTCGATCTGCTTGGCGCCATCGAGGACAGCGCTGCGGCACTTCAACTGCAACTGCGCATTGAGGGCTACACACCACCGCGCGACGAGCGCCTCAAGGAACTCAGGGTGACACCCGATCCCGGCGTGATCGAAGTCAATATCCATCCGGCATTGAACTGGCCGGAGCTTGTGACGAATACCCTGACGCTCTACGAGGAGGCACGCCTGGCGCGCCTGGGCAGCGAGAAATTCATGCTCGACGGCCGCCACACGGGGACCGGCGGCGGCAACCATGTCACGCTCGGCGGCGCGTCGCCAGCCGATTCACCGTGCCTGCGCCGCCCCGATCTCTTGATGAGCCTGATCACCTATTGGCAGAATCATCCGGCCTTGTCCTACCTGTTTTCCGGCCTGTTCATCGGTCCCACCAGCCAGGCGCCGCGCGTCGATGAAGCGCGCCACGAGAGCCTCTACGAACTCGAGATCGCCTTCCAGCAGATGACCGAACACCTCAAGTCGGGTGAGGAAAGTCAAAAACCCTGGCTGGTCGACCGCCTGCTGCGCAACCTGGTCGTCGATCTTTCCGGCAATACGCACCGTGCCGAATTCTGTATCGACAAGCTGTACTCACCGGATGGCCCGGCGGGGCGTCTCGGCCTGCTCGAATTCCGCGGTTTCGAGATGCCGCCGCACGCACAGATGTCGCTGCTGCAGATGCTGCTGCTGCGCGCGATGGTGACGCGCTTCTGGCGCGAGCCCTATCATGGCCGCCTGACACGCTGGGGCACGCAACTGCACGATCGCTTCATGCTGCCGCATTACGTGGCGCAGGACATGCGCGACGTGGTGCTCGACCTGCAACGCGCCGGCTATGCCTTCGAGTTCGAGTGGTTCGCACCTTTCCTCGAATTCCGCTTTCCGCGTTTCGGCAGCGTCGTCTATCACGGCATCGAGATCGAGTTGCGCCAGGCCATCGAACCCTGGCATGTACTGGGCGAGGAAGTCAGCGCCAGCAGCACGGCACGCTATGTCGATTCCTCGGTCGAACGACTGCAGGTCAAGGTCAGGCAACTCAACGACAACCGCCACATCGTGACCTGCAACGGCAGGCCGCTGCCGCTGACCCCCACCGGCACACGCGGCGAGTATGTGGCCGGCGTGCGCTATCGCGCCTGGAATCCGCCTTCGGCACTGCACCCGACCATCGGCGTGCAGGCGCCGCTGGTATTCGACCTGGTCGATACCTGGAGCGGCCGCTCGATCGGCGGCTGCACCTACCACGTCGCACATCCCGGCGGCCGCAATTACGACACCTTCCCGGTCAATGCCAACGAGGCTGAAGCCAGACGTGGCGCGCGCTTCTGGAACTATGGCCACACCCCGGGGCCAATGCACATCCGGCGCGAAGGCCTCAATCCGGATTACCCGGTCACCATGGATTTGCGCCGCGCCCCGGAAGCCTGGCTGGAAGCCTCATCCGGC
The DNA here is from genome assembly GCA_041674465.1 of Sterolibacterium sp. Classification (GTDB taxonomy): domain Bacteria; phylum Pseudomonadota; class Gammaproteobacteria; order Burkholderiales; family Rhodocyclaceae; genus JACRAR01. The sequence goes on from JBAYVV010000183.1 coordinate 6,195, forward strand.
ATAACTGCACAACAGGAACAGGTGCAGCAATAGCGCTTCAGGCCAGGGGCATCCAGTCAGAAAAAGTGGCCGCCTGCCCGACGACTTGCCCTCCCGCATCCATCAGGTTCCACACCGTGGCGGATTCGATCCGGAAACGTTTACCGGTCTTCGAGACACGGACGCCCGAATAGTCGTCGATATAGCCGCGACGGGCGACCTGCGCCAGCAGGCGTTGTCTTTCTTCACGCACCAAGGGTTCGGCCGATTGCCGCGAGGGTAACGCTACCAGTTCATCCCAGGTCATCTCGAACAACGCCTGCGCCGTGCGGTTGGCATAGAAAAACACGGGATCGGGTGCGATGTCATGGGCCAGAACGACACAGGGCGCATCGTAGAGTGCCCGTCCGGCATCGTCTTTCTCGGGTATGCTGAGCAGTGCCTTGCCGGTCAGCCTGCCATGGCTGGCAAGGATGAGCGAGGCGTTTGCTGCCTGAAAGCCGTTGTTGCTGCAGGGTTCGTTGCGGTCGTAGTGCATGGGTGAAGTATAAATGCGGATCGATGCGCATTTTATTGTGATCGGGACGATATCTCGTGAATCGGCTACCATGCGCAACCCGCCATCTGCATCCGGAACAAGGCCAAGTCACACCCAAGCTGTTGAGGAAACCCGATGATCGAACTCTATACCGCCGCCACACCCAACGGACACAAGATCTCCATCGCGCTGGAAGAACTGGGGCTGCCCTATTCGCTGCGCGTGCTCGACCTGGGCAAGCAGGAACAGAAGGAGCCCTGGTTCCTGGCGATCAACCCGAACGGCCGCATTCCGGCGATCGTGGATCACGACGCGAACGATTTTGCGGTCTTCGAATCGGGCGCGATCCTGATCTATCTTGCCGAGAAGACGGGGAAGCTGATGCCGGCCGATCCCGAGGAACGCTCACGCGTGCTGCAATGGCTGATGTTCCAGATGGGCGGGGTCGGCCCGATGATGGGTCAGGCCAATGTCTTCTTCCGTTATTTTCCGGAAAAAATCCAGCCGGCGATCGATCGCTACCAGGGCGAGTGCGCGCGCCTGTTCCGTGTCATGGACGGGCATCTCAAAACCAATGAATACCTGGCCGGTGACTACTCGATTGCCGATATCGCCAACTGGGCCTGGGTGCGTACCCATCACTGGTCGGGCGTACCGGTCGACCAGTTTCCCCATCTGCAACGCTGGATGGCCGTCATCCGTGCCCGCCCTGCCGTGCAGCGCGGCATACTCCAACCGCCCTCCAGCGTGAATCTGGATGCGCCGGATCATGACGAGAAGGCG
>JBAYVV010000184.1:0-7465 GCA_041674465.1 Sterolibacterium sp.
AAGGATTTCATCAGCAAACCATTTGATCTGGATGAGGTGCTGCTTCGGGTTCACAACATGCTTGAGGTTCGCCTGCTGCACAAGGAGGTCCGTAACCATGGCAAGCTTCTGGAAGCCCTTGCGTTAATCGACCCGCTGACAGGGCTTGCGAACCGGCGATTGCTGATGGAAAAAATGTCGATGGCCTTAGCCCATGCCCGCAGGAACAAGAGTGCTATGGCAGTGATGTACCTGGATCTGGATGGATTCAAGCAGATTAACGACACCTTCGGACATGGCACAGGGGACGAACTGCTTAAGATGGTCGCAAGGCGCCTAGTGGATATGGTTCGCGAGGTGGATACGGTGGCGCGCCTGGGCGGTGACGAATTTGTGATCGCACTGTGGCACATTCAGGGTACCGAACATGTGACGAAAGTGGCGATAAAAGTGATCGAAGCGGTGGCGCAACCGTATCTCATTGATGACCATTCCGTCCGAATCACCGTCAGCGCAGGCATAGGTATTTTCCCTGACCATGGGCAGGATGCGGACACGCTGCTGAAGCATGCGGATCTGGCCTTGTACCAGGCCAAGGATGCGGGCAAGAACGCCTTTCGAATCTTTGTACCAAACGACCCGCCAACGGCCGCGTCCAGTCAGAACGACAATCCGCATGATTAGCGCAGCGGATATTTTGCTCGGCAAAATCCTGATCGTCGACGACAAGGAAGTCAATATTCGCCTGCTTGAGCGAATGCTGCGCGGTGCTGGCTATGTTTCAATCACATCTACGATGAACCCGGGCGAAGTTTGCGAGCTGCATCGCAGAAACAGCTACAGCCTGATTCTGCTTGATCTCCAGATGCCAGGCATGGACGGATTCCAGGTGATGGAAGAACTGAAGGAAATTGAACAGGACAGTTACCTGCCGGTACTCGTCATCACTGCACAGCCGGATCAGAAGTTGCATGCACTTCACGCTGGCGCCAAGGATTTCGTCAGCAAGCCGTTTGAGCTGCCAGAGGTTCTGGCGCGCGTTCACAACCTGTTGGAAGTACGTTTGCTACATAAGGAAGCGAAAATCTACAGCGAAGCACTGGAACGCAAGGTTGAGGAAGTCGAGGCTAGTCGCGAGCTGATCCGTCAGCAAAGTGACGAAGTCCGAAGCCTCTACGATAAGATTGTGGCTGAGCAGAAGCGCTCAATCGAATTGAGTCTCCAGCCTGGTGCGATGGTGGGACTCGAAAAAGAAGAACGCGTCACTACACACTGGTACCGGAGCCTGAGACTCCGTCACCCCTGGCTGCAAATTAACTTGTTCACCGCCTTCGTCGCGGCCGCTGTGGTGGGCCTTTTCCAGGGAACTATCGATCGGCTGTTGATTCTCACTGTATTCCTGCCTGTTCTGGCCGACCAGTCCGGCAACACCGGTAGCCAAGCGCTGGCGATTACTCTTCGCGGCATTGCCCTGGGCGAGCTGAAATCAGGTAGGGAAAAAACACTGTTCATTAAGGAAGCGCTTCTCGGCCTGCTGAATGGTGCAATTGTTGGGTTGATAGCGGCGATCGCCATGTTTGTCGTAGCCACTGCCCAGCGCTTGCCGAGTGCCATCATGCTCAGCTTGGTTGTGTTTCTCGCCATGATTGGGGGCTGCGTCATCAGTGGTATCTGCGGTGCCTTTGTGCCGCTCATCTTGAAACGGTTCGGTGCCGACCCCGCCACTGCTTCGAGTATCTTCCTTACTACCGCCACGAATGTAGTTAGTATGGGGTTGCTGTTGGGGCTCGCAGCGATTTTGGTTAAATGAGTAACTTACACGCCCTGACTAGTAGTCACTCCAGCGTGAATCCAAGCTTGAGGGAAACCTGCCAGTGAGCAACTTTGCCATCAACCACATGACCGCGGGTCTCGGTGACGGTGAACCACTGGATGTTTCGTATCGTCTCATGCGCTTTAGCGATGGCGGTGATCACAGCTTCTTCAATGCTGACGGAGGAGGAACCCGTCAGTTCAATCAGTTTGTAAATATGGCTATGGTCATTCATGGCCTTGCTCCCAAGAGTTGATCGTCTTGCTCAATAACATCTTCATGATCGTCAAATACGCCGAAATGGTTCCGTATAAGTCAACCGACGAATGCGAAGAGTCTGATACCGCTAGGCTTGAGCATATTGAGACAACTCGGCAGGTCCTTCTGTACGGCAGCGCACAGACGCCTTGCAATGTTTTCGTCACAATCAAGATGCGATGTCTTGTAACGAGACGAATCGCCAAATGAAGTTCTAGTTCAGTCACCAGCTATTCTGCTGTCGCGAGTCGCTTGATTATCCGCAACACCGTATCGAACCACCTGTCAGCGATTGAATCCCCATAGTTCGCACCATACTCACCCGCTAGAGGTCACAATGAAGACAGTCAGGCAGTTACTTGTAGCCAAGGGCGGTACCGTTATCGCCATTTCGCCGAATGCATCAATGTCTGATGCAATGAAAATGATGATTGTCAAGAACATCGGCGCGTTGCTGGTCCTGGATGCTGAAAATGTCCTGGTCGGAATTGTAAGCGAGCGAGACTGTGTGAAGCGGATGGCTACTCCAGACCCGCTGGCACAGAACGTCCTTGTATCGGAGATCATGACTACAAAGGTACTCTACGTCCGCCCAGAGCAAACGAACGAGGAGTGCATGGCGCTGATCACCGAGAAGAGAATTCGCCACTTACCCGTGCTGGAGAACAAATGCGTAATAGGCGTACTCTCTATAGGCGACATGGTCAAGGACACAATTGCCGAGAAGGACTTCCTTATCGATCAGCTCATTAACTACATTTGCCACTAGCCTTCGGTGGAATGAGAAGTGACTCCAGAATCTGCCAAGCGAAAATGCCAGGACGGATCACATTGCTTGGCCTGACCCAGTGCTTGAATTCATCTGATGTGACATAGCCAGTAGCGATCTAGTCAGCCCCGCCAACGCAGTAGACGAGGTTGTCAAATATGTCGTCGCTCTCAAAGCAGAAAGCATTACTGGTGTCCTGCAAGATTTCAATTGGCGTTGATAAGTAACCCTGAAGTAACTCCTCCGTCAATGCAATAGGTTGTGCTGTAGCAAGTATCAAGACGAAGGGCAGTGTCACGACACATTTACTCCGATTGTCATGAGGCGCATCGCGTCCCAGATGTTTTCGTCGAAGTCGTGTCCTTCGATGCGTGCATCGACTATACGAAGCAAGTGTTCTCTTGAGGTCATAGTGATTTGTACCAACCAGATTACAAATTCACTCTACACCGAACTCCCCGCCCAGTTCAGTTCGGTAGCGAACGTATTCCCGAGCGCCACGGGCGGCTGGCAGGTTACGAAATATTCTGAATTATTTCTGTGTGCCGACAAACCTATCCCATTAAATCAGTGTGAGTGAGCTGTTGTGATGCCGCCAGCTCGCTGGCTTCACTGCTTTGTGTGTAGCCGAACAGACAGGCTGATGTTCGCACGCTATTTTTGTAACCTCAGCACTGTACTTGCGTCGGCCTCATCCGAAACATGGATATTCAAAACAATTCGGAATGGGAGTCTTTGTTTCGCAGTCACGATAGCTAGTCGGCCGGCTTTTCTCATTTAAGTCCGGTAGGAAACTTGAAATGAGTCATAGCAAATTAATCGGGCCCGTTGACCAAAACAACCAAAACATTGGGAATCCTCTTTCAGGATTTCGTATTTTTCAAACGATGGATTTGGATGAGGCGCGCGACCTTGTCGCCAAGGTATACACTCCCCATTCACTGGGCTTTGCGGGTCCGCATGGCCGTCACGTCGATACTGCCATGAGCCATTTCCCGATTGGCGAGATTTCATTGAATCGTTTGCGCTACGGTGCCAAGGTTACTATCGATGCCGCATGTCTCAACAGTTTTCTGCTGGTGATGATGCCGCTTACGGGTCGCGCCGTAATCAATTGCGGTGATCAACATATTCTCTCTACTCCCAAGCTTGCTTCCGTGATATCCCCGGATCTACCGCTGCGCGAGATAATTGACGCCGACTGTGATCAGGTGATGGTACGCATCGACAAGGAGCTGCTGGAACGGATATGCGCTCAACACATCGGTCACGAGTTAAGCGCTCCTGTTCGATTCGATCTTGGCCTGGACCTGTCAGGCATTAAAGGCAGCCGGTGGAGCGCACTAGTATCCTACCTGCTCGCGGAGATAGATAGCAAATCGCCACTAATGAATTCTCTTTTACTGCGCACCCAGATCGAACATCTCGTCGTCACAACCTTGCTTCTCACCCAAAATCACAACTACAGCAACGCACTCTCGCATCCAGCCAGGATAATCGCCCCGAGCCACGTAAAGCGTGTCGAAGACTATATCTGCGCTCATGCAGATGAGCCTCTGACTATCAGTGAACTCGCTGCCTATGCCAAAGTGAGTACGAGTTCGCTCTTTGCTGGCTTCCGGGCCTTTCGCAAGACCACGCCCATGGCTCATCTGAAATCGGTGCGATTGCAGCGCGCCAATGAGGAGTTGCGACGTGCCAATAGAACCAGTGAAACTGTCGCCAATGTGGCCATGCGTTGGGGATTTGGCCACTTAAGTTATTTCGCCAAGGACTACAGGAAGATGTTTGGTGAATTGCCTTCGGAAACTTTACGAAAATAATGTCAATTTCTTCTGTCTATCATGGCTTGTAGTCGGCTTCAAGTAATGTGCACAGCGGGTCGCTTTGCCCGGCTAAAATCCCCGGGCTAGTCCAATTCGGGTTCCGCCCAGGCCATTCTCGTTGCTGAATTTATTTGTCGAACAGGGGGAGGGCTATTAACATGGTACTGACTATTGCGCCGCCCGGGAGGCTCTCATGAGTGCAACGCGAACGGAACGCGATTCTTTCGGCACTATAGAGGTATCTGCCGAACGCCTGTGGGGTGCGCAGACGCAACGTTCGCTGGGGCACTTCAAGATTTCCAGCGAATGCATGCCGATGGAAGTCATGCTTGCCCTCGCGGCAATCAAATCTGCCTGCGCCAAGATAAATTGCACGCTAGGCTTGCTTCCGGAGGATAAGGCTTGGGTCATCATTGCTTCCGCAGAGGAGGTGCTTGCCGGTCGTCACGATCATGAATTCCCCTTGTCAGTATGGCAGACAGGTTCCGGTACCCAGAGCAATATGAACATGAACGAGGTGCTCGCCAACCGCGCCTCTGAACTGCTCGGCGGTGAACGTGGAGAAAATCGCCGGGTGCATCCAAACGACGAGGTCAATCTTGGTCAATCCTCCAACGATATTTTTCCAACGGCCATGCACTTGGCCGCGAGTCTCGGGATCGTTCGCGACTTGCTGCCCGCGCTTGCCTGCTTGCGCGCGACATTGGCGCAGAAGTCTGCTGCCTTTGCCGACATCGTAAAGATCGGCCGCACCCATTTGCAGGATGCCACTCCTCTTACTCTCGGTCAGGAGTTTTCCGGTTATGCCGCCCAGCTTGACCATGTCGAAGCGATCATTTCCGGCGTGTTGCCTTCGCTCTATCAACTCGCAGTCGGCGGCACCGCTGTCGGTACCGGTCTCAATACACACCCGGAATTCGGTGAGCGGGTGGCCATGGAACTCTCCCATCGCTGCGGGCTACCCTTCGTCAGTGCCGCGAATAAATATGCAGCGCTGGCAGCTCACGACGGGCTGGTTGCTGCGCACGGCGCGCTGAAGACACTTGCTGTTGCATTGATGAAGATAGCCAACGACATCCGCTGGCTGGCCTCGGGGCCACGCTCAGGTCTCGGCGAAATTAATATCCCGGAAAATGAGCCGGGCAGTTCAATCATGCCCGGCAAAGTTAACCCCACCCAGTGCGAAGCAGTGACCATGCTCTGCTGCCAGGTCATGGCCAACGATGTTGCCATTGGCATCGGCGGTGCCTCGGGTAATTTCGAACTCAACGTCTTCAAACCCCTCATCGCCCACAACTTTCTGCAAAGCGTAAGGCTGCTTGCCGATGGCATGGTCAGTTTCGATATTTACTGTGTGCGCGGTATCGAAGCCAACCGGGAACGGATTTCAGAATTGCTGGAGCGCTCGCTGATGCTGGTCACGGCGCTGACCCCCCACATCGGATACGACCGCGCAGCCGAGATCGCCAAGCGTGCGCACCATGAAGGTACGACGCTGCGTGAAGCTGCGGCAGCGCTGGGGTATGTCTCGGAGTCCGACTTCGACAACTGGGTCATCCCTGCAAATATGGTTGGCGGAACTCTCTAAAGGAACGGCATGCGACACATAGAAAGACACCGAACCCAGCGCGTCGGATGGCTGCGAGCGGCCGTTCTTGGAGCCAATGATGGCATCGTGTCCACTGCCAGCCTCATCCTTGGCGTAGCTGCGGCTGGTGCGGACTCAAAGAGCATTCTGGTTGCAGGCGTTGCGGGCCTTGTCGCAGGGGCGATGTCGATGGCTGCTGGCGAGTACGTGTCAGTGAGTTCCCAGGCTGATACCGAGTTCGCCGACCTGGATCGAGAACGCAAGGAATTGGCTGCAGATCCGGAACATGAACATGCGGAAATGACGGCTATTTACATTGGCCGCGGGCTCGATGCAGAACTGGCTTCCGCCGTGGCTACCCAGTTGATGGCACACGATGCACTTGGTGCTCATGCGCGCGACGAACTGGGTATCACAGCCGCATTTACTGCACAGCCAGTTCAAGCCGCGTTGGCTTCTGCCAGCGCATTTACCTTCGGTGCCATGCTGCCACTCTTGATCGTCCTTTTGACCCCCGTATCTTCACTGTCGTCGGCTGTCTCGGGCAGTTCGCTGTTATTTCTCGCGCTGTTAGGTTACCTGGCTGCTCGCACGGGCGGTGCTGCAGCGGGCATTTCAATCGTGCGGATAACTTTTTGGGGTGCCTTGGCGATGGCCTTGACGGCTGGCGTGGGGGCCTTGTTCGGGGTAGTTGCTTGAGTATGTCGTTGACTTGGTAGCCTTATTGTTACTCCGCAAGCCGGACATAAGCCCCTTCGCTGCCGATTCTCGTATCGACCACGGCTTTGCCGACCGTGAAGTGGTAGATGTCCTGGAATTGCATTGTGTCGAGGCCCAGAGCACGGTGAACCTCATCGTCGAAGTAGCAGCCGATGCCAGTGCCTTGAACACCGGTTGCTTCGGCTTCCAGGTAGAGTGCATTGTTTGCACACCGCTAGACGGATCCTCACATGAGTCCGGTATCCCCTTCCATGACGCTGCTTTTTGAACAACTCGGACTAGAGCGCTCGCCCGCGGCAATTCAGGCTTTTATTGCCGCCCATCCCCTCCGGCCCGGCGTTTTCCATGGCCGAATTCATGAGGCATCTTTCTGGACCGCCTCCCAATCGGAACTGCTTTGCCAAGCCTTGGCTGACGACTCGGACTGGTCCGGTCTGGTTGATCGCCTCGACTCGGCGCTACGTCAGCAGCCGCTTGTTAGCCGTCTTGTTTCTTCGACTCGGTGACGCTAC
>JBAYVV010000185.1:0-7449 GCA_041674465.1 Sterolibacterium sp.
GAGCAGAACAACAAGAACTTCGTCCAGGGTCTGGAGTACACCAACGAGGCCTTCGTCCGCGCGACCTACGCTTTCTGATTCTCCCTTCCCCTCCTCGCCCCCTGTTTCTTTGAATCAGGGGGCTTGGTTTTTAAGAACCTCACGGGATAACAAACCATGACTGAAATCAACAAGGCTTTTTGTCTCGACGGCAAGGTGGCACTGGTTACCGGCGCCGGCAAGGGTCTGGGCGCTGCCGCAGCCTTCACGCTGGCTGCGGCAGGCGCCAAAGTGATGGCGACTGATATCGATGTCGACAATGTGAGGCGGGTGGTCGAGCAGATCAAGGCGGCAGGCTTCGAAGCCACTTTTGCCGAACAGAATGTCATCGACGAATCCCGCTGGGAAGCAGTCGTCAAGGAGATCATCGCGCGCTACGGCCGCTTTGACGTGCTGATCAACAATGCCGGCATCGAGACGGCAGCGATGATTACCGAATGTACCCTGGAGAGCTTTCGCGAGACCATGGACGTCAATGTCAATGGCGTATTCCTGGGACTCAAGCACGCCATCCGTGCCATGTCGCCTGGCGGCGCCAGCGGCCATGGCGGCTCGATCATCAACCTGTCCTCGGTGGCCGGCATCCGCGGTTACATGGCCCACGCTTCCTATTGCGCTTCCAAGGGGGCAGTACGCCTGCTGACCAAGACCGCCGCAGTGGAATGCGCAATGCTCAAAACCGGTATCCGGATCAACTCGCTGCACCCGGGCATCATCGAAACCGACATGGGGAGAAACTTCATCAAGGGCTTTGTCACGCTGGGACTTGCACCCAGCCTCGAGGAGGCCCATGCCAACATACTGGCGATGTTCCCCATGGGACATTTCGGCCAGCCCGACGATGTCTCGAATGCCATCCTGTATTTTGCTTCGGACGCCTCGAAATGGGTGACCGGAGCGGAGCTGGCGATAGACGGGGGTCTGACCGCGTCCTGAGGAGTGATATTGAATGGCACATATCCGGCGTTTTGACCGCGACTACAGCCGCCGGGAATTTCTGGCGAATAGCGCCAAGGGCATGCTTGGTGCCGGTTTGCTGGGATCGGCCTGGTCGATCTTTGCCCGCACCGGCTCAACCGGTCCGGCATACCCCGATGAGCTGAATTCGATCGAGGAATACACACGCGGCAAACTCAAGGCCGGCGATGTCATCACCCGGGAGAATGCCGATGTTGTCAAGGACCTGCTTGACCCGGTGCGCTACAAGCAGATCATGGAAATGGGGCGACGCCTGACGCTGGCGCCGACCACCACCGACATGACCAAGCTCAATCCGCCGGAGTACATCGAAGCCACGCTGCGCAATCGCGGCAAGGCGCAATTCGATGCCAAGGGCAATGTCGTGACCCGCGAAGGGAAGCCATGGATCGGCGGCAACCCCTTTCCCGAGCCGCAATCGGCAATCGAGGTGTTTGCTGCACACACCCTGAGTTGGGGACGACACGATTCTTCGTTTTATCCGACCAAGGAATACGATCTCGACGAAGTCGGCAATATGCACTACCAATATTCCACAGGCTGGGCGGAAATGGCCACGATTGGCCGCATTGCGCTGGAGCCCAAGCCCTACCTGACCGGGCACGAAGACAAGGTGCGCTATCAATCGGTGTTTTTTGTCGAACCCAACGATATGCGCGGTGTGGCCTACCTCAACATCTGGGCCTATGACCAGACGCAGTTTCCCGAACTGTATGGCTACCTGCCAGCCTTCAAGCGCGTCAGGAGATTTCCGACCAACCAGCGCTTCGAGGCGCTCAATCCGGGTTCCGAACTTTATCTCTCCGACGCCTGGGCGGCCGGTGATCCGTTCATGACCTGGGGCAATTACAAGATTGTTGGTCGTGGCCCCTATCTGGCCGGCGTGTCCGGCGGCTGGAATTCGTCTCACCCGAACTGGGAACACAAGGTCCACGGCGGACCGAAGGGCTCGCATTTCTGGGATACCACGGTGGAACTGGTTCCCGAGACCATCGTCGTCGAGGCCGAACCCGTGATGTATCCGCGTGCACCGGTGGGCAAGAAGCGGGTCTGGTTCGATGCCCGGACCTTCCTGCCCCTCTGCATGGTTTCCTATGACCGGCGTGGCCAGATGTTCCGCCATTTCGACGGCTCGTTTTCGGTTTATGACGATGGCAAGGGCAAGGTGATGGACGGCAAGAACCCCTACTGGTCCTGGTCCACCGTGCATGCCTACAATGTCCAGACCAACCGCATGACACGCATCGAGCAGGTGCGCGAAATCCCCGGCGGCTTCTCCATGCGCGTCAATGATCCCAGTATCTACGAAAAATACCTGACCATCGCGGCACTGCAGCGTCTGGGCGGGTAGGTCGGGTCGTTGCGGCAACACACTTCGGTTCGTTGCAAATACAACAAAGGAGCAGGACATGAGGAGAGATATCAAGTTTCGCAGCGAAGGTTTGCAGTGTGCCGGCTGGCTGTTCATTCCGGATGACCTGCAGCCAGGCAAGAAGCGGCCGGCCATCGTCATGGCCCATGGCTTCAGTGCCACCAAGGAAATGTACCTGCAGTTCTTTGCCGAAGCCTTCTGCAAGGCGGGATTTGTCGTGATGGTTTTTGATTATCGTTTTCTCGGCGCGAGCGAAGGGGAACCGCGCGGTCAGATCATCCCGCACCAGCAGCATCAGGATTATCGCAACGCCATCACCTGGGTGCAGCAGCAGCCAGAAGTCGATCCCGGCAAGATCGGCGTCTGGGGTTCATCCTACAGTGGCGCCCACGTGCTGCATCTCGCGGCCTTCGACAAGCGCATCAAGGCCGTCGTCTCGCAGGTTCCCGCAGTGGATTGCTTCGCCAATGCCAAGCGCCTGATGCGGGCAGATCACTTCGAGGGCTTCCGCGACGCCCTGCTCGCCGACCGGGCGCAACGTTATGCTGGCGGGCCGATCAATTATGCTGAGGTCGTGGCGCTGCAAGGCTCCCCCTGTGCTCTACCGACACCGGATTCCTACGACTGGTTTACCAAAACCCACGAGTCCCTGGCGCCATCCTGGATGAACAAGGTGACACTCGAATCGCTCGAGTATTTTCTCGAATACCGCCCCATCACCAGCATCGAGCTGATTGCCCCGACGCCGCTGATGATGGTCGTTGCGAAAGGCGACGTGCTGGTCCCGGCCGACCTGGCCATCGAAGCCTTCTCCCGGGCGCGCGAGGTCAAGGCGCTGGAACTCCTGCCCGGCGGGCATTTCGATGCCTACCTGCCCGGCGGTGATTTTGATCATGCCTCGGGTTGTTCGACCAGCTGGTTCAAGAAGCATTTGATGTCGTAATCGGCTGATGCCAGGCGCAGGGCCGGCGAAAGCCGGCCCGGTTCATTTGGGGGAGAATGGCGACATGACAACCCAAGACAAGATAGTTGCCCACTACCGATCCTGCAATCTTTGCGAAGCCATCTGCGGCCTCGAAATCCAGCTTGCCGGGCAGAAGATCGTTTCCATCAAGGGCGACAAGCGAGATCCCTTCAGTCGCGGACATATCTGTCCCAAGGCCGTGGCACTGGTGGACATTCAGGACGATCCCAATCGGTTGCGCCAACCCATGCAACGCGTCGGAGAAAAATGGCAGCCCATCGGTTGGCAGGAGGCATTTGAACGGGTCGCAGAAAAGCTGGTGGCGATTCGCGTTCAGCACGGCAACGATGCCATCGCGGTCTACCAGGGCAACCCCAATTCGCATAACTACGGTTTGCTGACCCATGCCGGTGGCTTCCCCGGCCTGCTGCGCACGCGCAATCGCTTCAGCGCTACTTCGGTCGACCAATCACCGCAGCAACTGGTGGCATTCTGGATGTATGGCCATCAACTGCTGCTGCCGATCCCGGATATCGACCACACCAACTATCTGCTGGTCATTGGCGCCAACCCTGTCGTTTCCAATGGCAGCCTCATGACCGTGCCGGATGTCGCCAAGCGCCTGAACGCGCTGCGCCAGCGCGGCGGCAAACTTGTGGTGATCGATCCACGCCGCAGTGAAACGGCAGCCGAAGCGGATACGCATCATTTCATCCGACCCGGCAGCGATGTGCTGTTTCTGTTTGCCCTGTTGCAGGTCATCTTCGCTGAAAATCTCGCGCATCCCGGCCGGCTTGCACCCATGCTGCAGAATCTCGAACAAGTGCGCACGGTGCTGCAGGACTTTGCTCCCGAAGCGGTTGCTGCCGCGACCGGCATCGCTGCTGAGAGCATCCGGCGCGTCGCCCGGGAATTCGCCGGCGCATCCCGTGCTGTTTGTTATGGGCGCATGGGCGTCTCGACGCAGGTGTTCGGCTCGCTTTGTCACTGGGCGATCCAGTTGCTCAATATCGTTTCCGGCAATCTCGACCGGACCGGCGGCAGCCTGGTGACGCAGCCGGCTGTCGATGTGGTGGCAGCGCTCAAGTCGCGTCCCGGCAGCCATGGGCGCTGGGCTAGCCGGATCAGCGGCCGGCCCGAAGTCAACGGCGAATTGCCGGTGGCCGTGCTGGCCGAGGAAATTCTTCAGCCCGGCAAAGGACAGCTGCGTGCGCTGATCACCATCGCCGGCAACCCCGTGCTGTCCACACCCAACGGCAGGCAGCTCGATCGGGCGCTGGCGCAACTCGACTTCATGCTCGCCATCGATTTCTACATCAACGAGACGACGCGCCATGCCGACCTGATTCTGCCGCCGACAACGCCACTGGAGCACGATCACTACGATCTGGTCTTCAATTTGCTGGCGGTGCGCAATATCGCCAAATACAGCCCGGCCACATTGAGCAAGCCGGCAGGTGGCCTGCACGACTGGGAAATACTGCAGTCACTCGGCGAGCATCTGGCGCAGCGCCTTGGCGTGACGGCAAAACGCGGCATGTCGCCGGAGCGTCTGATCGACCTCGGCCTCAGAACCGGCCCCTACGGCAGGCGCAGCGCGCAGCGTCTGTCGCTGGCCAGATTGCGCGCCGCGCCGCACGGCGTCGACCTGGGTCCGCTGTCATCCTCATTTCCGCAGCGGCTGGCGACTGCCGACCACAAAATCGAATGTGCCCCATCGCTTCTGCTGGCTGATGTGCAGCGCGCGCATGCGCTACTGGCGCAAGCACACCAGGCCGAACAACTTCTGCTGATCGGGCGGCGCCAGATTCGCAGCAATAATTCCTGGATGCACAATTTCCTGCGGCTGGTGAAGGGCAAGCCGCGTTGCACCCTGCTGGTGCACCCATCCGATCTGGCAGACCGCTGCCTGGCGGACGGCCAGTCTGCGCAATTGTCTTCGCGCGTGGGGCGCCTGACAGTGCAACTCGAAGCCGACATCGACCTCATGCCCGGCACGGTGAGCCTGCCGCACGGCTGGGGCCATGATCGTGCAGGTGCTCGGCTGGATGTGGCCGCCGCCCATGCCGGCGTGAGCCAGAACGACCTCACCGACGACCAGCTTGTCGATCCCCTGTCCGGTAATGCCGCACTCAATGGCGTGCCGGTCAGCCTGGCCGCCTGAGCGTTCCCGATATGGTGGCCCCGCACAAGCCCCGGCGCCAGTCCCCGGCCAAGCTGGGCGCGCACAAGCTGTTTGCGCCGCCGAAATATGCCGGCGCCATTGCCCGTGAAGCCATCCTCCGCAAAATTTTTGAAGAGCAACCGCAGGCGCAGGTGATCCTGGTGCAGGGCCCGGCAGGCCATGGCAAAACCACCGTCATGGCCCAGATCAAGGCGCTCAGTGAATCTGCACAAGTGCGCACCGCCTGGCTGACTTTCGAAGAGGCGGACAACGACCCGCACCGGTTTTTCGTCCATCTCCAGGCTGTCGTTGCTTCAATTGAGCGCGCACTGGATGGCAGTGGCGAATTTGAAGAAACCGGTCTGGCCGAGCAGGGACGCTGGCACCGCAAGGATTGGCTGATCAATCATCTGGTGGACGTCGGTGCACCGGTGAGTCTGTTCCTCGATGAATTCCAGCTCATCACCAACAAGTCGATTCATGTTTTCATGCGTCAGCTGCTCGAGCATTTGCCGGACGGCGTGCGGATTTTCATCGGGTCGAGAACCATCCCGGAACTGGGTCTGGCCCGTCTGGTTGTGAATAATCAGGCGCTGGTGTTTCGCGCCAATGACTTGTGCTTCTCTGCTGCGGAGGTTGCCCGTTTCTTTGCCGAAGCCAGCGAGTTGAATGTTCGCAACGATGAAGTTGCGGCAATTCACCGGCAAACCGAAGGCTGGCCGGCGGCGCTGCAACTGTTTCGCCTGACCCTGGTGAATCCTGCGGTCAGACTATCCCTGGAGAAGCTCGGCGCCTTCCGTTTGCCGGAACTGGCCGACTATCTGGTGGATAACGTGCTCGCCCTGCAGAGTCCCGAGATCCAGACTTTCCTCATCCGTACTTCGTTATTGACCCGACTCAGCGCGCCACTTTGCGATACCGTGATGGGAAGCGTGGGATCGCAGGAGATCCTGGTGTTCCTGGAGCGCGCCGGTCTTTTCGTGCGCAGTCTCGGACCGGAGCAGCAATGGTTCAAGTACCACACTTTGTTTTCCTCGTTTCTTCAGGAACAGATGCGCCAAACCTGGCAGAAAGCGGAAATCGTCGAAGCGCACCGCCTTGCCGCAGACTGGTATCGCGAACAGGAACTGTTCGAAGAAGCGATGCATCATTACATCGCCGCCAATCAATACGGTGTGGCCACGCAAATTCTGGAGACCTGGTCATCGCGGCTGATTGCCGATGCACACCTGGCCACGGTGGAGCGCTGGTACGACCGTTTGCCTCTGGAAGAAATCGAAAAGCGGCCGGACCTGCTGGTCAAGATTGCCTGGGCGCTGACTTTCCTGCGTCGCCATGTCAAGCTCGCAACTGTTCTGGAGTCGCTTGAACATCAGGAACTGCTCGGACACAAACCTGCCCAGACCAATCCGCAGGTGGTGCGCGCCATGGCCGCACTGCTTGCCGACAACTTGCCCGTGTCTTACGAGATCATTCGGAAAGTCGAGGTTTATCGCAGTAACCCGGCGGGTTTTGGCGCTTTTGAGCTGGGTGCGGCGGCCAACCTCAGCGGTTACTTTTCCTTGACGGCGGGGGATTTCGACGGCGCCCGCGAAGTGCTCAGAATCGCCCGGGCCTACAGTGATTGCGCCAACGCGGCATTCAGCTGGGGCTACTCGGTGAGCAACTCCGGCGTCACCTCGCTGATCCAGGGCCGCTTGCGCGATGCCCTGGATCGCTTTCGCCTGGCGATAGCCGATTCAAGAGTTTTTCGCGACGAATCTTTTGCCGCGGCATCGCTGGTGTCCTGCTACATCCAGGCGCTGTACGAGGCGAATGAACTGGATGCGGCAGAAGCGCTGTTCGACGAATTCAAGCAGGTGATCAAGGAAGCAGCCTTGCTCGACTATCTGGCGGTCGCCTATGTGACCATGGCGCGCATTCACGATGCGC
>JBAYVV010000186.1:0-7441 GCA_041674465.1 Sterolibacterium sp.
CTGATCGAAACGCTGCTGGCCGGCGAATCGGAAATTGCCCGTGCCATCGATCAGTATTACGGTCACGAACTTTCGATCGACGGCATCCTCAACGAAATCGAGACCGGCGAGATCGATTACCGCAGCATTGCGGCTTCAGTCGACGAGTACAGCCAACCGGTGGTGCGCCTGGTAGATGCGCTGCTGACCGATGCCGTCAAGCGTGATGTCTCGGACATCCACTTCGAGCCGGAAGCAACTTTCCTGCGCATTCGTTACCGTATCGACGGCATCCTGCGGCAGATCCGCGCCCTGCACAAGTCCTACTGGCCCGCCATGACCGTGCGCCTCAAGGTCATGGGCGGCATGAACATTGCCGAAACACGTGCACCGCAGGACGGTCGCATCTCCATCAACATCAGCGGCCGTGCGGTCGACTTCCGGGTGGCCGCGCAGCCGACCATCCACGGCGAAAATGTGGTGCTGCGGATTCTCGACCGGGAAAAAGGTATCGTACCGATCGACGGCCTTGGCCTCGACGATCATCATCTGGAGATGCTCAAGAAAATGATCGCCCGTCCCGAAGGCATCATCCTGGTCACGGGCCCCACCGGCAGCGGCAAGACCACCACGCTGTACTCGGTGCTCAATCACATGAACGAGGAAAGCGTGAATGTGATGACCCTTGAGGATCCGGTCGAGTACCCGATGGCCATGATCCGCCAGACCTCGGTAGCGGAGGCGGCCAAACTGGACTTTGCCAACGGCATCCGCTCGATGATGCGGCAGGATCCCGACGTCATCCTGGTCGGCGAAATTCGTGATGCGGAAACTGCCGAAATGGCCTTCCGTGCCGCCATGACCGGCCACCAGGTGTTCTCGACGCTGCACACCAACTCCGCCATCGGTGTCTTTCCACGCCTGATGGACATCGGCATTCTGCCGGACATCATGGCAGGCAACATCATCGGTGTGATCGCCCAGCGCCTGCTGCGCCGGCTCTGCACCAATTGCCGCAGGCCCTATCCCGCCGAGCCCAGCGAATGCCGGCTGCTGGGAGATGAAAATGCATCGCCACCGCCCACCGTCTATCGCGCTGCCGGCTGCGAAGCTTGCGGTTATCAGGGTTACAAAGGCCGGG
This sequence comes from Sterolibacterium sp., assembly GCA_041674465.1. Lineage (GTDB taxonomy): Bacteria > Pseudomonadota > Gammaproteobacteria > Burkholderiales > Rhodocyclaceae > JACRAR01. The sequence continues at coordinate 1,121 of JBAYVV010000186.1, forward strand.
TTGCCATCATGGAACTGTTGCGCCTCGACAGTGACATCGATGAGTTGATCGCCCGCCGTGCGACCGTGAGGGAAATTCGCAATGCCGCACTGGCCAAGGGCTTTCGCCCGCTGGCCGAGGATGGCCTGCGGCGCGTGCGGGATGGCACGACCTCACTCGAGGAGGTGGTGCGGGTGGTCGACCTGACGGAGCGCATGTAATGCTGTTCGCCTACAAGGCGATGAATCCGCTGGGACGCACGGTCATGGGCCAGATGGAAGCGGCCAACCTGATCGATCTGGAGATGCGTCTGAAGCGCATCGATCTCGATTTCATCAAGGGCGATCCGGTCAAGCAGGGCGGCATGCTGCACAGCGCCAAAATACCCCGCCCCGAACTCATCAACTTCTGTTTCCATCTCGAGCAGCTGACGCGCTCCGGCGTGCCGATCCTGGAAGGACTGACCGACTTGCGCGACAGCATCACACATCCGCAATTCAAGCAAGTGCTGGCCGGCATGATTGAAAGCATCGAGGGCGGCAAGACACTGTCGCAGGCCATGCTCGAACATCCGCGCACTTTCGATGAGGTATTCATCAGCCTGATCCGCGCCGGCGAGGACACCGGCAACCTGCCCGGGGTGCTGCAGAACCTGGTCGATTCACTCAAGTGGCAGGACGAACTCGCCTCCCAGACCAAGAAACTCATCATGTATCCGGCATTCCTTGGTTTCGTGGTGGTGGGTGTGACCTTCTTCATGATGATCTACCTGGTGCCCAAGATGGCCGGCTTCATCAAGAACATGGGGCAGGAACTGCCTCTGCAAACCCAGGTGCTGATGGCGACCTCGGATTTCTTCGTCAATTACTGGTACCTCATCATCATCACGCCCATCGTCCTGGTCGTGGCGTCCACCATCGCCGTGAAAACCAACTCAGTGGCGCGCTATCGCTTCGACGCGTTCAAGCTCAAGATCCCGTATATCGGAGAGATCTTGCGCAAGATCATCCTGTCGCGCTTCTCGGGCATCTTCGCCATGCTGTACGCTTCGGGTATTTCCATCATCGACGCCATCAAGACCACCGAGAATGTAGTTGGCAACATGGTCATCAAGGAAGGCCTGCAGCGTGCCGGCCAACTGATCGCCGATGGCCAGAACGTGACCGCCGCCTTCCAGAGCATCAACCTGTTTCCGCCGCTGGTGGTGCGCATGCTGCGCGTCGGCGAGAACACCGGCGGGCTGGACAAGGCACTGATCAACGTCAGTTATTTCTACAACCGCGATGTCAAGGAGTCGATCGAAAAGGTGCAGACCATGATCGAACCGGCCATGACCATGATCGTCGGACTGATTCTCGGCTGGGTAATGATTGCCGTGCTGGGACCGATCTACGACATTATTTCCAAGCTCAAGATGTAAGCGTGTAGACGCAAGAACCGTTCATGCCCCAGCGCCGCCTCCTGTTTCTTGATGCCAATCTGATGTCGGCCTACCGCTGGCAAGACGGCCAGTTGTATCCCGAGGGAAGCTTTGCAACTGACAGCAAGGGGCAGGAAGCTTTTGCCGCATACCTGCCGGAGCACAAGAAGAGTCTCTTCTACCTGCTTGCCGAGGTGGTCGAAGAAGGCTTCCAGGCGGATGTGATTCCCCACGTGCAAGGCAGCGACCGGACCGCGCTGCTGAAGCGCAAAGTCGATCAGTATTTCTTTGGCACCTCGCTGAACTTGGCATTTACCATGGGGCGGGAAACCGAAGGTCGACGCGATGACAAGGTACTTTTCTATGCCCTGACGCGCCCGCAGTTTTTCGAGCCCTGGCTGGATGCCCTGCGCGCCGCCGAATGCCAGCTCACGGGCGTGTATTCGGTGTCTCTGATTGCCAATACCCTGGCCGGTATGCTCTCCAGCAAGACCCCCAGGGAATCCCCCCGCTTCCTGCTGGTTTCCCTCACGCGCGGCGGCTTGCGTCAATCCTTTTTCGAGCATGGCAAGCTGAGGTTTTCTCGTCTGACGCCCATGCTCAATGATTCCGCAGATGAGATCGCCGACGCTTGCGCGCTGGAGTCCACACGAATACATCAATACCTGATCGGACAGCGTCTGGTCGAGCGTGGTTCAGTTTTGCCGACCCTGGTGCTGGTACACCCGTCCCAGTTACAGAATTTCCGTAACCGATGCCCCGACTCGAACGATTTGTTCTTCGAATTTCTTGACCTCGTCGCCGAAGGACGCCGACTCAAGCTCAAGACCGTGCCGCAAGACTCGCGCAGCGAAGCACTGTTCCTGCACCTGATGGCGCGCAAGACGCCCGCCCAGCAGTTCGCCCAGGCCGCCGAGCGCCGCCTGTTCCGCCTGTGGCAAACCAAGCTCGTGCTCAACAGCATGTCCCTGGTCATTTTTCTGTCCTGCATGATTTTCTCCGGCAGACAGCTGATCCAGACTTTCCATCTCAGTGAAAACACCAGTGAGGTGCAACAGCAGGCCCAAGTCATCGGCCAGCGCTATGAGGCCGCTCTCAAGAACTTGCCGCAGATGCCCTTCAGCAGCAGCAGCCTGCGCGCCCTGATCGACGGCTATGACAGTCTGGTCAAGCGTTCTGCCGCCCTGGATCCGATGTTTCAGCGCATCAGCGAGGCACTGCAGCAATCTGCGCGAGTGGAGCTGGATCGCCTCGACTGGAAAGTCCTGCGCGATCCCGAGGAGGGTTTGTCCAGTGCAGGCGGTCCGGGCAAACCTCAGGTTCCGGCATTAGGCGGCAACAAAGCCGACCTGTTCGTCGTCATTGACATCTACGCCCAGTTGCCGGTGACGCTCAAAAACGACGAGCGGACGCTCAAGACCATCATTGAAACCTTCAGCGCCAGCCTGACCAAGGATGGCAAGGTGCAAGCGCGCATTCTCAAGCTGCCGTTCGACGTCGAGTCAACCAAATCATTGAAGAGCACCGACGACAGCGCGACCGTCGTCGAAGCGCCAAAATTCTCACTGCGCCTGTCGCAGAAACTATGATGGACAGCCACGCCACGGTCACGAATTTGTCATGAATTCTTTCAACCAAATCCTGCGGCACATCCGCTGGAACCTGGCACTGCTCGCGCTGCTGTCGCTGATGGGAGCGGCAGCGGTGTATGCCTCGATCGGTTTGCACACCGCGGCACAGAAAGCGGACAAGCAGGCGGTTGCCAAGCGTGCTGAAATTCAGGGCAAGCTTGCCAATGCACAGAACGAAGAGCAGGAATTGCGCGAAAAATTCGCCCGCTACCAAAGCATTGAAGCACGTGGCTATATTGGCGGAGAGAAGCGCCTCGACTGGGTCGAGCAGATACGCAAGATCAAGACCAACCGCAAGCTGCTGGACTTGCAATATGAATTACAGCCGCAAAAAGTGCTTGAACCCAACAGCAGCGGCTACGATTTCATGGTCAGCAGCATGAGACTTCAGATGCAATTGCTGCACGAGGAGGACCTGCTCAACTTTCTCGCCGATCTTCACGACAACATTCGCGCGTACACCAGCACGAAAAATTGCAATGTGATGCGTCAAACGGTTCTTGGCAGCACCGCACAGCTGGTGGCCGATTGTTCGATTGACTGGATTACGCTGCGGGAAAGGAGTTTCGTCCAGCCATGATGCACGCCAGCCAGGTCATTGCCGCTTCACGTCGCCGCACAGCGCGACGGCTGGCCGTCTTGCTTCTTTTCATGTTGCCCCAGCTGGTTCAGGCCGCGCAGTTGGGACGCCTGTTTCTGACCCCTGAGCGTCGTGCCCAGCTGGAACGGCAGCGCCAGCTCAACATCCAGGAGAAAACCCAGGAGACCATTGAGGTTGCCAGTGTTCATGTCAACGGCATGGTACGACGCAACGGCGGCAAGACCACTGTGTGGGTCAACGGACGTCCGCAGCGAGAAGGTGCCAACGCCAGCGGCGTCGCGGTGCATCCCTCGCCCCGCCAAATCGATCAAGTTGATATCAGTGTCGGTGAAGAAAGTCCGGCTTCGCTGCGTGTCGGCGAGACCTAGAACCGCGCGACGCAAGAGCTGAGCAACGGACTGGCAGGAGGCCGGCTGCAAGTGAATCGTGGCGATGAAGTCAAACGTCCGCGCCGCTAAGGCCAAGCCGGGGAAACGCCGTCAGCGCGGCGTTGCATTGCTGATCATGCTGGTGCTGGCGGTCATGGGTTCCTTGTTCGCGGTTACCAGCCAATTGGAATTTGTCACGCGCAAGTTTGCGCGCAGCGGCGAGACTTTCAGGGTGCTCACTCTGGCCAAGGAAGCCTTGATCGGCTATGCCATGACCTATCGGGATGACGCCAATCACCCGAATGATGTTTTCGGTTATCTACCCTGTCCCGATCAGACCGGAGATGGCGAGGCCAAACCCAACTGCGCCAATGCAGGCATCGCCGCAGTCGGCCTCTTGCCTTATAAAACCCTCGGCCTTCCCGACGTGCGCGATGCCGACGGCAACTGTCTCTGGTACGCGGTTTCGGGTACATTCAAGAACGATCAGCCGGCATACCTCACCCCGCCTCCAGACCCGACGGTGATGAATTGGGACACCCAGGGCCAGTTCAGCATTTCCGGTACGCCAGTTGCTCCCGAGCAAGGGGATGGCGGTGCGGTCGCCGTGATCTTTGCTCCCGGCCCGCCGTTGTCCGGGCAAAACCGCACGGTCTCCGACAATGGGGCCTGCAAGGCCGACCCCAGCGAAATCGCGGCTTATCTCGATGGCGGATACACACTGAACGCGTTTGCCGTCAATTCGACGATCACGATCACGCCCGGCATCGTCAAGGATGCCAATGACAACATCACCAACAATGACCAAGTGGCGGTGATCACGCCCAAGGAGATTTTCGACAAGATTGTCAAGCGCACCGATTTCAGCAACGCACAGACCGCAACACCTCCGGGGCAAATCAATACGCTGACCGATATCATCAAGGCGGTGCTGGAAAAGAAGATTCAGGACGACCTGCTAAACAGTACCAACACCAGCCAGCCTTTGACGACCGGCTTCACGCAATTCGGAAAGCAGATCGGCAGGCTGCCGGCCATAGCCACGAACCTGCAAGCCACACCGCTTTATGACAATTACACTGCGACCAAGATTGACTACAGCACCTATTACAACAATTGGGCCGAGCAATACCGTCTGGTCACGTGTCCCAGTTTGGCGACACCCTGTCTGACCATGTCCGGCGCGACATCGAGCTGTCGCGGTGCGCTGATGTTCCCTGGGCGCAGCGCTATCGCCAATGGCTTCAGTTCTGCCGGTCAACCGCGGCTGACGACGCAGAAGGCAGCTTCCAGTGACTATCTCGGCAAGTTTTTCGAGGTTGGGAGTGGCCTGGATATTCTCAACAATGACATCTTGACTGTTCCCGCGGGAACCACTTTTTCCGGCAACACGGCATTCAGCGCTGCAACCCCGAGCGCGGATGTCGGCACCTGCCTGTTCCCCGGGATATTCCTGTCTTCTGCACTGGATATTGCGGGGTTCAGCGGTGGCATCGTCAAGCCAACCGCATCGAATCCGGTGGTCTTGGTGAGCGGCAGCGCCATCGACCTGGGCAGCGTGTATGCCTCGACTACAGTGGCGCGTTCCGGTTGCGTCTGGTATCAAACACCGTTCGCACTGGGCACTTCTTTGCGGCTGTATTTCGACTTCGTGGCGGTCACTGCGGGGCAGGGATTCACGGTGGCGCTGGCCGATGCCGCGACCAATAATATCGCCAGCACAACGCCCCACATGTGCGGCTCAACTGCCGGTTCGCGCCTTGGCTACGCGGGTATCCCGACAGGAGGAACCTCCGTCGGCATCAAACCGCCCAAGATCGGTGTCGAGTTCGATACTGCAGTTACGTCTAGCCGCAACGACTACAATGGCGACCATTTCGCCTTCCTCTACTGGGGTTCGGCTGGCGATGACAGCCCGACCGGCACCGTCTCAGGCAATGACGACAACACCCATCACACCGGCATACTCGGTAGCGGCAGCGAGCCGCTCAATCCTTACGGCCTGTCCGTCACGACCGCCTCGGCCACCCCGATTGCCTCCCTGAGTGCAGCAGCCTGGGATGGCTCCTCAGTTGCTGCGACAACCTCCGCGCCGCATGGTTTCAGCACGGGTCAATATGTCCTGATCGCGGATGTGACGACAACGGGATACGATCCGGTGAACTCGACTCCGGTTGCCGTGACGGTCGCTGACAACACGCATTTCACCTATGCGCTCGCCGCAAATCCCGGCGCGTATACCTATGGCACCACGGCCAGCCGCACCGCCAAGACAACCTCCAGCGGCGTCACTTGCAGTTCAGGCACCGTGACGGTCAATAC
>JBAYVV010000187.1:0-7391 GCA_041674465.1 Sterolibacterium sp.
AGGACAAGATCAAGATCGTCGAGAGGCTCGACGATCTGGGTGTCCGCTATATCGAAGCCGGCAATCCTGGTTCGAATCCCAAGGACCTGGAGTTTTTTACCCGCGTCAGCGCCCTCCGGCTCAACAACGCCAAGATCATCGCTTTTGGCAGCACCCGCAAGGTCGGCATTCCCGTTGCCCAGGACAGCAATGTTCAGTCCCTGCTCAAGGCCGGCACCGATGCCATTGCCATATTCGGCAAGAGCTGGGATTACCAGGTCAGCCACATCCTGCGCACCAGTCTCGAAGAAAACCTGGCCATGGTGGGTGACACCATTCGTTATCTCAAGCAGCAGGGCAAGGAAGTGGTTTTTGATGCCGAGCATTTTTTCGACGGCTACAAGGCCAATCCGGACTATGCACTGCAAGTGTTGAGCGCGGCGGCCGATGCCGGTGCGGATTGCCTGTGCCTTTGCGACACCAATGGCGGTACTTTCCCCCAGGAAATCTTCGCCATCACCGGTCGGGTTGCCGGTCGTTTCTCTGTGGCCATCGGTATCCATTGCCACAATGATGGTGAAGTCGCCGTGGCCAACTCGCTGTCGGCAGTGCAAGCCGGCGCCACCCATGTCCAGGGCACCATCAATGGCATCGGCGAGCGCTGCGGCAATGCGAACCTGTGTTCGATCATTCCCAATCTACAGCTCAAGCTCGGCTTCGAGTGCATCCCCCCAGAGCGCATGGCGCATCTGACGTCGACAGCACGCTTCGTCAGCGAGATCGCCAACATGCCGCACAGCGACAAGGCGCCTTACGTCGGCAATGACGCTTTCGCTCACAAGGGCGGCATGCACATCGATGCCGTGCAGAAGAACCCGATTTCCTACGAGCACATCAATCCGGAGCAGGTAGGCAACAGCCGACGCATCCTGATGTCCGAGGTCGCCGGGCGCAGCACCCTGCTGGCGCGTATCAACGCCATCGAGCCTTTGCTCACCAAGGATTCGCCGGAAACCCAGAAGGTGGTGGATCGCCTCAAGGAACTGGAACATGAAGGCTACCAGTTCGAAACTGCGGAAAGCTCCTTTGAACTGGTGGTGCGCAAGTTGCTCGGCAAGTACAAGCCGTTCTTCGAACTCAAGGAGTTCAAGGTGATCGTCAGCGAGCCCGCCATCAATGGGGTCAATTCATCGGCCATGATCAAGATCAGCGTCGGCGACCAGGAGGAGATCACTGCTGCCGAAGGCGATGGTCCGGTGAATGCGCTCGACAATGCCGTGCGCAAGGCGCTCGAGCGGTTCTATCCGGCGATCAAGGAGATCAAGCTGACCGACTACAAGGTGCGTGTCCTTGATTCTGACAAGGCTTCCGCGGCGAAGGTGCGGGTGCTCATCGAATCCACCGACCATCGCGAATACTGGACCACGATCGGTGTCTCCACGGACGTCATCGACGCATCCTATCGAGCCCTGGTGGACGCCATCGAATACAAGCTGGTGCGGGATCAGGAACGGCGGGGGTGATTCCGCAGTGTCAGCCTACGTGTCGGGCTTAAGCAACACCAGTTTCAATTGCTCATGCTCCACTGGCCGTAGCGTGACTTGCTGGTGGGTGATCAGGCCGCGCAGTGGATGGTTGAAGGCACGCTGCCCACCCTGGCGCTCCAGGACATCATGCTGTTTCCAGTAGCGCGCAAATTCCGGGCTGGCCTGAGTCAATTCTTCGATCAGATGCTGCAGGGCCGGTTCCTCGAGACGGCTACGGCAGTCGGCGCGGAACTCGGCGGCGATGCGGCGTGCGCGGGTTTCCCAGTCCACCACGAACTGCCGGGCTTGCGGCATCAGGAAGACGAAGCGCAGCATGTTGGGCCGCGGCGCCGAAGCCAATGATGGCTTGTCCAGCCAGCCGCTGAAAAGCTTGGTAGCCGGACGGTTCCAGGCCAGCAGATCCCAACTGCGTCCCATGATGTAGGCCGGAATGGTGATGTCGGCGAGCAAACCGGTGAGGGCCGCCGGCGCGCTGTCTTCCTCGGCGTGGGCAGCGTGCGGGTCGTGACGACCGGCCATTTCAAACAGGTAGGCGCGCTCGCTGCGATTGAGCCGCAGGGTTTGCGCCAGCCGGTCGAGTACCTCGGCGGAAACGTTGACCTGGCGGCCTTGCTCGATCCAGGTGTACCAGGTCGGGCTGATCCCGGCCAGTTGCGCCACTTCCTCGCGGCGCAAGCCTTGTGTGCGACGGCGCTTGCCGGCCGGAAAGCCGGAGGCTGCCGGGTCGCCGCGGCTTCGCAGCACCTGGAGAAATTCACCAAGTTCCTTGCGGCGGGTATCCATGTCGGCATGCCGTTGGGTATTAGTATGGGTACTAGTATAACTGCTAGTCTTGTTCCGGTATCAATGCCGCGTTAGGATGGCTCCAACCTCACGCCAATGAGCGCGGCGAGGCTCTATCCAAGGAGACACCATGGCCGGTAAAACACTTTACGACAAACTCTGGGAGTCGCATGTCGTGCGCGAGGAAAGCGACGGCACCTGCCTGCTCTATATCGATCGACACCTGACGCATGAGGTGACCAGCCCGCAAGCCTTCGAGGGCATGCGGCTGGCGGGCCGCAAGCTCTGGCGTAGCAGTTCCGTGGTGGCGGTGCCTGATCACAACACACCCACCAACGACTGGGACAAGGGCATCCAGGATCCGGTGTCGCGCCTGCAGGTGGAAACCCTCGATGCCAATATCAAGGAATTCGGCGCGCTGGTGTATTTCCCTTTCAAGCATCAGAACCAGGGCATCATTCATGTGATCGGCCCGGAAAATGGCACGACGCTCCCCGGCATGACCGTGGTGTGCGGCGACAGCCACACCTCGACGCATGGGGCGTTCGGTGCGCTGGCCCATGGCATCGGCACCTCCGAGGTGGAGCACGTGCTGGCCACGCAAACCCTGATCGCCAAGAAATCCAAACGCATGCTGGTCAGGATCGACGGCCAGGTGGGCAAGGGCGTGACTGCCAAGGATCTGGCGCTGGCGGTGATCGGCAAGATCGGCACGGCCGGCGGCACGGGTTGCGCCATCGAGTTCAGCGGCTCCGCCATCAGCGCCCTGTCGATGGAAGGGCGCATGACGGTCTGCAACATGGCCATCGAAGCCGGCGCCCGGGCGGGCTTGATCGCTCCGGACGAGAAGACGGCGGCTTATCTGAAGGGGCGCACCTATGCGCCCAAGGGCGAAGACTGGGACAAGGCGGTGGCCTATTGGAACACTCTGCAAACCGACGCCGACGCCACATTCGACAGCGTCGTCGAACTCAAGGCCGCCGAGATTTCCCCGCAAGTAACCTGGGGCACCTCACCCGAGCAGGTGCTCGCGGTCAGTGACCGTGTGCCCAACCCGGCCAGCGCAGAATACGATAGCGACCCGGTCAAGCGCGCCGGCATCGAGCGTGCACTCAAGTACATGGGATTGGATGCCGACATGCCGATTGAATCGATCCGCATCGACAAGGTGTTCATCGGTTCCTGCACCAATTCGCGCATCGAGGACTTGCGTGCCGCGGCGAAGATTGCCCAGGGCAAGAAGAAGGCCGCCAATGTCAATCAGGTGTTGATTGTTCCCGGTTCCGGCGTGGTCAAGCGCCAGGCCGAGGCGGAAGGGCTGGACAAGATTTTCATCGCCGCTGGCTTTGAGTGGCGCGAACCCGGCTGTTCGATGTGCCTGGCCATGAATGCCGACCGCTTGCCCGCCGGTGAGCGCTGTGCATCAACCTCCAACCGGAATTTTGAAGGCCGCCAGGGACCGGGAGGACGGACCCACCTGGTGAGCCCGGAAATGGCCGCCGCCGCCGCGATCACCGGCCATTTTGTCGATGTACGCACGCTGCTCTGAACAAGGACTGAGACCATGAAAGCTTTCACGCAACTCAACGGGCTGGTTTGCCCGCTCGATCGCGCCAACGTAGACACCGACGCGATCATCCCCAAGCAGTTCCTCAAGTCGATCAAGCGCTCCGGTTTCGGCCCCTTTCTCTTTGACGAATGGCGCTATCTGGACCATGGCGAACCCGACATGGATTGCAGCAGGCGTCCGCTCAACAAGGATTTCGTGCTCAACCAGCCGCGCTACAAGAATTCCGAGGTGCTGCTGGCGCGCGACAATTTCGGCTGCGGCTCCAGCCGCGAGCATGCACCCTGGGCCATCGAGGACTATGGCATCCGGGTCATCATCGCGCCCTCGTTTGCTGACATTTTCTTCGGCAATTCCTTCAAGAACGGCATTCTGCCGATCGTCGCATCGAGCGAGATCGTCGATCAACTGTTCCGCGAGTGTGTTGCCAGCAAAGGCTATCGCCTGCGGGTCGACCTTGAGACGCAGACGGTGCGGAACCCGGCCGGCGAATGGTTCAAGTTCGACATCACGCCGCATCGCAAGCATTGCCTGATGAACGGCCTCGACGAAATTGGCCTGACCCTGCAGCATGCCGGCGCGATCAAGGCCTTCGAGCAGAAGCACCGCGCAGCTCAACCCTGGCTATTCAACTGACAAGGAACGATGAGATGAAAATTGCAGTTTTGCCGGGTGACGGCATCGGTGTTGAAATCATTGCTCAGGCGCTACGCGTGCTGGATGTGTTCAAGACGGAAGGCATGAAAATAGAAACCGAGGAAGCGCTGCTCGGCGGCTGTGCGGTCGATGCCACAGGCTTGCCCTACCCGGAAGCCACGCAAAAGATCGCGCGTGCTGCCGATGCCGTGCTGCTGGGCGCCGTCGGGGGGCCTAAGTGGGACGTGTTGCCGCGCCCGCAACGCCCGGAACGTGGTCTGCTCGGTATCCGCAAGGATCTGAACTTGTTCGCCAACCTGCGTCCGGCGATTCTCTATGCGGAACTTGCCAACGCCTCGTCCCTGAAACCGGAAATCGTCTCCGGCCTGGACATCATGATCGTGCGCGAACTGACTGGCGACGTCTATTTCGGTGAACCACGCGGCATCTCCGTCGAGGACGGCAAGCGTGTCGGCCGCAATACCATGATCTACAACGAAGACGAAATCCGCCGCATCGGCCGTGTTGCCTTCAAGGCTGCCCAGAAGCGCAGCAAGAAGCTCTGCTCGGTAGACAAGATGAATGTGCTGGAAACCACGCAGCTCTGGCGCGACGTGATCATCGAGCTTGCCGCAGAGTACCCCGATGTTGAACTCAGCCACATGCTGGTCGATAACGCCGCGATGCAACTGGTACGCAACCCCAAACAGTTCGACGTGATGGTTACCGGCAACCTGTTCGGCGACATCCTGTCGGACGAGGCTTCGATGCTGACCGGCTCCATCGGCATGCTGCCCTCCGCGTCGCTCGATGCCAATAACAAGGGCATGTACGAACCCTGCCACGGTTCGGCACCCGACATCGCCGGCAAGAACCTCGCCAATCCGCTCGCCACCATTCTTTCCGCGGCGATGATGCTGCGCCATACTTTCAACAACGAACAGGCAGCAAGCCGTATCGAGGGCGCGGTGAAGAAAGTGCTGGCAGCCGGGTATCGCACGGCGGATATTTTTGAAGCCGACAAGCAGAAAGTGTCCTGCTCCGAGATGGGCGATCGCGTCGTGGCGGCGATGTAATCTCGATACGCCTCAAGAGGCGAGGGCGCCGACCCTGGGGGAGTTCCCTTGGGCAGGCGCTCTCGGTGACGGAGCGCGTCGAAAACTCAGGCTACTTGAAAGCGTCCAATCGCCTGGCGTATTTCCTGGGCCACAGCCATTGCCTTGCTGGCGGCCTCCGCGTTTTCTGTCGCAATCTGCTGAGTTTCTTCCGTCATCGTGTAAATTCGCCCCATGTTGCCAGCGATGTCGGTTGCAGCATTGGATTGCTCCTGCACTGCATCGGCAATGCTGGCAATCCCCGTCGTCGTTCTCGAGACCAGGACGGTGGTGGCTTCCAGCACCGCGCGGGTGCCCGTCAAAGCCGAGCGGCTTTCCTCAAGGTGCCTGAGGTTGTCTTCGATGGTCGAAGTCACGTGTTCCGAGTTCTGTGACAGTTTTTGCGTGACGGTATCGATTTCGGCGGCAGACAGGGAAGATTTTTCGGCCAGTTTGCGCACCTCGTCGGCGACTACGGCAAAGCCGCGCCCTTGCTCGCCAGCGCGTGCCGCCTCGATCGCCGCGTTAAGTGCCAGCAAGTTGGTCTGGTCGGCAATTTCACGCACCTGCCGGGTGAGTTGATTGATGGCGGCGGTGCTGGCGACGAACTCGTTGGCTGCGCCGGATATGGCATCGAATGCTTGCTCCAGTGAAGCGATACAGGCAGCCAGCGCGTCGGCACTTTGCTTGCCGCGCTCGGCTTCGCTCAGGCTTTGTTCGCCGTCGCTGCGCACTGCCTCCGAGGTGTCCCGCGTTGCCCCGATGCGGGCGCCCATTTGCTTGACCGCTGCGGAAGTCGATGCAACCACCACGTTCTCGTCCAGCACCGCCTGCTGCAGACGTTTTGCTGCGCCATCAACCTGATTTGAAAGCGCAGTCATGCGTTCCCCGCTGCTACTTGCGACGCGCATGAAATCCGCGAAGCTGTCGAGCAGTTTGTTGAAAACCCGAGCGATACCCGCCATTTCAGCGCCGCCGCTTTCGGCAACCCTGCGACGCAGGTCGCCGCTCGCCTCGATTTCGCTCATGACCCGAGCTGCGTCGCTGATCGGCCGGGCGATGCTGCGGGCGATATAGGTGGATATCGCATACAGCACAGCGCCGACCAGCAGCGTGAGCAGGCTGATCTTGCGCACTTCATGCCAGACCGTGGTGTCGATATCGTCGATGTAGATGCCAGACCCGATTACCCAGCCCCAGGGCTCGAACTTTTTGACATAGGAAAGCTTTGGATAGGTTTCATCGGTCGTGCCACCGCCCTGCTTGGGTTTGGGCCACTGGTAAGTGACAAAACCGTTTCCCGACTTGTTGGCGACGGCATTGAAGGCCACGAAAAGATTCATCTTGCCATCGGTCGCCTCTTTGGGACCGTCACTGCCGTATTGCAGGCTGGTGGCGCAATTGAACTTGGCCGCGTCGAGCACCGCGCCATCCAGGCTGGGCAGGGTGGGATGCATGATCATCTTGGGAACGGGAGTCGTAAGGTCGTTGAGCCAGAAATACTCCTTGGATTCATAGCGCAAGTCCTTGACCGCGGCTGCTGCTGCTTTGCGCGCGTCTTCCGGTGTTAGCTTGCCTTGTTTTTCGAGCTGTTGATAATGGGTCAAGACGCCGTAGGCAGCTTCGACCAGATGTCGCGTCTTGAGTTTTCTTTCATCGACGAGATCGTTCTTTTTGTCGACGACCGACAACACGGCAAGAATGATCAGAATGGCGAGTGGCAATAGGTTTGCCAGCCCCAGCTTGAAGGCGATGGTTCTCATGTTGCTGTTCCTCTATTTTTTA
>JBAYVV010000188.1:0-7388 GCA_041674465.1 Sterolibacterium sp.
GTCTGAGAAAGCCCTGCTCGAGCGCGCTGCCGGTCGATTGCGCGCCGACCTGCTGATCGTCCCGCATCACGGCAGCCGGACCTCATCGACACCCGGGTTCATCCAGGCGGTGGGAGCATCCCGGGTGATTTTTCCGGTGGGCTATCGCAACCATTTCGGCCATCCCAAGCCGGATGTGGTGGGGCGCTACCGGCAAAGCGGTGCAAGGATGTATCGCACCGATCTGGAAGGAGCGCTGACCGTGAATCTGGCGGCGCCCGGCTTGAGTGTCACCGCAGAGCGCAACGAGAGTCAGCGTTATTGGCACTCGCGCTGAACGGCGCGGGCGCTGCTTTGCAGACAACGCATTGGCTTGGGTTCAACTAAGTCGGATAGAATCCTGCCGTGTAGCGAGGATGAGCATGAACGAGGCGACGACACCCGATTTTGACCGGCTGACGCTGCATCTCAACGAGGTGCAGCACCTGCTGTCACGCCATCGTCTGGTGGAAAATCTGGTCAATCGGCAGGAGATGCCCAAGCACGGCCTGGTGGAAAACATCGTCCACAAGAAAAACCTGGCCGAACTCAACAAGCTGCTGGCCAGCCTTGATGCGGCCGATGTGGCGCGCATTCTCGAAGCCTTGTCACCCGAAGATCGCCTGCTGACCTGGCAGCAGGTCGGTGAAGATCAACTCGACGCGATACTCCTGCTGTTGCTCGACGACATCCGTGAAGAGTTGCTGGCCTCCGATCAGCATCGCACCGAGAAGGTCTCCTTGAACGCCTTCGACCTGCACAACGGGCGCCTGCGCCAGGTGCCGGTTGCCAACAAGGCCGACCTGCACAACATCACGCCGATCTGGGTCGACCTGGTGGCACCCTCGGCTGAAATGCGCTTTTGGGTGGGGCAACATTTCGGCCTGGAATTGCCCGATCCCGACAGCCTCACCGACCTCGAGGCCAGCGCACGCTTTTATGTCGAGGACAACGGCGAAATCCATCTCCATTCGGACTTCCTGCTCGATGCCGACGACAAGGCGCGCAACGTGGCGGTGGCCTTCATTCTCCACCAGGACATCCTGTTCTCGGTGCGTAAGGAGGAACTGCCGGTATTCCGCCTGCAGCGTCTGCGTGCCCGCACCCAGCCGGGTTATGTGACCGAAGGCAAGGATGTGTTGCTCGACCTGTACGCCGCCGATGCGGAATACTCTGCCGACGCGCTCGAGGACGTCTATGCCGAACTTGAGGCGGTCGGTCGGCGGGTGCTGAATCCGCGCGTGACCGACGAAGAAGCAGCGCAAATCCTGACAGAAATCGCCCGCGGCGAAGATCTCAACGGGCGCATCCGGCGCAATGTGCTGGATACGCGCCGTGCCGTGTCCTTCCTGATGCGCGGAAAATTTCTCAGCCCCGACCAGCAGGACGACGCGCGCCAGATCCTGCGCGACATCGAATCGCTCGACGGCCACACCGGGTTCCTGTTCGGCAAGATCAACTTCCTCATGGATGCCACGGTGGGCTTCATCAATATCAACCAGAACCACCGCGTGTCACGGCTGACGGCGATCAGCATCGTGCTCATGCCGATCAACATCCTCGCCGGCATCGGCGGCATGTCCGAGTTCTCCATGATGACCAAGGACTTCAACATCGATTGGCCGTGGGCATATATGGGCTTCATCGTGGGTTCCGTGCTGATCGGCTGGGCCACCTACCATGCCCTGAAAATTTTCGAGGCCAGGCAGGCCAAGCGCAACCTGGTCGCGAAGGACCGCTGAAAATGGGCTCCATGCGGCGCCGCAGTGTCCAATGCGCAAGTGCGGCCGGCTTGCACCGCATGGCCTATACCGAGTGGGGCGACCCGCTCATCCCGCGGGTGCTGGTCTGCGTACATGGGCTGACACGCTGCAGCCGCGACTTCGACTTTCTTGCCCAGGCCCTGGCTGACGAATACCGCGTGGTCTGCCCCGACGTGGTCGGCCGTGGCTGCAGCGACTGGCTCAGGGTCAAGGCGCTTTATGGCATGCCGCAGTACGTGGCGGACATGGTGACGCTGATCGCGCGTCTCGACGTCGAGCAGGTGCATTGGCTCGGCACCTCGATGGGCGGCCTGATCGGTATGGGACTCGCCATCCAGGAAAACACCCCGATCACCCGGCTCATATTGAACGATGTCGGCCCGGTGGTTACGGCGGCATCGCTTAAGCGCATCGGCGAGTACGTCGGGCGCGACCCGCGCTTCGATACCATCGAACAGGCCGAGCTGTTCGTGCGCGCCGTCAGCGCCACCTTCGGTGAGTTTTCCGACTCCCAGTGGCGCCACCTGACCGAGCACGTGGTGCGCACTGCGGCCGACGGCAAAATCGAATTCCGCTATGACCCAGGCATCGCCGAGCCCTTCCGTCAGGCCATGGGCGATGGCGGCAAGGATGTCGAACTCTGGCCGCTCTACGATGCCATTCGTTGCCCCACGCTGGTCGTGCGCGGGGCACAGTCCGACCTGCTGCTGCCCGAGACCGTGGCGCAAATGGCGCAACGCGGTCCGCGCGCAAGCTGTGTCGAGATTCCCAAGGTCGGGCATGCCCCGATGTTCATGGAAGCCGCGCAGGTCGAGGTGGTGCGCCGCTTTCTGCTGACGGCATAACTCAAGCGTTTCAAGCAATCTTGATGAGGCCGTTGACAGGGTCTCGTCGCCACACTTAGAATCGTTATCGAACGATCGATCAAGTGAGGGAAGCATGGCCAAGCCACGCTCAGCAGCCAAAGTTTCAGCACCGCCGCAGGACGAACTGACGCGCAAGGAGGAGCTGATCCGCGCCGCAGTCGAACTGTTTTCGGAACACGGCTTCAAGGGCACTTCGATCCGCGACATTGCGCGTCACCTGGGCATCAGCGTCTCGAACATGTACCACTACTTCGAGACCAAGGAAGACCTCTGGCTGGCGATCCAGGAATACTCGGTCCGCTGGCTGCCGGACCGGCTCGAAGCCGTGTGGACGCTCAGCGACGATCCGCTCGAACGCTTCCGCTTGCTGCTCCGTGCCCATCTCGAGTCGTCCGGCATCTATCAGAAGGAATCGCGCATTTTCATGATGGATCAGGATCAGATTTCAAAAAAAGGTCAGGGCAAGAGTATGCAGATCCAGAAGAAGGTACTGGATATCTATCTCAAGCATCTCGCTGCCTTGCAGGAAGCGGGCTACCTGGCAACTCAGCAAACCAAGATCCTGGCATTCAACATACTCGGCGTGGTCAATTGGTATCTGCGCTGGTACAAGGCCGACGGCCCATTGCCGGCCGAGCAGGTCTTCGACGAGATCATCAATTTCATACTGAATGGCGCGATAAACAAAGCCAAGCCGGCCGCAAACAAAAAAAAGCCGGTTTGAGAAGAGGAGCAGCATGGGATACACGGCGGACATCGATACTGGCGGGACTTTTACCGACGGATTTTTCACGCGCGGCGGCGAATTTCATGCGGTCAAGACCGCCACCACACCGCACGACCTGACGCTTTGCTTCATGGAATGCCTCAAGGCCGGCGCGCAGGCCTTCGGCGTTTCGCTCGGCGAGTTTCTCGAACATGCCGACCTGATCCGCTTTTCCAACACCATCGGCACCAATACCATCATCGAGCGCAACGGCAGCCGGGTCGGCTTGTTGCTGACGCAGGGCAATGAGAGCCTGGCGCCGCTGGGAGATCAGAAGCATCCGCTGTTGCTGCCGGAGATGGTGCTGGGTCTCGGTGAGGAAGTGAGCGCAGAGGGCTCTATCGTGAAAGTCCCTGAAGCCGTGACCATCATGGCGGCGGCCCAGACCCTGATCGATCGTGGTGCGCGCTGCCTGGTCGTGGCACTGGCCAACTCCGAAGCCAACCCCGCCAATGAGCAACTGGTGCGCGAGACCATCAAACGGGAATATCCGCGCGATTACCTGGGCTCGGTGCCGGTGTTCCTGGCTTCGGACATTTCCGCGCGCAGCGGCTACGCCGAGCGCATCAATACCGCCGTGCTCAATGCCTACATCCACAGCAAGCTGACGCGGCTGCTCTACAAGTCGGGCGAGGACCTGCGCCGCAACCGCTACCGCGGACATCTTTTCATTGACCACAATAACGGCGCTGCGGCGCGCGTGGCCAAGACCCGCGCCATCAATACCTACAACTCCGGCCCGGCAGCGGGCTTGCTGGGCGCGCGCGAAATCGGCGCCCTCTATGGCGCCCGCCAGATCATTTCGGGTGACATGGGGGGCACATCGTATGACCTCGGTCTGATTCGTGGTGGCGAGCCCGGTTTTTCCCTGCGGCCGGACGTCGAAGGCTTTCGCTGCAATCTGCCGATGTTGTCCATTCTCGCGCTGGGCGCGGGTGGCGGGTCGATCGCCGCGCTGGTCGAAGGTGAGTTACGTGTCGGTCCGCGTTCGGCCGGCGCCTTGCCCGGTCCGGCCTGCTTCGATCTGGGGGGTGCCGATGCCACCGTAACCGATGCAAACCTGGTGTTGGGTTTGCTCGATCCGGATTTTTTCCTCGGCGGCGCGAAGAAGCTGAATTTGGCCAAGGCGCGTGCCGCGATTGAAAACAAGGTCGCCAAGCCACTGAATATTTCTGTCGAAGAGGCGGCGCTGCGCATTGTCAATGTCGTCGATGCCAATGTCGCCTGCGAGATCGCCAGGTTGGCGGGGAATGAGGCACAGAACACACTGATGGTGGTGTATGGCGGGGCGGGACCGCTGCACTGCTGCAGCATGGCCCAGGGCATCGGCAAGCTGGTGGTGACACCTTATTCGGCGGTGTTTTCCGCCTACTCCTCATCGCTCATGGATGTCGGGCATATCTATTACCGGCGCAGCCGCACAGCGCTGTCTGCCGAAAGTGATTTCACCGGCATGGCCCAGGCGATTGCCGAGATGCGCGTGCGCGCAGAGCAGGACATGCGCGGCGAAGGCTTTGCCGCCGAAAGCCTGTATTGGACCGTGGAATTGATCGTGCAGGGCAGCGAGGCGGACAACGAAGCCAGGCTCACCGCAGCGTCCGACTTCTTCCGCGAGCCGCAGGCTATCGCCACGCTTGCGGAACAGGCCAGGCTTGCGCTTGGCGAGAAAACGGGTCATGTCCCCGTGATCACCAGCGTCGGTTTGTTCGCCCGTGCCGGCGTGCCACATTTCAAGATGACGGCGAAACCAGGGACTGGCCGCAAGTTACAGGATGCGCAAAAGAGTCAGCGCGACATCTATCAAGGTGCCGGACGCAACATCAAGGTGCCGGTGTATGACCGTGATCGTCTTGAATGCGGACATCAGATCGATGGGCCGGCCTTGGTCGAGTCGGTGCAGACCACCATCTGGGTCGCACCAGGCTGGCAGTTGACAGTGGACCAATATCAGAATGCGGTGCTGGAAAGGATGCCTTCATGAAAGTTCGCGTAACCGAATCGCTGGCGGTCGACCTGGCCAGCGAGCAATGGTGTTGCCATGCTTGCGGTCACGTCCTGGCCGGCGCCAGGGAGAACTACAAGACCGGCTGCCTGATTGCCGAAGTGCCCCTCGAAGTCGCCCACCCGCCGCTGGTGACCGAATCCAGCCACTCCTTTACGCCCAACCCGGCGTATTGCCGCCTGCTCGAGTTCTATTGTCCGGGCTGCGGCATCACGCTCGAAAACGAATATCTGCCGCCCGGTCATCCGCTGACGCACGAGATCGAACTGGACATCGATGCGTTGAAGCGCCGCCATGGAGTCAAGTAATTGATTGAGGTACGCGACTGGTTCAAGCGTGTTGCGGGGGGGGAGCCCCCGGCCGGCAGTGCGTTCATGCCGCTGCTGGAGAACATCGCACCGCGCGTGGCCGGCACGACTTGGCAGCAGATGAGTGCCGATCCCACGGCCTGGTCGAGTGCCCTGGGCCAGGCTGCGCAGTTGTTGGGCAGCAGTGCGTTGACGCTGGGCTGGGATGAAACCTTGCTGGCGGAAGCCTGCGGTGTGCCGCTGACCTGGAATGAAGATCGCCCTCAGCTTGGCGCACGCGCCGAAAACTTCAACGCGCAGGCCAAAGTCGCATGCCGTTTGCCTGCGCTGCTCGAAACCGCGCAACGCCTTTGCCAGACTGCCCGGCCGGAGCGTGCCTGCGTGCTGGCCATCACGGGTCCGGCTACCCTGGCCCGGCAAGTGTTCGCCGCCAAGCCGGAGAAAGCGGTGCTGGAACAATTGAAGCCAGTACTGGTGGAAGTAGTGGAAGGACTCTGCCAGGGGCGTCCCGAATGCCTGGTGTTTCGCGAGAGCGGCACCTCGGCTGCCGGCGATGTCACGCCGGATTTGCGCCGCATCTACAACACTCTCAAGAATATCGCCTCCTATTACGGCGTCATGACGGCGCTGCATCTGGACGGCTACGCCGACTGGCAGCAGGATGCGGCGCGCTGGACGGCGCTCAAGATCGACCATCTGCTGCTGGGCGCCGACGCCGCAGGGCAGTTGCCTCAGCCGGCTTCCTGCGAAGGCTGGCAAAGCCTGGGTTGGCCCCTGTCCGTCGCGGATGCGGCGGTGTGCAGGGCGCGCATCGAGGCGTCGGCCGGCAGTCTGGACAAGAACGGAGCGGCGATTCTTTTCACCACGCTGCCGCAAGAAGCGTCCGCCATTGAGGCGTTGCTGGGCATCACTGCGATGCTGCCATGATCAGGAGAACAGTATGAGTTTCAGCGTAGGCATCGACATCGGCGGAACCTTCACCGATTTCTGCGGCATTGCCGAGGATGGCACCCTGACCACCTGCAAGACGCCAACCACCCATTACGATCTGTCGGTCGGCTTCATGCGCGGCATCCGCGACCTGGCCAAGCGCACCGGCCTGCCGACCCGGGATTACCTGTCCCGGGTCGAGGCGTTGCGCTATTCCACGACGGTTGGCACGAATGCGCTGATCGAGCGGACCGGCCCCAAGCTGGGGCTGATCACCACGGCCGGTTTCGAGGACACGATTTTCATCGGCCGCTCGCGCAGCTGGGCGGACGGCTTACCGACGCACCTGGCGCAGGACATGGCGCGCATCAGTAAGCCGCAACCGCTGATTTCGCCCGACATGGTGATGGGCGTGCGCGAACGCATCGACTACAGCGGCCGGGTCATTTGCCCGCTGTCGCGCGAGGATGTGCTGGATCAGTTGCAGAAACTGGTGGATCGCGGCGCCATGGGCTTCGTCGTGAGCCTGTTGTGGTCCTTCGTCAATCCGGACCACGAGCGCATGATCAAGAAGATCATCGAAGAAGAATATCCGGAAGATTATCTCGGTGCGATGCCCGTCACGCTGTCCAGCGAAGTCTCTCCCAAGCAGGGTGAATACACGCGCACCATGACCTCGGTGGTGAATGCCTACATCCATGGCCTGATGGCCGACGAGCTGACGCGTCTGGGCAA
>JBAYVV010000189.1:0-7378 GCA_041674465.1 Sterolibacterium sp.
CTGCCCTCGCAACTCAACCAGGTTTTCATGAACCTGCTGGTGAATGCGGCGCAGGCTATCGAAAAGCAGGGTGAAATCACCGATAGAACCCCCTGTGGCAACGGCATGAACTGAAAGGGACCAGCGGCATGGATGCCTTCGTCTGGAACGAACGCTTTGCCACCCGCATCGACTCGGTCGATGCACAGCATCGCCAGCTGGTCGAACTGGTCAATCGGGTGGGCGACATGCTGGTCGCTGCCGTCAGCGATGCCGACGAGAAGTTGCAGTCTGTCTTCAGCCAGCTCGCCGAATATGCCCATTTTCATTTTGCCGACGAAGAGCGTGTCATGCACGAAGCGAGACTCGATCCGCGCTTCATTGCGCTCCACGTCGGCCACCATCGCGGCTTTGTCGAGCAACTCGGGACGATGTGGCAGGCCCGCACGGGCATGAAAAATCCGGCGGAGTCACTACATGGCTTTCTGGCCTCATGGCTGACCTTCCACATCCTCGGCGAGGACCAGTCGATGGCGCGGCAAATCGAACGAATGCGCGCAGGCAAGACAGCTGCAGAAGCCTTTGCGCAGGAAGGCAGCACTGAAGATACGCCCACGGCCGTGCTCCTGGGAGCCCTGCAGAATCTCTATGGCGTGCTGGCGCTGCAGAACCGCGACCTTGCCGAAGCCAACCGCTCTCTCGAAGACAAGGTGGCGGAACGCACGCGCGAGCTGCTGCAGTCGGAAAAAATGGCTTCGGTCGGTCAGCTCGCCGCCGGTGTGGCGCACGAAATCAATAACCCGATCGGTTTCGTCAATTCCAATTTTGGCACCCTTGTCCATTACGTCGACCAGCTACTGCAACTCGCCGAGCATGGCAGCTCGACAGCAGAAGGCAAGCGCCTGGCCGAGGAGGTCGGGCTCGATTTTTTGCGCACCGACGTGCATGATTTGCTCAAGGAGTCGCAGGAAGGCCTGGAGCGCGTGCGCAAGATCGTTGCCGATCTCAAGGATTTCTCGCATGTCGATGAAGTACAGTGGCAGGAAGCCGACCTGCTGGCCGGACTGGAGAGCACGCTGAATGTCGTCTGGCATGAGCTCAAGTACAAGGCGGAGATCGTTCGCGAATTGCGGCCGCTGCCTTTCGTGCGCTGCATCCCGGCGCAGCTCAACCAGGTCTTCGTGAACTTGCTGCTGAATGCGGCGCAAGCGATTGCCGAACGCGGCACCATCACCCTGCGCAGCGGACAGGCTGGCGAGCGGGTCTGGATCGAGATTGCCGATAGCGGCTGCGGCATGGATGACGAAACCCGGCGGCGCCTGTTCGAGCCGTTCTTTACCACCAAGCCGGTCGGCAAAGGCACGGGACTGGGTTTGTCGGTGACCTGGGACATCATCAAGAAACACAACGGCACTATCGCTGTGACCAGCAAGCCGGGTCAGGGCAGCGTATTCCGCATCTGGCTTCCGGTGGCCGGACCGAGAGCGTGATGGCAATCGAAAAAGACAGCGCGGACAAGCTGTTCAGCCCGCCAAACTACGCGAGAGTGGAGTGCCTGAGGAAACACTCAGTCGGGCATCACGAGATTGCCGCAAAGCTGATCAATGCTGTCGATTAACAGATGCTGCGGGATTAAGCGCGAATGAACTCAGCAATGACATTCAGCACAACAAATCGCACTCTGCTTCTGGTGGATGATGAGACTTCCATGTTGAGCGCCTTGAAGCGCGAACTGCATGGACTGGATTACACCCTGCTCACTGCGGCCAGCGGCGAGGAGGCGTTGCGCATCCTGACGGAATCCGAGGTGCAGGTGATTCTGTCGGATTACCGCATGCCGGGCATGACGGGAGTCGAGTTTCTGAGTCAGGCACGCAAACTCTATCCCGATGCCGTGCGCATGGTATTGAGCGGTTACGCCGATCTCGAAGCGATCGTCGATGCCATCAATCTCGGTTACGTCTACAAATTCATCAGCAAGCCCTGGAATTCCGATCGACTGCGCGAAGTGGTGCGTGATGCCTTCGAGCACCACGATCTGCTGCAGCGCGGCGCCCAGTTTTCCCGCATTTTCGAAAATACCAGCGAAGGCATTCTGATTGCCGACAAGGAGGGCAGCATTCAATCGGTGAACCCGGCGCTCAGTAAAATTACCGGCTACCCGGCAGCCCGGATCGTCGGTCTGCGACTCGACTTTTTTTACGCCGACATGCCCGGGCAGGTCGGCGTGCCGGAGATTATCGAGACACTCGGGCGCACCGCGAACTGGACCGGGGAAATCTGGAGTCAGCGCAATAACGGCGAAGTGTTTCCGGCCAGCGTCAACATTTCAGCTATTTGCGATGCCAATGGCGACATCACGCAGATCGTCGTCTTGTTCACTGACATCACGGAACGCAAGCAGCGCGAAGTCGCGCTGCTCGAAAGCGAAAAACGATTTCGCGACTTCATGGAGTTCGCGGCGATCGGCATGGTGATCATCGCGCTCGACGGCCGGCTGCTGAAGGTCAATCAGGCCTTGTGCCGGATGCTTGGATATGGCCATGAAGAACTCGAATCCATGAACTTCGAGGATCTCACCCCGGCCGAAGACCTGGCTTCCGACCTGGCGATGCGGCGCAAGCTGCTCGAGGGCGAACTGCCGCAATGGCAGGCGGAAAAACGTTATCTGCGCAAGGATGGCGGCTTCCTCTGGGTGCAGCTGACGGCTTCGGTGCTGCGCGATACCCACGGCGCGGCGCAATACTTCGATGTCCAGGTGGAGGACATCAGCGAACGCCGACAGCATCAGGAGCAGATTCGGCAACTGGCCTATTTCGATGCCCTGACGGGACTCGCCAATCGCCGCCTGCTGCAGGACCGGCTGGAGCAGGTGCTGCACAAGGCGCAGCGCGATGTCACGCTGGCGGCCACATTATTTCTCGATCTCGACCATTTCAAGCAGGTCAATGATGTCCATGGGCACGAGGCCGGTGACGAACTGCTCAAGGCGGCCGCGCAACGCCTGACCCAGTGCGTGCGGCGCGGCGACACCGTCGCGCGCCAGGGCGGAGACGAGTTTATCGTGGTGCTTGCCGAAATCAGCGACATTCCGGCCGCAGAGCGCGTTGCGGCCAAGATCGTCCAGGCGCTGGCCATGCCCTATGAACTGAAGGCGCTGAGTCTGACGATCACTGTCATCACCACCAGCGTCGGCATCGCCATCTACCCGACGCATGGCAACAATGTCCAGGACTTGCTGAAGCAGGCCGACCTGGCCATGTATGCCGCCAAGGAAGGCGGCCGCAACGGTTACCGTTTATATGATCCGGGGATGTCGGCCTGATTGGATTGGACGAAGCGTCTAGCTTTTCGTTGCCGCGGGCAACTCACCCGAGGCAACCAGTGCCGCCCGGATGCCATCGACGAAAGGTTCGACGCGATTGCGGAAGACGTCTTCGAGCGGCGTTCCCTTGAACTCGGGCAGGAAGGTTTTGTTCCAGTGGCCAAACAATGACATGCCGGCCGGCGTATCGGTCAACGCGACGCCGATTGCCATGAGCAGGCTGATGATGCCCGGCGGCTGCTTGGCGTAGGCGGTGCGCCATTGCTCCGAGCCCCAGTAGTAGCGGTCGACCTTGCGGCCCAGCACGCGTTCGCGAACCTCGAGCAGTTCGTTCCATGAGCAGTAGGCTGTGGCGGCAACCGGGCAGATGGCGTTGCGCGAAGCTGGATGCGCCAGGATGTGCGGAATGATGCGGCCGACATCGGGGCCGGACGACCACGCGACTTTCTCGTTGCCGTCACCCATCACGGCGACCGGTTCGAGCATGTAGTACTCGGGCCAGAGTCCGGCGGGAATGATGGTGAAGTCGAGGCCGGTCGACTCGATGACGCGGCGGATGTAGGCTTTTTGCCGGGCCATCACGCGATGGCTGGTGTTGGTCGGCCAGTACTGTTCGTATTCGTAAATCGCGCCGAACTCGGAAGGCACGAAGCGCTCCACGCCGGCTTCCTTGCAGGCCCAGATCAGCGGGTACTGCGACTCGGTGGCATTGATCGGCACGCACGAGACGAGATAGCTGGTGCCCTCAAGCGCAGGGATGAGTTCTGCGATTGAAGTGGCATCGACCGTCTTGATAGTGACGCCCTGGCGGGTCCATTCGGCATATTGCTTGCGCTTGGTCTCGTCGCTATGCGTCATGCCGTTGGAGGCCTTCTCCTGCTGGCCGGGTTTGCGCGCCAGGACGCAAACATTGAACAGCTTCTGGCGGATCAGTTCATCGACGCAGGCGATGCCGGCGGTTCCTGTTGCGCCAAATACGGTTACGGTTTTTTTGCTCATGAAGCGCTCCTTGTAATTTGTCTTGATCGCTCTGGGGGACAGGGACGATTCAGCAATTCTAGACGTTATTCGGGAGCCAATAGCAAAAGCCAACCAGTCAGTTGCGTAACTGTGTTCTACCCGGCCGGAATAGTCTAAGCTTTGTTAATAAACTCGTTTGAAAGGTCATTCATCATGCCCATGTTTCCCCATCCCGTCGCGACGTCGCTACGCGCTTCCGATACGGGCAAGATCGTTTCCGCGCGCGAGGCAGTCCGGCTGATTCGCGATGGCGATACGGTGGCCACTGGCGGCTTCGTCGGCATCGGCTTTCCCGAGAACATCGCGGTTGCGCTCGAAGAACTGTTTCTCGAAAACGAAGGCGGCGATCCTCAGGGCCGAGGCACTCCATGCAACCTGACCCTGGTGTATGCCGCGGGGCAAGGTGATGGCAAGGACAGGGGACTCAATCATCTCGGCCATGACGGGCTGGTGGCGAGGGTCATCGGCGGACACTGGGGCCTGGTGCCCAAACTGCAGCAACTGGCGGTGGCCAACCGCATCGTCGCCTACAATCTGCCGCAAGGCGTCATCTCGCATCTGTTCCGCGACATCGCCGCCGGCAAGCCGGGTACGCTGACCCGGGTCGGGCTTGGCACCTTTGTCGACCCGCGCTTCGGCGGTGGCAAGCTCAACGAAAAGACCACCGTCGACCTGGTGCGGGTGATGGAGATCGATGGCGAGGAATACCTTTTTTACAAGGCGTTCCCGATCAACATCGGCATCATCCGCGGTACCACCGCCGATCCCGACGGCAACATCACCATGGAAAAAGAGGCGCTGACACTCGAAGCGCAAGCGATCGCGATGGCGGCCCACAACTCGGGTGGCATCGTCATCGCCCAGGTCGAGCGTATTGCCGAGCGCAACACGCTGAATGCGCGCCAGGTCAAGATTCCCGGCGTGCTGGTGAATTGCGTGGTGGTCGCCGAAAAGCCCGAATACCACATGCAGACGTTCATGGAACAATACAACCCCGCCTTCTCCGGCGAGTTGCGCGTACCGATGTCGTCGATTCCCGCCATGCCGATGAGCGAGCGCAAGATCATCGCGCGCCGCGCTGCACTGGAATTCAAGGCCAATGCCGTGGTCAATCTCGGTATCGGCATGCCGGAAGGCATTGCCTCCGTGGCGGCCGAGGAGAAGATCATCGACCTGCTCACCATGACCGCCGAACCCGGCGTGATCGGCGGCATACCGGCAGGCGGGCTCAACTTCGGGGCGGCGATCAACACCCAGGCCATCATCGACCAGCCGAGCCAGTTCGATTTCTACGACGGCGGCGGACTCGACATCGCCTTCCTGGGGCTAGCCCAGGCCGACCGCGAAGGCAACCTGAATGTCTCGAAGTTCGGCCCGCGCCTGGCTGGTGCCGGCGGTTTCATCAACATCAGCCAGAACGCCAAGAAGGTGGTTTTCGTCGGCACGTTCACCGCCGGCAATCTGGAGATCGCGATCCGCGCCGGGAAACTCGCTATCCTCAACGACGGCCACGCCATGAAATTCGTCGACCAGGTCGAACATCGCACCTTCAGCGGCTCCGAGGCGGTTCGGCGTGGCACGACGGTGCTGTACATCACCGAGCGTTGCGTGTTCCGGCTGTGCCCGGAGGGGCTGGAACTGATCGAGATCGCGCCTGGCGTCGACCTCGAACGCGACGTTCTCGCCCACATGGCATTTCGTCCAGTCATCAAGGCCGAACCGGCATTGATGGACGAGCGGATATTCTCCGACGAGCCGATGAACCTGCGCCCCGGACTGCTCGAACTGCCGCTCGGCGAACGGCTCTCCTACGACGCCGGCAGCAATCTCTTTTTCGTCAATTTCGAGGGGTTATCGGTGCGCAGCAGCGCGGATATCGAGCGCATCCGCGCGGCCGTCGAGGAGAAGCTGGCGGCCGTGGGGCACAAGGTCTATGCCGTGGTCAACTACGACCGCTTCAGCATCAGCCCAGAGCTTACCGATGAGTACATCGGCATGGTGAAGCGCCTGATGGACAGGCATTACCACGATGTGACGCGCTACACTTCGAGCACTTTTCTGCGCCTGAAATTAGGCGAGGCGCTCAGCAAGGTCAACGTCGCTCCGCGCCTCTACTCAAGCGTGGCAGAGGCGCAGGCGAGTCTCGCGACCAAGTGAGCGCCAGCGCTAGTGCCCGAAGTTGATTCTGAGGTACTACGCCTTGGCGCTCGGCCGGGCGGCCATTTCTGCCTGCCAGCGCTTGAGGTTCTTGCAGCGGTCCGGGATGCCGATGCTGGAGAATCCTGCCAGATCGATGCTGCACCAGGCCGTGATGTCGGCAACGCTGAAACGGGGGCCGGCGATGAAGCGGTTGTCGGCAAGCTGGCGGTCGAACTTGTCGAAGAACAGATCGAGACGAATTCGCCCACGTTCAACCAGGGCGGGAATTTGCGGGATCGCCGCGGCAGTGCCCGGCACGCCGCGATCGACGAAGGCGGGATGGGTGTTGCGGAACACTTCGGCGGCCGCCAGCATGCCTTCGTCGTAGGCGCGCCGCTCCCACATTTCCACGATGGCCCGTTCCTTGGCGTCCTGCCCCATCAAGCGAGGTTCCGGATGCAGCTCTTCAAGATAGCGGCAGATCGCCATGGCTTCGCCGATGCAGGTGCCGTCGTCCAGTTCGAGCATGGGCACGGTGGCCTGCGGGTATTTCTGGATGAATTCAGGCCGCAGTTTGACGCCGTCGCCGCCGACCTGCTCGGTGGGCAGACTGATGCCCTTCTCCACGAGAAACATGCGCAGCCGTTTGGGGTTGGGGGCCAGTTGCCAGTCATAAAATTTCATCGTTCGTCTCCTCTTGTATTGTGAATAAATATCCGTTTTTCATCATACGCCGCGCTTCTGCGAGCCGCCGGTCTCCATCATCTTGCGCGCTTCTTCGGCAAACTTGAGCGCCTTCTCGTCATGATCCGGCGCATCCAGATTCACGCTGGAGGGCGGTTGGAGTATGCCGCGCTGCACGGCAGGGCGGGCACGGATGACGGCCATCCAGCGTTGCAGATGGGGAAACTGGTC
>JBAYVV010000190.1:0-7373 GCA_041674465.1 Sterolibacterium sp.
CTCAACTATCGCTACACGTTTCGCAGCGACAAGAAGCATAGTGAAGCAGTGTTCAAGTTTGCCGTGGTGGCACTGATCGGGATGTTGTTGAATACGCTGTTCATGTGGCTGGGGGTGGAAATGCTTGCCATGCATTATTTGCTGAGCCAGGTTGTGACCACCGGGCTGGTTTTTATTTGGAGTTTTGCTGCCAACCGCTGCTGGACGTTTCGCGTAGTGGGATCTTCGTGAGGCTGAAACTTTTACTGACATTGTTTGCCGCGCTTTTCTCCTGCGCCACTTTTGCGGGAAGCATTTCCTTTCAGCTCTCGCTCACCGGCACGACGCTTACGCTGACTTCGAAGGGCGATAGTTCGGCGTTTTATCCCGAGGTGTTTCGCTTGCAGGCGGACGGTGGCTGGGAACGCCTGGCGAGAACGTCTTTGGCGGCAAGTTCTGCTGAACTGATGCCAGGCGCGCAACTGGATTTGCGCTGGCCACAATCACTCGATGGCCGGCCGCTGGAGAGCCTGCCGCTGCTCGAACGACTGCGGCCGCTGATGGTGCGCTTCTTCGACCAGGCCGGGGTGAGCTTCGGGCAGATATCCTTCATGCAGGCGCCGCTGATTGCCAATGAGACATTGCCTGCACGCTATGCGGATGGTCTACTGAGCATTTCACCGCCGAGCGGAGCCGATATTCGCGCCACCTGGGTCGTCTGGCCGCAGGAGGAGGGCATCGGCCCGATCCATCGGCCGGTGATTTTCGAGCACGACCAGCCACCGGCACGACGCATTGAATGGCAGGCGGCTTCCAATCCGTTGCGGTTGACCACCGGCGCGGCGCAGCCCTTGGTGATGCTGTTACACGAGACGACCCAAGGCCTCAAGTTGCAGACGGTGTCACGCGAAATCAGCCAGGGGCGCCAGCAGCGCACTGGCTGGCTTGATGCGCAGACGTGGTTGTATGGCGCAGCCCTGCTGGCTGTGGTGTTGGCATTGTTGCTGCCACTTGTGAAGTACTTGCGCGAAAAGCGCAGCGGGGTGGCGCAATGAGTCAGCTGCGTCGGCTGCGTCGGCTGCATTTTTCTGCCTGGCCCGCCTGGCTTGGCGACGCCCTGGTCACCCTGTTCGCCGCTGGCGTGGTGGCCAGCACACTGGGCATCGGTTTTCTGAATTCCGCCAATCTACCTACCGGCGGCGATACGGCATCGCACTTGCTGTATGCCTGGCTCTATGCCGATGGCTTATTGTTTTCCGGACAGATCACGCCGTGGATTCAGGAGGTATTCGGCGGCCTGCCTTTCCTTTCGTACTACTTCCCCTTGCCTTTCGTCGTGATGTCCCTGCTGTCGGTTCCGCTTGGACTGGCGGCGGCTTTCAAGTGGGGCGCCTTTCTTGCGGCGATGCTGCTGCCCGGCGCAGTGTATGCGGCGAGCCGCCGCTGGCTGCAGATATCCTGGCTGGCGGCGTTGTGTGCGGCGCTCGGGGCATTGTCCTTCCTGTTGCATGAACAGAATTCGATCTGGGGCGGCAACCTGCTGTCGACGCTGGCGGGAGAATTCGCCTACAGCTACGGCCTCCTGTTCGCGGTGCTGGCGATGCTGGCCTGGAGCCGCGCGCTGCATCTCGGTCATGGCTGGCTGCTGGCGGCACTGCTGGAAGCGGCGAGCGGTTTTTCTCACGGATTTCCCTTGCTGGTGGTCGGTTTCTCCACGGCGTTTCTGCTGCTCGATGGCTACACCTCGCGCCAGGATTTTCTGCGCAAGCTGGGCCTGCTGTTGCGCGGCCATCTGCTGGCGTTCTGTCTGCTCGGGGGCTGGCTGTGGCCGATGCTGGAGATGCATGCGCTGACCATCCCGAATGATGCGGCCTTTGCGATCTCAGGCTGGCGCGATCTGTTGCCCGCAGCACTGTGGCCTGTCCTGGGAGGCGGAATCGTGGGCTTGCTCGCCATGCTTTTGCCGGTTGTACGGCAAAGCTGGCGAGAAGGGCAACTTCAGGCCGTGCGTTATTTTGCTGGTGCTGCCGGATTGGCGGCCTTGTGTTTCATCGCCGGCGATCAACTGGGGCTTGCCGACATCCGCTTCTTTCCGCTGGTTTGGCTGCTCGGCGCCATAGTCTGTGGCTGGCTTTTCGGCCAGGCGCTCTACGTTCTGGCGACAGTGCTCGGCCGTGCCGATCAGCGCGTGACCCAAATTGGCCGCGGCCTGCTGGCTGTTGCCACTGTTCTGGGCATGCTCGGCTGGCTCGGCCCGAAAATTCAAGCTGCCCCGGACTGGTCGCTGTGGAATCACTCGGGGCTGGAGGCGAAACCCCAATGGCATAACTTGACCAAACTTTTTCCCGCCATGAAGGGTGACATGTGGAGTCCGCGCCTGCTGTTTGAGCACGATCCGGCCAACAACGACATCGGTTCGACGCGCACCCTCGAAGCGCTGCCGCTATTCCTGAATCACCGGCCGGTGCTGGAAGGACTCTACATGGAGTCGGCCTTGCTCGGTCCCGTGATCTATCAGTTGCAGTCGGAAGTTTCTACTCGCCCCTCGTCGCCGCTGGTGAGATTTCCAAGCGGCAGCCTGGATGCAACATTCGCTGCGCGTCACATGAATTTTCTTCATTCCGACAGCGTGCTGTTGCGCAGCGATGCCGCGCGGAAGGCCCTCATGACGAGCGGTTTCTTCGAGATGGTTGCCGAATCCCCGCCCTTTGCCTTGCTGCGCCTGAAGACTTTCGACAGCCACCTGGCTGAAGTGGTGACCCAGCCGCTGCGGGTTCGTCCGACACAGGACTGGATGCAGGATGCCTTTGCCTGGTTCCGCACGCGCAGCCGCTTCGAGGCTGACCTGCCGGTGTATTCCGACGAACCCCTGGCGATTGCCGGCGGCGCCGGGACACCGGTGCGCGAGGTCAGTCTGTCGCGCAACGAACTGGTATTCGAGACGGAGGCGATCGGTCAGCCGCATCTGATCAAGTTCGCCTATCACCCGCGTTGGCACCTGGTTTCCCGGGGCAGCCTGCACATTGCCGGGCCAGGATTCATGTTGGTGGTGCCGCAGGAGCGCGAGATCCGTTTGGCCTATGGGCATACCCGCGTCGGCTGGCTGGGGATGCTGGCAAGCCTGCTGGCAGGTCTTGCTGTGCTTTGGTGTGTGTGGCGGCAGCGCCAGCACCCGATGCATGCCGCAATCCCGATGGACACGCCAACATCATGGCAATGGAAACGCAACATACCCGTGCTGGCTGCATGGATCCTGCTCACTCTTGCCGGGATCTATTTCGCCCAGCGCTCGCCCGAGCGGGTGTATACCCAGGCCTGGGAGTCGATGCGTGCCAAACAGTATCAAGAGGCCCGTGAAAAATTCTTGTTGGCCTATCAACTGCGCCGCCCGCCGGCGAAGAAGGAAGAGGCGCTGTTCTGGCTGGCCAAGGCCAGCGAACTGGGCGGCAAACGCAGCGATGCCAAAACATATTATCGCGAGCTGTGCGATCATTATCACGGCTACTGGCTGCCGGAGAGTCTATACACCCTGGTATTGCTTGAGCGCCTGGACAATCAGGCGGCTGTCGCCGAACCATACGCACACCGCTTGCGCCAGGAATATCCCAACAATACATGGGCACAGAAACTCGAACAGATGAAATGACATGACTTCCGATCTAACGCCCCGGACAACCCCCGAACTGAGCATCGTTGTTCCCGCTTTCAACGAGCAGGAGGGCATCCGCGCCTTCCTCGAACAACTGGCCGGAGTCCTGCGCGACTGCTGTAGTGCATATGAAATTCTGGTGATCGATGACGGCAGCCGTGATGCGACCTGGGAACAACTGCGTTCGGCGCAAGCGCATAGTCCCAATCTGCATGGTCTGAGATTCACCCGCAATTTCGGCAAGGAGGCGGCCATCCTCGCCGGCCTGCGCCAGGCACATGGCAGTGCCGTGATTGTGATGGATGCGGACGGTCAGCATCCGCCGTCCTTGCTGCCGCAGATGCTGACGCTGTGGCGCAGCGGCCAGGCGCAAATCGTTGCCGCGCAAAAAATCGACAGAAACGCAGACGGGCTGCTGGCGCGCCTCAACGCCTATTGCTTCAACGGCCTCATGCGCATGCTGACCGGGCTGGATCTTTCCGGGGCATCGGATTTTCGTCTGCTCGACCGGCGCGTGGTCGATGCACTCCTGACGTTTCCAGAGAAGGTGCGCTTCTTTCGTGGCATGACGGTATGGACCGGGTTCATCACCGTGCAACTCGGCTTTGCAGTCGCCCCTCGCATCGCCGGCAGCAGCCAGTGGAGCACCGCGCAACTGACCCGGTTGGCCATCACGGCGATCACTTCCTTCAGCGCCAAGCCGCTCGGCATGATCTTTCGCCTCGGCCTGCTGGGCATGCTGGCTGCCCTGTTGCTGCTGGTGCAGGCGCTGTATTCGTGGGTGACGGGCGTGGCCGTTTCCGGCTGGACCTCGCTAACTGTGGTGGTGCTGCTGTTTGGTTCGGCGACCTTGCTGAGCCTCGGTGTGCTTGGTGCCTATCTGGCCCAGATCTTCGACGAGATCAAGCGCAGACCTGAATTCCTGATCCAGGAACGCCTGGGCAAGTGGGTAGATGAGCGGGCAGAAAAGTGAATTACTGGGAAGAACTGCGGCGGAAGCGGTAGCCCTTGTAACTGAAGATCATGCCCTCCGGTGTGATCTGCTCGAGTTTCAGGCCGGGCGCCGGCGACTCCTCTTCATGTACCATCCGGTCGTTGATGAAAACAAAACGTGCCTTGGGCTTGCTCGAATAGGAATGCGCCAGGATGGCGAGTTTCGGCAACTCTTGCTGGATCATCGGCGGTAATTCCGACATGTTGATCACGCCAGAGTCTTTCGCGGCATCGCTGGCGGGTGTTCGCTCTTCATGTTTCGCCGAGGTCACGGCAACTGCCGCGGCAACTGGTGCTGCAGCGGGACTGGGCGATGCTGGTTTGCCAGCCGGTTCCGGTTGAACTTGTGCGCTCACCACCGGTGCTACAGCGACCGTTGCAGCGCCAGGCGCAGGCATTATTGCAACTGCGGGCGCGGCAACCGGCGTTGTGGGCATCGGAGTCGCAGTGCGAACTGCAGCGGTTGCGGTTTCTCGAGCTTGCGCTGAAATTTCCGATTTCCTCAATGGATCAGACAATGTCATTGCAGGACTCGGCGGAGGCGCAAATTTTTGCATGCTGGCTTCGGATGGCTTGCTCGCGTTGGCTTGCGCTGCGGGTGCCACCGGTTCGGTCTGCCATTGACGCAGCCCGCCGATCAGGATGCCTGCACCGAGCAGGACCGCGGCCAGAACGCCATACCACCAGAGCGCCGGTTGTTTGGCGCTCTCGGCCGGCAGTTGCGCCGACATCAGCGTCGGCGTCGTGCTGCGGTGACGTTGCTGATCGGATTTTCTAAGTGCGTCGAGGATGAAGGACATGGCTATTTGTTCTTTTGCTCACGCAGCAATTTCGGTCCACTTTGGTCGGCGACAGTGCTCAGGCGCATCAGGGTCTGCGGTCCGGCGGCGCCGTCCGGGATCAAGCCCTGCTCGAGTTGAAACTGCCTCACATTACGGGCGAGGGCGTCATCGAACTTGGCATCCTGAGTGGCGGCCGGAATTTCGCGTCCCTGCACCTGGGCGAGTTGCTGGCTCAGCCACAGCACCGCCGGGCCGCTCTTGCCCAAGCGGATCTGCTCGTGGGTATCGGGCGGCAGCCGCAGCAACGCTGTGTAATAGCCGGACCAGTGTGCGGCCAGATCGCTGTGTGCCACAACCCGGGTTTCGTTGCCGATGATAAAGGTGGCGGTCTTCTCGTCGAGTGACGTCATCGTGGCATAAAACTCCTGCCCCTGATCGTCGTTCAGCGCCAACACCACAGGACGGTTCATCTGGCGCAGGACATCCAGGCCGCCGCGCGCAGCGCGACAAGTCATCCCGAGGTTCTTGGCCTGACGACAGGCGTCGTTGCCGTCGTACTCCACGCCCCAGGCGCGGAACAAGGCGGCGAATGCTGCTGGCTTGCTGCGTTCGCGCGGTTCTGCAGCGGGCCAGCTGAGTGTGTTCAAAGTTGGTGCGGGTAGCGTTTGCGTGGGAGTTTGCGTGGGAGTTGGCGTGGACTTGGTCGCGGGAGTTTTCTCGGCAGCTTTGACTGGTGTCGCGGGCGGATGCTCGCCGCGAGCCGGTTGTGTCGCCGCACTGTAGCGCGAATTGGTTGCCTGGAACAACATCCAGCCGAGTGCTGCGCAGGCCACCAGCAACAGGCCGAAGAGTAGGGGTTGCAGCAGGCTGGATCTTTTGCCAGGCCGCTGCAGCACTTCGCGCGCCGCTTGCAGCAGCGTCTTGCGATCGACCTTGTCCTTGCCCTGGGTATAGGCGCCGAGCAGTGAGCGATCGCAGAGCACATTGATGAGTCGTGGCACGCCGCCGCTGAGGCGGTACAACTGACCCATCAGCGTTGCCGGGAAGAGTTGCCGCTGCACGCCGGAGACACTCAGGCGGTGCTGCACATAAGCGGCGACTTCCTCCTTGGAGAGCAGTCCGAGGTGGTAGCGGGCGACGATGCGCTGCGCCAGCTGACGCAGTTCGGGACGATCCAACATCTCGGCCAGTTCCGGCTGGCCCAGCAGGATGATCTGCAACAGCTTGCGCTGATCGGTCTCGAGGTTGGTCAGCAGACGCATCATTTCAAGAACGTCGGCGGAAAGGTTTTGCGCTTCGTCGATGATCAGTACCGTATGCCGACCCTGGGCATGGGCATCGAGCAGATAGGCGTTGATGCAATCGACGAAGACCTTGATGCTGGTGTTGTCGGATGGACAGGCGATGCCAAATTCGAGGCAGATGGTCGACAGCAATTCCGCAACCGACAACTTCGGATTGAAGATGTAGGCGACATCGCAGGATTCTGGAATCTGCTCGAGCAGGCAGCGGCAGACGGTGGTCTTGCCTGCGCCGACCTCACCGGTGAGTAGCACGAAGCCGCCGTCGCCACGCACGCCGTAAAGCAGATGTGCAAGGGCTTCCTGGTGGCGCTGGCTCAGGTAGAGATAACGCGGATTCGGCGCTATCGAGAACGGCGCTTCAACGAGGTTGAAATAGCTCAGGTACATGAGGAAGACCTGCGATGTGAAGCTCGGGATTATAAGTCCTTGCACCGCGCAAAACATGCGGTGTGCAAGAGTCTGCGGCATGCGCGATGTTACAATCGAACGGAGCGATTAGTGCAGCAAATGCAACAAATGCGGCAAATCCAAATGAATATGCAAAGCGACGACAACCTAAAATGGCTGGGCCGGATGAGCACGGTGCTGATGCTGGCGGTGCTGGGGTGGCTGGGGGCGAACATATACTGGCGCGTGAGCGCGCCGGAGAACGTGCGACCGAGCGCA
>JBAYVV010000191.1:0-7280 GCA_041674465.1 Sterolibacterium sp.
ACCGCCGCCCAGAGCGCCAGGCGCTGCGGCGGCTGAAGCTGCGCGGCAGCCACCGGACGCAGGCAAACGTAGGCGAAGAACATGCCGCCCACCCAGATCGTGACTCCGATCAAATGTAGAAACACCAGCAGAGGTATCAGGTTCAAATTTTCACTCCTTCAAGCAGACGCGAAACTGGCGCAAAACTGCGCCGGTGGATGATGGCCGGACCGTGTGCGCGCAAGGCGGCCAAATGCGCCGTCGTAGGATAGCCTTTGTGGCGATCCAGGCCGTATTCCGGATAGGCCGCATGCAAACTCAGCATTTCGGCATCGCGCGCAGTTTTTGCGAGTATCGATGCAGCGGCGATGCAGGCCTCGCTGGCATCGCCCTTGACAATCGCGCGCGCCGGCATGGCGACCGCCGGGCAATGCAAACCATCGACAAGGATTTGTTCGGGAACCGGATTCAGCGCCTCGACTGCGCGCCGCATGGCGAGCAGACTGGCCTGGAGGATGTTGATTGCATCGATCTCGTCCACGCTGCTGCTGGCGATGGCCCAGGCCCTGGCTTTTTCCCGGATTTCCAGACTGAGCCTGTCGCGGGTCCGGGCCGAAAGTTTTTTCGAATCGGCCAGACCAGTGATCGGCCGGTTTGGATCGAGGATCACTGCAGCCGCGAAGACCGGACCCGCCAATGGACCCCGTCCGGCTTCATCGACGCCGGCGATCAGTGGCTGCATGCTTCGTCGGTTTGCGTAGCGCTTATTTGCGTGCTTATTTGCGTTGTTTCCTGCTGCGGAAAATCGTTCGTCGCGGCAAGCCCGCCAGCGTCGGATTTTCTGAGCAGGACCGGAAGAATGGCGATGGCGGCCTTGTCGGTCGTCTGCTGGCGCAAACGCTGATGCAAAGCCGTAAATGTGGTGTGAAGACGCGATCGAACCTCCTGATCACCCACCAGGTTGCCCAAAGCCTGGGCGAGGTTGGCCGGCGTGGCGTCTTCCTGGAGAAATTCCGGCACGACAAACCGACGCGACAGGATGTTGGGCAGGCCCACCCACGGCTGGTACTTCATGCGCCGCATCAGCCGCCAGGAGAATGGCGACATTTTGTAGAGGATCACCATCGGCTTCTTGAACAATGCCGCTTCCAGCGTCGCCGTCCCGCTGGCAACCAGAACGGCGTCGGCAGCGGCCATGGCATCGTGGGCATGGCCGAACAACAAGGTCACCTGCAATTCCTGCGCCCCCAGCCGCCATAGCTGGTTTTCAAACTGCGTCCGGGTTTCACGCGAGATCAAAGGCACCAGGAAACGCGCCTGGGGAAAGCGCAACTGCAGCAATTTCGCGGTCTCGACAAAAGTTTCGGCCATGAAATGCAATTCGGACTGCCTGCTGCCGGGCAACAAGGCAAATACCATGGTATCCGGAGCCAGATTGAGACGTTCCCGTGCCGCTTCCTGGTCCGGTTCAAGCGGAATCAGGTCGGCCAGCGGATGTCCGACATAGGTCGCCGGAATACCCTGCTTCTCATACAGCGCCGGCTCGAATGGAAACAGGCAAAGCATCTGGTCTACGGCACGTCCAATCCTCTGGATGCGTCCACCGCGCCATGC
Source organism: Sterolibacterium sp. (assembly GCA_041674465.1). GTDB lineage: Bacteria > Pseudomonadota > Gammaproteobacteria > Burkholderiales > Rhodocyclaceae > JACRAR01. The sequence goes on from JBAYVV010000191.1 coordinate 1,594, forward strand.
CCACACCGAGGGACTGACAAAATGGATGGTGGGGATTCCCGCACGCTTCAGTCGCTGCTCCAGCCACAAATTGAAATCCGGGGCATCGACGCCGATAAACAACGCTGGCGGATCCGCCAGCAGCCGCTTCAGCAATTTGCGCCGGATGCCGCTGATTTCGCGGTAATGGCGCAAAACTTCGGCATAGCCGCGCACCGCCAGCTTTTCTGCCGGCCACACGGCATTGAATCCGGCGGTTTCCATTTTTGGACCGCCAATGCCGAAAAAATCCGCAGAGAGGGATTGCGGCAGATGCTGTCTGAGGGCTTCGATCAAATGGCTGCCAAGCAGGTCTCCGGACGACTCGCCTGCCACCATCGCGATACGCAAAGATTTTCCCTGATCCATGCAACTAACGAATGATGCCGCGTCCTGCTGCGGCAAGAAAATCGGCAAGTGGCAAGAGTTCCTTCCACGACGCGCTCTCAGCGCCAATCGCCGCCTGCGCTTCATCCAGCTTCAGACCGGATTTGTACAGCACCTTGTAGGCGCGTTTGATCGCCATGATCGCCTCGGCGCTGAAGCCGCGGCGTTTCAAGCCTTCGCTGTTGATGCCGTGCGCCCGGGCGGTGTTGCCTGCCGCGGTCACATAGGGCGGCAAGTCCTGCAGCAGGATGCTGCCCATCGCGGTCATGCTGTGGGCGCCGATGCGCACAAACTGATGGACCACCGTGAAGCCTCCGAGGATGGCCCAATCACCGACATGGACGTGACCCGCAAGTTGCGTGTTATTGGCAAAGATGGTCTGGTTGCCAACCTGGCAATCGTGCGCCAGGTGAACATAGGCCATCATCCAGTTGTCATTGCCAAGGCGGGTCACGCCGACATCCTGCACGGTACCGCAATTGAAGGTACAGAACTCGCGGATGGTATTGCGGTCGCCGATCTCAAGCCGGGTCGGCTCGCCGGCATATTTCTTGTCCTGCGGTTCTTCACCAATCGATGAAAACTGAAAAATCCGGTTGTCGCAACCGATGCGGGTGTGACCACCGACCACAACATGTGGACCGATGCACGTACCCTCACCGATTTCAACATGCTCGCCGACAAGGGAATAAGCACCCACCTCAACCCGGCTGCCCAGTTTGGCGCCTGGATGAACAATCGCGGTCGGATGTATTGCCGGAGACTTCATTCGATATTGCGGACCGTGCACATCAATTCGGCTTCCGTGGCAACCTGGCCGTCCACCTTGGCCTGCGCCGAAAATTTCCATAAACCGCGACGATTGGCCTGAATTGACGCCGAGAGCATCAACTGATCGCCCGGACTGACCGGTTTTTTGAAACGCGCACCATCGATGCCAACAAAGTAATACACCGATTTGTCATCGGGCTTCACGCCCATGGTTTGAAATGACAATATCGCTGCCGTCTGCGCAAGTGCCTCGAGAATCAGTACGCCGGGCATCACCGGATGATGGGGAAAATGGCCGGGGAAAAAGGGCTCGTTGATCGTGACGTTCTTCAGCGCCAGGATGCGCTCTCCGGGAACGCATTCCAGCACGCGATCCACCAGAAGAAACGGGTAGCGGTGCGGCAAATGCTCCAGGATTTGGTGAATGTCCATCGCGTTCAAGTGTTTTCCTCCGGTTTCGCGGTACTGGCCGCCAGATTTTTCAGTTGTGCCTCAAGGGCGCGTATTCTATCCGCCAGGTCATCCAGTTGGCGCAGGCGGGCAAAATTTTTGAGCCATTCTCCGTGCTCCAGGAAAGGCACGGCGCCCGTGTAGTTGCCGGACTTCGGAATCGATTTGCCAATCAGGGTGCCAGCGGAAATATTGACGTCGTCGGCAATGCTCAGATGGCCGAGAATGATGGCACCGCCTCCCACGGTGCAGCGCCGCCCGATGGTGGCGCTGCCGGCGATCCCGACACAACCGGCAAAAGCGCTGTGGGCGCCGATCCTGACGTTGTGACCGACCTGGATCTGGTTGTCGAACTTGACGCCATCCTCGATGACCGTGTCATCCAGGGCGCCCCGGTCGATCGTGGTATTCGCGCCGACTTCGACATCATCGCCGATGATGACACGACCGATCTGTGGAATCTTGACCCAGGCGCCGGTGCGCTCACCCTCCACTTCGCGCGCAAAACCAAAACCATCGGCGCCGATCACCACGCCTGAGTGAAGAATGGCACGCACGCCAATCCGGCAACCGCCGTATATGGTGACACTGGCGTGCAGCAATGCATCCGCACCGACTTCCGCACCCGCGCCGATCACGCAACCCGGACCGATCCGGCAGCGCTCACCGATGCGCGCCTCGGGGCCGATATAGACACCGGCGGCAACACTGACGCTGGCGGGGATCTCGGACTCAACCGTAGCCGTGGGGTGTATCCCGTCTTGCGAGGCATCAAGGGGATTCAGGCATTGCGCCACCCGGGCGAAGTAAAGATAGGGATGATCGCAAGCGATGCACGGCACCTGGCTTTGTCCGGCGAGTTCCTCGGACAGGATCACAGCTCCGGCACGCGTGCTGGCGAGTTTGGCGCGATACTTGAGATTGGCAAGAAAACTGATTTCTTCGGGGCCGGCGCGCTCCAGCGTGGCCACCTGCCGGACTACCCGGCTGCCGTCGCCAGACAGCCTGCCGCCGAAACGTGCCACGATTTCGTCGAGACGCATGACGTATTTGGCGCTCCCGGACGCGAACTTGTTGCTTACTTTGCGGCTTATTGGGCGACTTATTTGACAGCTTACTTGGCTGTCTCGGCGAGTGCTTTGATGACCTTGTCGGTCAGGTCAATGCGCTGATTGGCGAACACCGCTTCCTGAAAAATGATGTCGTATTTTTCGGCTTCAGCGATGCCCTTGATGACTTTGTTCACGCGCTCGTAAATCGCCGCCATCTCCTCATTCTGGCGCAGGTTGAGATCTTCCTTGAATTCACGCTGCTTGCGCAGGAAGTCCCGATTGAGTTCGTTGAATTCACGCTCCTTGATGCGGCGCTCGGATTCCGGCATGGTGACAGTATTCTTCTCGAGGCTTTCCTGCGTGGTCTGCAATTGTTTGGAAAGCTTCACCAGTTCCTGATCGCGCTTCTCGAATTCCTTTTCAAGCTTCTTCTTGGCCTTGGCTGCCTGAGGGGCATCATTGAGGATGCGCTGGCTATTCACGAAACCGATCTTGACCTCCGCACCGGCAGAACCGGCCCAGAGCATGCAGGCAACCACCAGCAAGGAAGTGAGGGTCTTATTCAAGATGAATCTCCCGAGTGCAGTAAGCAACACATCTTAGAACATCGTGCCCAACTGGAATTGCAGACTCTGTATCCGGTCGCCGGGCTTGTCGTTAAGTGGTCTGGCGATGCTGAATTTGAGCGGTCCCATCGGCGACGACCAGGACAGCGAGAAGCCGGCGCTGTAGCGAAAGTCGCCTATGGAGATTTTTTGCTCCTTGCTCCAGACCTGACCGCCATCGACAAAGAATCCCAGCCGCAAGGACTTGTCCTGGCCGGTGCCGGGCAAGGGAAAGAGCAACTCCGCATTGCCGATTGCGCGCCGGTTACCGCCCAGGCTGTAGCCGGTGGTGAGGTCTTGCGGGCCGAGCGAACTGATGTCGTAGCCGCGCACCGAGCCGATCCCTCCGGCATAAAAATTCTTGAAGAAGGGCAGCGTCTTCCCGCCGTAGCCATCGGCATAACCCACTTCGCCGTTGAGCATCAGGGTAAATTTCTTTGAAAAAACCGGCACCGGAATAAAATGCTGGTGCTGATAGGTCAGCCGGTAGTAATGCAGGCTGCCGCCGGGCAGGCCGATTTCGCCGAACAGGCGATCTGATGCGCCTTTGGTCGGATACAGCCGGCTGTCGATGGTTTCCTTGATCCAACCGACCGTTCCCAGCAAGGTGGTGCTGGCGGAACCAAAGGTATTCACGTACTGCTGATAGATGGTCGGACTGGTCGAATCGATGGTCAGTTTGGTCGAGTCAGCCGAAAGCCCGACGCTGATGTAGTCATCCTCGGCGATCGGCAGTCCGTAGCGCACGCCGCCGCCGTAGGAAGAACTGCCATAGGTTCCCACGGTGCTGAGCGAACTGGTGTCGGTCTTGCGGCGGTACACGTCAAAGCCACGACTGATGCCATCAACGGTGTAATACGGATCCGTGTAGGAAAAAGAATAGACTTTATTTACCCGGCTGGTATTGAGTTGGGCACCGATGGTCTTGCCGCTGCCGAACAGATTCTGCTGCTGGATTGAGGCGGAAAGCACCAGCTTTTCCGAACTCGAGAAACCGGCTCCGACCATGACACTGCCCGTGGGTCTCTCCTTGACGCTCAGATTGACATCCACCTGGTCGGTGGTGGCCGGTACGGCCGGCGTTTCCACGGTCACATCTTCAAAATAGCCGAGGCGGTCAACCCGGGTGCGCGACCGATTGATTTTCTCTCCGTCGTACCAGCTCGACTCAAGCTGGCGCAGTTCGCGGCGAACGACTTCATCGCGACTGCGGCTATTGCCGCTGACGTTGATTTCGCGCACATAAACACGACGGCCCGGATCGATGAAAATGGTGAAGTTGACCTGATTGGTCTTGCGATCCAGTTCCGGAGCGGCATTCACGTTGGCGAATGCATAGCCGTCATTGCCCAGACGTTCGCTGATCTGCTTGGTCGTTTCTGTCAGCTTCTCGCGCGAGAAAGTCTCGCCTGATTTGAGCGTAACCAGTTTCTTGAGTTCCTCCTCCGGCAGCAGCAGATCCCCTGCCAGCTTGATTGAGGAAACGGTGAACTTTTCCCCCTCGGTCACATTTATTGTGATGTAGATATCGAGCTTGTCGGGGCTGATTGAGACCTGGGTGGAGTCGATGTTGAACTCAAGGTAGCCGCGATTATGGTAATTCGAGCGCAGATTTTCGAGGTCGCCGGAGAGCTTCTGTTTTGAATACTGGTCGTTCTTGGTGTACCAGGACATCCAGTTCGGCGTGTGCAACTGAAATAGGTCGAGCAACTCACTTTCGGGAAAGGCCTGAGCGCCAATGATGCTGATCTGCCTGATCTTGGCAATCTCGCCTTCTTCGACGTTGAAGTTGATGCCGACCCGATTGCGCTCCAGCGGCGTCACGGTGGTCGTCACATTCACCGCGTAGTAGCCACGGGTCAGATATTGCCGTTTGAGTTCCTGCTCGGCTTTATCGACCAGGGCGCGGTCAAAAATTCTCGATTCGGCCAGCCCCACTTCGCGCAGACCCTTGAGGATCTGGTCCTTCTCGAAAGCCTTCAAACCGGTGAAGTCAACCGAGGCAATCGCCGGTCTTTCCTCGATCAGCACCACCAGAAGGCCGCCTTCGACTTCCAGCCGCACATCCTTGAAAAATCCCGTCGTAAACAGCGCCTTGATAGCCTGCGCTGCTTTTTCATCGGTCATGGTGTCGCCAACCTTGACCGGGAGATAGCTGAATACGGTGCCAGCTTCAGTACGCTGGATCCCCTCAACGCGAATGTCCTTGACGACAAACGGCTCGATAGCGGAGGCCGATGTCCCAAACATCGCAGCGACCAGTCCAGCGATCAGATTTTTCTTCATTCTGCTATCCGGAAACAAAGCGGTTGATATCGTTATAGAAGGCAAATGCCATCAGAATTATCAGCAGGGACAAGCCAATTTTCTGACCGATTTCCATAACCCGCTCGGAGAGTGGGCC
>JBAYVV010000192.1:0-7271 GCA_041674465.1 Sterolibacterium sp.
CGCATCGGTGTCGTGGCCTTGAATATGCCACCGTAGCCGATACGGTCGCCCGCGTTCAATTCGCGCACTGCAATCAATTCACTCTTGAGCGTCATCACCGGGCGCAAACCGAGCGCATCCGCGCTTGCCAGCTCAGGGAAAGGCGAGCTGCCGTAGAGCATGATGCCGGCCCGCACCCAGTCGCCCTGGCCTTCCGGATACCGCAACAGTGCTGCGGAATTGGCCAGACTCAAGGGATAATCAAGCTGGCTGCGCATGACTTCGAGCACTTTCAGTTGCCCGCCAATGCCGCGTCCATCCTCTCCGCTGTCGGCATCGGCAAAATGCGTCATCAGGCTGAGTGCGCTCACCTGGGGCGCAGTCTGGAGCTTCTCAAGCGCCGCGCGCAATTCACCGCCATCGAGCCCAAGCCGATTCATGCCGGTATTCAGCTTGAGATAGACCCGCAACGGCGTCGTCAGTTGAGTTTCGACCAGGGCCTGTACCTGATGCAGCGAATGCAGCACTGGCGTCAGCCGATATTGCGCGAAAAGCGGCAGCTCATCGGCGCTGTAAAAACCTTCCAGCAACAGTAGCGGATGCTCCAGACCAGCGTCGCGCAATGCAATTGCGCCTTCCAGTTCGACCAGGGCAAAACCGTCGGCAGCCTTTGCCAGTGCCCGGGCAACCCGCAACAGACCATGGCCATAGGCATTGGCCTTGATGACTGCCCAGATATGCGCATCACCTGCATGCTTGCGCGCTACCATGAAATTGTGGCGCAAGGCGGGCAGATCGATCAGGGCTTGAATCGGGCGACTCATGGTGTCAGGCGGCGTCAAAAATAACTACGAAGAACCGATGGCGACAACCATTTCGGACAATTTCACCGCCATGTCTCCTGATTCGTTTCTTGTAAGCTTATTCAATCACAAATCCACGGCATAAGATAGCCTGATGGCCGTGGCGAAAGACGCTGTGCAGTTGATCTTCGCCTGATTCCCTGGCAGAGAAAACGGCAGGAATCCGAGCTTCATGGTATAAACCGCGACAGTTTCAAACCCGCCCACCAGAATAACTATAGATCCCCAGAACCCATTAAGCGGCCCGAATGAATTTAGGTTTTTACATCATCATGGCGGCGCAGTTTTTTTCTGCACTCGCCGACAATGCACTGCTCATCGCAGCCATCGCCGTGCTGCGCGACATGCACGAACCGGCCAGCTACGAGCCTTTGCTGAAAACCTGCTTCACCCTGTCTTATGTCGTTCTGGCGGCTTTTGTCGGCGCTTTCGCGGATTCGATGCCAAAGTGGCGCGTCATGTTCATCAGCAACGGTATCAAGATCGCGGGCTGCATGCTGATGTTTTTTAATCTGCATCCGCTCTTCGCCTACGCCGTGGTTGGTCTGGGAGCGGCTGCGTACTCGCCGGCCAAGTACGGCATCCTCACGGAATATCTTCCTGCCCGATTGCTGGTGGTCGCCAACGGCTGGATCGAAGGGCTCACGGTGATGGCGATCATCCTGGGCACTGTACTGGGCGGCATGCTGATCAAACCGGAACTCGCTCACAGTCTGCTGTCCTTCGATTTTCCTTTCATAAATACCGGCATCGACACGACTGCGGAAATGAATCTGGCCGTGATCGGCACCATCTATCTGGTCGCGGCCCTGTTCAATTTGCATATTCCCAATACCGGCGTCGACCACAAGGTGCTGAAAAAGAACCCGTTATATTTGATACATGATTTCCTGCATTGCCTGAAACTGCTGTGGCGCGACAAGCTGGGGCAGATTTCTCTTGCCGTCACGACGTTGTTCTGGGGAGCCGGAGCGACTTTGCAATTCATCGTGATCGAGTGGTCAAAAGTGGGACTCGGCCTCGACCTGTCGAAAGCCAGCATGCTGCAAGGCGTGGTGGCAATCGGCGTCGGCCTGGGGGCGGTGCTCGCGGCAAAGCTGATTTCCCTGCGCCAGTCGATCAAGGTCATTCCGCTCGGCATCGGCATGGGGCTGGTCGTGATGGTGATGATTTTTGTCCGCCATACCGCGCTCGCCATTCCGCTGCTGGTTCTGGTCGGCATGCTGTCAGGATTTTTCGTGGTGCCCATGAATGCGCTGCTGCAGCATCGCGGCCACGTCCTGATGGGCGCCGGTCACTCCATCGCGGTGCAGAATTTCAACGAGAATCTATCGATTCTCATCATGACGGGCATCTATTCGGCCATGATCATGGCGCAGTTGTCGATCTACGCCATCATCATCCTGTTTGGCCTGTTCGTCGCCGGCCTGATGCTGCTGGTCAAGCGCCGCCATGAAATGAACCAGCGGCAGTTTGATTCGGTTGCCCTGCTGGACAACTCGCATCATTAAAGGTTTGTTTTAAAGCAACAGCGGCCGGTCGGGCAATTCGTTCAGCGGCGACTTGCCTTTGTCAGGTGATGCCGGGAAGTGCTGCGCCAGCAATCGTCCAATGCTCGCCACCGCCTGGAGCGCTCCCTGGGCGTAGGCTCCCGTGCGAAACATGCCCTCCATCTCGCGGCAGATGGCATCCCATTCAGACTGCGCCACTCTGGCGTTGATGCCACGATCCGCGAGAATTTCCACGCGACGATCGATCATTTGCAGATAGATCAATACGCCGTTGTTGCATTCGGTATCCCATACGCGCAGTTGCGAGAAGATTTCCATGGCTCGCTCGCGTGCAGTCACACCCTGCCACAAGTGATGAAAAGGCAGCCCGGCCTCGACCACGAAACGCAACTCACCCGCATGCCTCTGTTCCAAATCCTTTACTGCAGACTCTATCGCTTGCAGTGTCTCTGCAGAGAATGCCTGCCGTGTCATCCAGGCAGGGGCGATCATGTGTTTGAGGAAACGCAGCAGTTTCATCACCATCCTCCCGAGGCACCGCCACCGCCCGCGCTGCCACCGCCCCCACCCCAACTGCCGCCACCCGAACTCCAACCTCCGCCGCCCCAGCCCCCCATGCCACGATGGCCCCCATGACCAGTTCCCCACCCACCGATGGATGATCCGCCGCGCCCGCCCGTCACCAGAACGTACAAAAATACGAGGACAGCCGAACCGATCATGACGATCATCGATGCTGTCATGAACCAGATGAGCGCCGCAACAATGCCCGCTGTTGCGAGGCTGCCGAAAAAACGCCCCAGCACCAGACTCAGCACGCCGCCGACGATGGTCGCGGCGACGATTCCCAACACCAGGAGTTCACCGAATTGCCCGTCTCCGCTTTGGGCCTGCTTGCCTGACGGTGACGCTGCCGGCAACTGCTCGCCTTCAATCAGCTTGAGAATTTGTTCGACACCGGCCTGAAGTCCGGCATAGGGATCTCCCGCCTTGAAGCGCGGCGCAATGGTGTCGGCAACGATGCGTTTGGCAATCGCATCCGGAATCGCGCCTTCCAGGCCGTACCCGGTATCGATGCGCAGTTTGCGATCACGCACGGCGACGAGGAGCAGGACGCCATCATTGGCCTGCTTGCGCCCGATTTTCCAGGCATCGAAAACCCGCATCGAATATTGCTCAATGCTTTCCGGCTGCACAGTGGAAACAATCAGCACGACAATCTGGCTGCCATGCTGCAGTTCAAATTGCCGCAATCGCTGCGCCAATGCCTCGGCCTGTGGTGCCTGCAGCAAGCCCGCCGTATCAACCACGTGCCCGGTCAGCGGCGGCACTTGCACCAAGGAATCGGCCATGGCTAGTGCAGAAAACAGGCCCAGAGCCAGCAACAGGGTTGCGGCCACGATTTTGAATAGCTGCCGCGGCAAAGCTGTCAGCCAATGCCGCAGAAGGAGTGAAAACACGATTCACTGTCCATGATCAGTTGTATCCGGCTGACAACGCCGAACCACCCGCATCGGCAGCAGGCTTTGGCTGATCGAACTTGATCGCAGGCGGGGTCGAGATGGCTTTTTCGTCCTCGACCGCAAAGTTGGCCTTGACCTTCCAGCCCATAGCCATGGCGGTCAGGCTGTTGGGAAAAGTGCGCACCGAAATGTTGTAGTCCTGGACCATCTTGATGTAGCGGTTGCGCGCCACGGTGATCCGATTCTCGGTACCTTCGACCTGGGCTTGCAGATCGCGGAAGCTGGCATCCGCCTTGAGCTGAGGATAGTTCTCCGCCACAACCAACAAGCGCGACAACGCTCCCTTCAGTTCGCTCTGGGCTTTCTGGAATTTGGCGAATGCTTCCGGATCGTTGATCAGTTCCGGGGTCGCCTTGATGCCGGCAACGCTGGCGCGCGCTTCGGTGACACGGACCAGCACTTCCTTTTCGTGCCCGGCATAGCCTTGCACCACGGAAACGAGGTTGGGTATCAAATCGGCGCGCCGTTGGTATTGGTTCAGAACCTCCGACCACGCCGCATTGACCTGTTCATCGTTGATCTGAATCTGGTTGTAGCCGCAACCTGTCAGCAAACCTGAAAGCACTGCAAGCAATACGATGAGTTTGTAGCGCATGAGTTCTCCTTGAGTATGAAACAGCATCGCATAAATGGGGTTGGCAACATCAATTGCAAGCGCGGCACCCAGTCGGAAAATCTCGTCCCAACCGCGATTGCCTCACTTTTCCAGCAGTTTTCGCATGGTCGCCCGGGCAAAGCAGAGATCTTCCCAGGCCTTGGCCTTATCCGGCAGAGTTCGCAACAGATAGGCCGGATGATAGGTGACAATCAGCGGAATCCCGCCATGGTCGAACAACTTTCCACGCGCTTCTCCGACCCTGACCTCGGTTTGCAGCAGCGTCTGTGCCGCCGGCTTGCCCAGCGCGACGATCAGTTTGGGTTTGAGCAGGGCGATCTGGCGCTCCAGATAAGGCCAGCAGGCTGCGGTTTCTGCTGGCGTCGGCGTCCGGTTGCCGGGCGGCCGGCATTTCACGGTATTCGCGATATAGACTTTATTGCCGCGCTTCAGGTCGATGGCCGCGAGCATGGCATCGAGCAATTTCCCGGCTTGTCCGACGAAAGGTTCGCCCCGCGCATCCTCTTCGGCGCCCGGCCCCTCGCCGACAAACAGCCAGTCGGGAGACAAATCCCCGACACCGGGGACGGCCTGTTGGCGCGCCCGACACAACTCGCAGGCCTGGCAGACGGCTATGCTTGCGTGCAACTCTTCCCAACCCATTGCGGAAACTGCGGATGGCGTGCTTGGGATTTCTGTCGCGACAGCCGTCTCGGGCAAAATTTCCTGAGGCGTAACCTCGGCAGGAGCATTACGCAATTTCCACAGCGGTGCCAGGCCCATTTCGCGCAGCATCGAAGCACGGCGCTGGCTTGCGCCGGAGGGACGAGAACGACCGGTGTCACTCACAAGAGTTGCTCACAATATTCGTCCCAATACCCATGCGGTCTCTCGACCATGACGTGCGGGATAGTATCCGGGGCGCTCGCCCACCTGGACGAAGCCGTGATGTTTGTAGAACGCCAGCCCGGAAACATTCGATGGTCGCACCTCGAGCAGCATCCGGACAACACCGTGCTCAACCGCATAGTCGAGCAGATGGTTTAGCATCGCACTACCCATGCCGCTGCGCTGCCGTTCCGGAATAATGCTGATATTGAGCAGATGGGCTTCATCGAGCACCAACATCATCACGGCATAGCCGATCAGGCTCGCTCCCTCTCGCATGAGCCATGCGCCATACCCCGACGTCAGGGAATCCTCAAAATTACCCCGGGTCCATGGAAATTCGTAGATGCGCCGTTCAATCGCCATAACGGCATCGAGGTCGCCGAACTGCATGGTCGAGAACTCGGGCTGAATCAGACCGGAATCCAGCCTGCCCATGACGGCACTCATTTTGCGCCACCACGTGCCAGTCGCTCCGCCGTGGTCAGGGCCACCTTGTCACGCACATACAACGGATGAGCCAGGCTGGCATCGATCCCTTCTCCGCGGGCAAAACGCGGTGCGGCAAGTTGCGCCACGGCCGCCGCGGTCGGCCAGACATCGGGACGGATTGCAGACAAGTGAGTGGCCAGCAGTTCCGGATATCGCTCAAAGCCGTCACCGCAGCCGATCCAGTCCGGGCCCGGCGGAAGTACCACCTGTTGCGGAGGCAACACCCGTTCCGGCATGATCGATTCGTGTGTTCCATCTTTCATCAGATAAGCGGCGCAATACACTTCGTTCATGCGCGCATCGAGGCAAGCGAATAAATGTTCGGTCCCCTGCTCGTAACCGGCCAGCGCCAGCGCCTCCAGCGAAGAGACGCCAACAACGGGCAAATCCAGACCAAACGCCAATCCTTGTGCCACACCGCAAGCCAGGCGCAATCCGGTAAACCCCCCCGGCCCGGCGCCAAAAGCGATGCCATCGAGTTCCGTGATCTGCAGGTCTGCTTCGGTCAAGAGTTGCCGGACCCAAGGCAGCAGGCGTTCCGATCCGCCATTCGGAAGCTTTTCTGCACGTTCGGTGAGATTGCCGTCCCGCCAAAGGGCGACGGACAAGTGGTGTGTGGATGTTTCCAGGGCGAGCAGGTTCACGCCCGCAATTTTACCCTGCGATTTATTCCGGGCGTGTCTGGCGGTAAATGTCGCGTCCCGCGGCGTTGATGTCACGGCGTAATTGCCGACGCTCTTCCGGAGTCAGTCGCTCACGTCCCACAGTTTGTCCCGGAATTTGTCCTGGATCTGCGCGCTGCCCGGTAGCTGGCTGTGTCCCTGCGGCATCGCCAGCGAAACGTGGCTCGAAACTGTCTTTCTGTTCATTCTTTCCCTGCGCAAACTGATGCATCCCGCCATGCCGTCCTCCCTGCCGGAAGTCACGGCCACGCGGCATCTCCTGCTCTGCGGCAGCCGGAGATGGGGCAAGTCCAAGAACAGACAGCAGCAAAGCAGCAGAAAGCAATTTCATTTCTTGTTCCTTTAACGGGAACGCAATTACCGTGTTGAACAACTCGTCACGCGTACCGTTCTGAATGGCACCGATACACACTGATGCACAAGGTCATATTAAAGGATAATTGTTAGCCGATCGCCGAGGCTACAGTAGCAATTGTAATAATCTGTAATTCGAACTGACAAGCGATCCCGATCTCCTCAATCGTCTTTGTATTGCCCATGTTTCAAGGCTCTGAGACTGACCTGCGATGTTACAATCCGCGGCGAAACCGAGGCGAAAAGAGATGAATCTGAGCAGCGACGACAACCTAAAATGGCTGGGCCGGATGAGCACGGTGCTGATGCTGGCGGTGCTGGGGTGGCTGGGGGCGAACATATACTGGCGCGTGAGCGCGCCGGAGAACGTGCGACCGAGCGCA
>JBAYVV010000193.1:0-7168 GCA_041674465.1 Sterolibacterium sp.
CGCCTGGCTCGATGCCACCAGCCCGACCACCCCAAGCGCTCCAACCACGGCCCGCGTCACGCTCCCCTTCCGCATAATCGCAGCCGCTCCTCTCGCTTGCCCATGAGCAAGTTTTTCCATCTCAGATCTCCTCAAGTGGATAACGATGACAAACTAGGTTGCTGTTACAAGTGCCGACATGCAGATCGTGCTTTCGGCAATTTTTCGCACTCCATCTAACCCGTTCGATTATCAGGTGCGCATATTGTTTGATGACATACTAGTCCAAATCAGACGTTATTGTCAAGTTGGATTTTGTGTTTATTTTGTTGCCCAGCCTGATGTTGCGGCGCAAGGTCGCTTGCTGAAATCATTGAAATTGCCGAACGGCAAGGCTTGACACAGCCATTTCACCGGCTCGCCAATTTTGAATTGCGGCAGTGCACCGTCACCGCCGAAAGCACACGAAAGTCAGCTGGCTCTCTGACATTCCATTCATGAAATGCCCGCCGAAGACGGAACCAAGATCCGATGGCGGCGCTTCGCTTCGTGCGAAAGCGCGTGTTGCAAACTCGCTGGCGCCGATTATTCGACTATCCTGCCCCCGACAATCCGCGCTCAGTAGATGGCGGCCCGAAGATCAAATGAACTCGATATGGCGATGAAACTACCGTACAGGCCAGCTTAGATAAGCCAATAGTAAGCGGACAAGTTCTCGTTCCATCCTTCCATTAAGCAATTCCTTGGGCCGCTCTTGCAGGGTGCCATGAATAACCGCCTTGATAGTCACACTTAGCATGTACGCGACCAAGTCCGGATCTTCGAGTTTTAAGACGTCCTGGTAGCGGTCGAGCAGGTTGCGCACCAGTGCAGGGGTGGTAGCTTTGCTCATCGTTTCTGGCGTTTCCTCAGCCACCACACGATGCAATCCATCTGAATCCAGGTGTACCGAAACAATCGAGCCGATTAATCGAGCCAGTGCCTCGATGAAAGAACAGTCATCGCTATCGCGAAGAATGGCAGTTCCACTGGCCACTATCTGTTCGAGATGACGCGCGTGCAAAGCTGCCAAAAGAGACTGTTTGTTTGGGAAGTACTGGTATAGAGAACCGATGCTCACTCCAGCACGCTCGGCAACCCGGTTGGTTGTGAATCCGGCGTAGCCTTCCTTGGTCAAAATGTGAGCCGCCGCCTCGAGAATCGCTTCGACCGTGGCCACGGCGCGCGACTGCCTTGGATTCTTGCGTGGGATCGCGGTTGGTTTTTTCATGGCCCGAATATTGTTGGGAATGCGAGTAGTACGAAGAATTGTAGTTCTCTAGACTATGGATTCAATGATTGACCGATCCAGGACTGAAGGAGAAAGAACGCCATGAACTCGCACACTGCTGTTCAAGATGGAACGAAAGTCATAAAAAGCGTCTGCCGTGGCTGCCATGGCGGTTGCAGCGTACTGCTTCATGTCAAGGATGGCCAACTCGTCAAAGTGAAGGGTGACCCGGACGGGCCTCTCAACCGGGGACGCCTGTGTCAAATTGGCGCTGTCGCACGCGATCTAGTGTATCACCCGGATCGGCTGCATCATCCACTGCGCCGCATCGGGCCACGCGGCTCAGGCGAGTGGGAGCGCATCACCTGGGACGAAGCTCTTGATGAAATAGCCCTGAAGCTCAATCAGATTCGTACCACTGATGGGCCCGAGGCCATCGTCCTGGGTCAGGGCACCGGCCGCCACCACTACTTTCATACGGTACGTTTCGCCAATGCGATCGGCACACCCAACTGGACCGAACCGGGTTTCGCCCAGTGCTTCCTTCCCAGGGTGACTGCTTCGCTTCATATGTTCGGCGATTTCCCGGTTTGCGATTTGATCGGTGACGTCAAACCGCAGTGCATCATGTACTGGGGCCACAATCCGACAAATTCCGGCCCAGATGGGGAAACGCGCTTCAACGTCCGTGATTCTCTCTTGGATAATCCGAAGATACCGAATCTCCCGAAGAAATCATCAAGCTACTCGCTAGCACGGGCGATCCAAGAATCACTTACGCAGAACTCAAGGAAAAAGGCTTCGTCCGCGTGCCGATTAAATACCACAAGTACGAAGAATCCCGGTTCAATACACCAACGGGGAAGATCGAACTTTACTCGACGGTGATGGAGCAATTGGGATATCCACCGCTTCCTTTCTACGAGGAGGCACCCGAAACCCCAGTCAGCGCACCTCAAATTGCCAGGGACTTTCCACTGGTTCTCACTACCGGCGGACGCATCCCCTCGTTTTTCAATTCGGAAGGTCGCCAATTGGCGAAATTGCGCAGGCTTCAACCCGATCCTATAACAGAGATGCATCCGGAGACGGCCGCCAAACTCGACATCGCCGAGGGCGACTGGATCTGGATCGAAACCCTTCGCGGCCGTATCAAGCAAAGGGCCAAGCTAATCGGAGGCATGGATCCGCGTGTGGTCAGTTCCCAGCACGGCTGGTGGTTTCCCGAAGAGAAAGGAGCCGAGCACGGCATCTGGCAATCCAATGTCAATGTACTGACGAATACCGAAGCGCCTCATGACCCCGCGATGGGCACCTATCAGCTCAGGGCGCTGCTCTGTCGAGTTTCACTGGCCGAAAGAGCAGTTACTTAAAGCTATTGTCCGATTTCTTGCTTGCCGTTAACGGAGCAGCCGGTTGACATCAGGTTTCTGCCGTTCCCGGAAGCTCTGGTGAAGGCGGCTTATTGCTGGTGGCCGCCGTCCAATATGTATATATCATATTGCTGCATCAAGTATAATTGATTGGGAAGCGAGTGCTTTCCAATGGCTGCTTTAGAGCAATGGAATTTTCGACAGCTGTCTAAATCGCAGTCTGCAACGCCTCGGCAGCTGCCCGACTGAGTGTTTCTTCAGGTACGCCACTCTCCCGTAACTTGGCGATTAGCCGAGCCACATCCGTACTTTCGAAACGTTCCATGTCTTCGCGAAGCGCGGCACCGACGTAGGCTCGCATCAGCGCCTGGTATCCAGAAAACCCTTTCATCGGCGCCATGCGCTTCATGTCGTTGACGATATCCTCCGGCATCCGCAGGGTGACGGAAATCATCGGACGATCCTTGGCGAGCCGCTTCTTAATCGTTTCCATCTTCATATGATTTCCTTTCTGAAGGATCGGCCTTCCTGGCCGAGATGATGCGAATATGGTCATCCTCAAAAAAGACATGGACGACGTACAACACATGCATGTCGAAGTCCGCACCAAGGGCGCCCTCGCGTAATTCGTCATTCCGGGAAGCATCCACACCCATCAGGAAAGGATCGAAGAACACCTGGGCTGCCTGCCGGAAGGTCACGCCATCGTGCTTATGGATGTTCGTTTGTTCTTTTTCGGCGTCCCACCGAAAGACGATGCCCCGAAGTTCAAACTCGATGTCCATGTCCGCCAGTATAACAAACGTATGTATAACGTCAATACGCTTCGTTGTGGTTTATGGTGCCGTTAATGGCTTGCCGTTGTCTTTGCCACTGATCCCCAGAATGCACGCCACCGCACCTTTAGCCCATTTGTCCGCAGAATGATATTGGCCAGCCTCATTACCGAAGGCACTACGAAGCATGTCCGTATCGATGACTCCAGGATTTAGTGGGACTGCTGCCATGCCTTTCGGTAACTCCTGCGCAAGAGCGCGCGTCAAACCCTCAATGGCCCATTTCGAGGCACAGTAGGGTGCGACCTCGGCATCCGTCGATCTTCCCCAGCCGGAACTGAAATTTACGATGACTCCGGAACTGGCCTTAATCATTGCCGGAACAAAGTGGCGCAGGACATTCGCGACACCTTTGATGTTAATGTCGATGACCTGATCAAAAACCTCCGCGTTAATCTGCCACAGTGGTGCATTGGCATTGATTATCGCGGCGTTATTGATCAGTAAGTCGGGCGCACCATGACTCTGGATCACTGCGGAGGTCCACTTCTGGACTTGCCTGTCGTCTGAGACATCAACGATGTCAAAGCGATGGGGTGATCCATGGCTCGTAATCAGTTCATTGTTGGCGGATGTTGAGCGACCACAACCGATGACGGTATGCCCCAGCCGGATGAATTCTTGAACCATTGCTCGCCCCAGGCCGCGAGAGACACCCGTAATAACGACATTCCTACCGTTCGGGTTTGGTTTTCTGCTTGGACTCATGTTTGAAGTAATCTCACGATCAGACTTCCCTTATGCAACAAACACAGCAAAGCTCAAGTCTTTTGGGGAGTACCTTCAAAGAAAGAGAACGATAGAGAACACCAGCCTCATCACCCCAGCCGCGTCCTTCGTGAAATCACGAAATCGTATTAACCCCGAGACGAATTCACACGATCCCTGAGTTCTTTGCCTGCCTTAAAGTGCGGTACCGTTTTAGCGGGTACGTGAACTTTCTCACCAGACCTTGGATTCCGGCCCAGGCGAGGAAGACGGTAATTGAGATCGAAACTGCCGAAACCGCGGATTTCAACTCTGGATCCGCTGGCCAAAAAATTCGATAGCGCTTCTAGGATGATTTTGACGGCAGCTTCAACATCGTTCCCGGTTAAAGCCGGATAACGTTCAGTTAGCTTGTATATGGGTTCCGATCGGGTCATGCGTTGATTCTACTGGATTCGTCGGCAACAGGTGCCGATACAAAAACGGAAGCAGAAGCAAGCCGCCCGGGATGAGGGCGATCAACAAAATCAGCAGATATGTTTTGAAGTTCATGCTCGACTAACGCATCAGCTTGGAATTGGTGGACGCTGCTCTGTGATCACAACATTAAATCGGATGAAATCAAAATGAAATCATGCTGAAATCATCATGATTTCATTTCCTGCTTGCTGCCGTACTCTCTAAATTCCCAGCAAATAGAAATCATAAGAAAACGTGAGGTACCATGAGATGAGGATTCACAGAAAGACGCCTGCTCTCGCTCTGGAGAGAAATAAGACGCCTCGGGGGGGGGCTGATCAGACTCGATTAGCGTGGCCCTATCCCTTGGCTAATGCGCAGACTCAGACCTATTGGACGGACCTCATTGTCTGAAGAGAACATCGGCGACTGGGTGGAGCGGTAGGTAACTCTGTCCATTCAGGCGGACCAATCAGATACTCAAGAATTATCTGGAGATGCGCTTCAACCATTCCTCAATCCGCGCTACCATGCGGGTTTTCTACAAACCAGAAGGAGATGGGTATGAATAAGGCAGAGTTGATTGATGCCGTTGCAAAAGAAGCGGATGTGTCCAAGGCAGCTGCCGGGGCCGTGATCGATTCCTTCATTGGTGCAATCACCAAGGTTGTTTCCAAAGGTGACGCGGTCACCTTGGTCGGATTTGGAACTTTTGGAACCTCCAAGCGTGCCGCCCGCACGGGCCGGAATCCGCAGACGGGCGCCGCCCTGAAGATCGCGGCAGCGACTGTGCCGAAGTTCAAGGCCGGCGCCACATTCAAGGCTGCCGTTGCCGGCAAGAAGAAGAAAAAATAATCCTCCAGGAAACACGGATAAGCCCGCGACGTGCGGGCTTTTTTGTGGCCCATCGATCGGGTAGTTATTCAATGTCCATCCTGGCAACGCCTATTTGTCTCTGAAAATCTGGGCGATAATGCCGCCCCTTCGCCATCGCCATCGCCATCGCCTTCGCCATCGCCATCGCCATCGCCATCGCCATCGCCATCGCCAAAGCAGGATATCCCAATTGCCAAATATCGCATCCGTATTGAAAGACGAGATCGTCCGCCTGTCACGCAGAGAACTGCGGGGTGCCACAAACGGACTCAAAAAAACCTCCGGACAATATCGATCGGACATTGCCGCACTTAAGAAACGAGTAACCTCGATCGAGCGCCAACTGACGCGGATTGAGAAGCTCGCACTGATCCAATTGGCCGAATCTTCGGTGCCCGTCACCCCGGTTCGCGTGCGTTTTTCCGCAAAGCGTCTGCAGGCGCAACGGCTACGTCTGGGATTGTCGGCGGCTGATGCCGGGTTCCTTATGAACGTTTCAGCCCAGACCATCTATAACTGGGAAGACGGCAAGACCCGACCGGACACGGCGCAGATCACCGCGATTACATTGGGCATACGAAACATTTCACCAGTTTCACACCCCAGTTGTGTATCTGGCTGGCAACCACACGTTTTATGGTGGCCACATTTCCAAGATCAGCATTGAACTGCATCGGGTTGCCAAGGATCTGGGTATGCATCTCTTGGACAACAGCAGCGTCACTTTCAACGATCCGCATGCAAGCGGTCCAGACCATGAGGTCCGATTGATCGGCGCCACGCTGTGGACAGATTTCAGATTGTTCGGGAACGACCCCGAGTCAATCAGCAAGTCGATGCATCATGCGAAAAACTATATCAGCGACTTTTCTTGCATCACGTTTGGATCGACAGGTTGGATGACGCCGGCCGACAGTGTGAAACTCTTCAATGTGTCGGCTCAGTACATCGCCGATGAACTGGACAAGCCCTTTGCCGGCAAGACGGTGGTCGTGACGCACCATCTGCCCTCCCGAAAAAGTGTCGCCGCGCGTTTTGCCAAGGATTACTCAAGCGCAGCGTTTGCCAGCCATCTGGATCACCTGGTCGTGAAGTCGGATCTGTGGATTCATGGCCACACCCACGATTCATTTGATTACCTGATTGCTGACGGTCCGCGGCAACCTGGCTGGATCTGTACCCGCTGCAGTGCCGGCGGCACGATGCTGACGATGTCCTCCACTTACCATTCCGGTACCTGTGCATTCTGCGGCCGCAAGAATGTGGATGTGACGAATAGTCAGGACTTCCGGCTGCCTTCAAAACCCGTACGGGGTCGGGTGGTCTGCAATCCGCGGGGATATCCCATCTTTGGCATGGAAGTGGAAAACCGCCAGTTTCAGGACGATCTGGTGATTGAAGTATGAGCCTGGTATTTCTAGACTACGATGGGGTTTGCCACCATGGCAATGTGGTCCGGGTCAACGGTCGGCCGGAGATTCTCGAGGCGGGGTATCGGCTGTTCGAATGGACGCAACCGCTTGAGGACATCCTGACCGTATCACCGTAAGCGTGAGTCGCTACCAGGTACGCCTACGAAGAAATTGGGCGCGTATCTTGCGAGCGAAGCGGCAGCAAGGAATCGATCTGACTGTTGAGACAGGACGGCAGTTTCTCCAGGGTGTCGC
>JBAYVV010000194.1:0-7134 GCA_041674465.1 Sterolibacterium sp.
ACTACATACTTGGCACCGCGGCGCTTGCCTTCGATTAACGCATGACCGGTGAGGCGCGCACCTGATACACCGTACGGATGGCCGACGGCGATTGCACCACCATTCACATTCAAACGATCCATCGGAATTCCGAGAATATCGGCACAATAGAGTACTTGTACCGCGAATGCTTCATTTAGCTCCCAAAGACCAATGTCTTCTACCTTCAGGCCCACCTTTTTCAGTAGTTTTGGGATAGCGATGGCAGGGCCGATTCCCATCTCGTCAGGCTCGCACCCTGCTACTGCGAAACCGCGGAATATACCGAGTGGTTGCAAGCCCCTCGTTTCGGCAACCTTGCTATTCATAACGATAGCGACCGAGGCGCCATCGGAGAACTGACTGGCATTCCCTGCCGTTATCACGCCGCCCGGAATCACAGTCCGAATGTTAGACACACCCTCCAGCGTCGTGTCAGGGCGAATGCCTTCGTCTGAGGAAATTGTTACTTCCTTGGTAAGGCGCGTGCCGGTCTCCTTGTCAGTTATCCCCATAATCGTAGTCATCGGGATAATCTCGTCATTGAATCTGCCTGCAGCTTGAGCTGCCGCTGCACGCTGCTGGCTCAGGACACCGTAAGCATCCTGGCGCTCCTTAGCGATGTTGTAGCGCTTGGCGACTGTCTCAGCGGTCTGTATCATCGGCCAGTATATTTCTGGCTTGTTGGACTTTAACCAAGTTTCCGTCAGCATGTGCGTGTTCATTTCATTCTGTACGCACGAGATCGACTCCACGCCGCCAGCGGCATATATTTCGCCTTCACCTGCGATGATACGCTGCGCGGCTGTAGCGATAGATTGCAGGCCGGAGGCACAAAATCGGTTGATGGTCATGCCTGCGGTCGTAACCGGGCAGCCGGCACGGAGAGCAATTTGCCGCGCGATGTTGCCTCCAGTTGCTCCTTCCGGGGTACTGCAACCCATATCCAATTGCTTGACCAGTTGTGCGCCTTCGACGGCAACAGCCTCAGCAACTTCTTGGGCGCTCCAACGCCTGAGCAACTTCTTAGTCTCTTGAACTGCGCCGGGTGGCAGTTCATTGAAACGTTCCGCCATGCCCCGTGCATAGTCGAGAACATCGGCAGCCGGTAGAACTGCGTTTGCAATACCCAGAGCAACCGCTTCACTTCCAGAAAGTGCTTTTCCCAGCAGCAAAAGTTCAGCCGCTTTTGTTGCCCCCACGAGCCGGACGACGTTGAGGCTCGCAGCGAACTCCGGGACAAGACCTAGTGCGACGAAAGGCATGGCCAGTTTGGCGGTATCTGCAACGTAAACGAGATCGCAGTGCAGGAGCATGGTTGTACCGATTCCGATGGCAGGTCCGTTCACTGCAGCAATGACAGGTTTAGGACATTCCATCATCGACCGCATGAATTTAAAGAGGGGCGCATCCATGCTGTTGGGGGGGCACTTCAGGAAATCTTCAACATCATTACCCGCAGTGAAAACACTCGGCCCACCAGTGACGAGAACCGCACGAACCTCAGGTTGCTGGGCGGCACTGATAAATGCTTCTGCCAATGCCTCGTACATGCTCATGGTCAAAGAGTTCTTCTTCGCCGGACGCGCTATCTCGATCGTGAAAACGCCATTGAGGATGTGAATTTGGATGCTCATGCTTGGTCCTTTTGAAAAGATTGGATCGGTGGAGCGGCGAATGCGTCAATGCGTAGGTGATTTTTTTTCATACAGCCTACTAATCACGATGGAGTAGTGAATGGCTCTCGCCGGTAAGGTCAAAGCGAAGCGGCGAGATGCTTACGGCACAAGAACAATTCGACCTATCGTCTGACGATCCTCAAGCAGGCGGTGTGCTTGAGCAGCTTCTGCCAACGGCAATTCGCGCGATACTATTGGATGGAGCTTGGCTGTTGCGACAAGTTGAAGCACTTCACGAAGATCTTGGAGAGTCGCTCCTTTTGTGCCAATTACTCGAATGTTCTTATGGACTAGGCTCCCAGGATTTAGAGCAATGGGCTCCCCCGAGACCTGACCGACAAACACGATGCATCCACCAGGCGCCACTGATCGTAAGACCGATGGCCAAATGGGGGATCCGACATTGTCCATAACGACGTCGGCACCCTGACGAGCCGTTAACCGTAGCACCTCTGGATGAAAGTGACCATTTGGCGCAAGCACTACTTCGTCAGCACCTGCGCGACGGATCGGCTCTACTTTCGCTTCTGATGAAGTCACAGCAACAACATGCGCGCCCGCGATTTTCGCTAACTGTACGCTGTGGAGACCAGTCCCCCCTCCCGCGCCGGTTACCACGACTATCTGTCCCATTCGCACTTCTGCAAGGCGATAGCCTCGGTAAACGGCGCCTACAGCACATCCTAGAATCGCCGCATCGGTGCTAGAAATGTCATCGGGCAACTTAAGACAAGACGTCGCCTTCATCACAATAAGTTCAGCGTACCCTCCGGCTTTCCAGCTGTGCCCCAGAGGGTTGCCGTTTGCACACAAATGATCCTGTCCGGACAGGCAATGATGACACCGCCAACACGGCTCTACGGGAAGACAGCAGACTCGCTGACCTACCTCGAAATTCTCCACGGCCGGCCCTATCGCTAGCACACGTCCCGCGGGTTCGTGCCCAGGGATGAACGGCAGTGTCACACCGCGTTTCAACAGCCCGGTGCGGGTTAGAAGGTCGTGAAAGCAGACGCCGCACGCTTCGATCTGGATAAGCAACTCTCCCATCCCGGGCGTCGGAGATGGTACTGTCGCAAATTGCAGTACGTCGGGACCACCGAATTCATTTGCCAATATTGCCCGCATACTCCTCCCTCGCTGGATTAATTAAACGGTCAGCACTCTGCCGAAGAGGTGCGTCGCTATTTCACCGAGTGATCAGGCATAACCGCATATCCAGTCCACCAGGACGGTGCTCCATGGCGCGCTCATAGGCACCCCCGGGGACGGACGGATTGATATCGCGCAACAGCCCGCGCTCGTGGTTGGGACGCTAAGCACAAGCCACTAGCACTCGTGCTCCAACCCCGAGGGCAACTATCGGTACGCTTTACTGTCTTGGTGTCAACTGAGTGATCTCTTTCCCAAGCAAGTCGGTTGCGACAATGTGTCTCATGATTTGCGGGCTACCTTCAGCAGCACGTGCGGACTTGAGTTGTCGATGCAAGTACTCAAACGGATACTCTTGCGTCATCCCCATGGCACCGTGTACCTGCATACACCGGTCGACGATCTGGAGCGCTCTTTCTAGGCAAAAGAGTTTATTAACCGCCGCCGCTGTCTGAAACGTAACTTTTTGCAGATCGCCATGACTGTCTGCGCGGGAGGCGGTGTAGTAGTTGAGTTGTCGCATGGCCTGCAACTCAATGTACGAGTCAGCAAGCCACCACTGTATCGCCTGGAACTCCCCAATAGCCCTTCCAAACGCACGCCTCTCCTTTGCATACTTTATCGCCAGCTCAAGGCTTCTTTCGCTTGAACCAATATTCGAGGAAATCTAGATACCTGACTTTCCAGTTCATATGCCGCTATTAGCCCCTCGGATACCATGGTTCGTGGTGTCTGAAAATGCCTTCCAATCGCCAGCCCACCTCTAATGAATATTCCGACTGAAATCAATTTGCATTGCAGGGCCTCCAATGTAAAAACAAGTCTAATAAGACTATCTGGCTTTGCCTCAGTTGAGATTATTATGGCATCACTGAATAACTGCGCATGCAGACCGGTTCCGATACCAACGTCTCCCGCAAGTATTTTCTCTACATGGCGCATCTGCAAATCAAGCGCATGGCACTGATTCAGATCATCGAGGAACTTAGTCGATAGATTTCGAAACCCAAGAATATCGAGGAATGCGACCGCGCGATTTTCCACGCTTGGCAATGGACCGCGATCGTCTGAAATGCCGATTACGTAGTTGCTAATCATTTTGCCACTTTCTGCTTATCCCTCAACCTATTGAGGACTACGCAATGTATGTTGGGCGTGAAATTAAAATCCTTACTGTAACGTGCTACGGGATTTCATCGGCGTATGCATATTACCTGCCGGATCGATTCTTGTATCCCTCATCTACTTTCAAGAATTGAAACGCAAAAGTGGGAGTAGGCTTGTGGCCGGGAGCACGTATCCAATCCGATACCCCACGGCTCTGGCGATGGGTATTCCGCATGACTGCTTATCGCCTATGAGCCTATCTGCTTCATTTCGGCCAGGAGCGGCCGGTGATCAAATTGACGGAAGGCCGCCGTACAATGCCATTGGCACATTAGTTGATGATGCGGGTCTAGGTGGGCCGCTTTCTGCATGACACCAAAGTGAAGAATTAAAAAAATGTTTTTGCGTTTATGCACTGGGGTCCATGAATGTCGACAGGTAATTTGGCACACTCTGCCGAAATCATGGCAAACGCAGTCCACTTCACGTTGGGTTGCGATCGGAGTTGGTTGAACAACAAGGAATAGGAAGGACTGCAATGGACTCGAAAGATATAGCAGAGCGTTTCAGGCTTGCACAGAACAGCCTCGTAATACAGCAGTCAGACTTTTCTCTGACAGCCATCTACGACATGGTTTCAAAGAATTCAATTGACATCCGGCCGCACTATCAACGGCGAGATCGTTGGAACACCGAAAAACAGTCGGCATTGATTGAATCATTCTTTCTTAACGTGCCAGTTCCTCCGGTCTATCTTTCAGAAGATGAATACGGTCAGTACAGCGTAATAGATGGTAAGCAACGCATCACAGCGATATGCGATTTCCTAAATGGAAGCCTCCGCCTGAAGAACCTAAAGAAATTTCCAGAGCTAGATGGGCTGCACTTCCATGATCTGCCCTTGCAGTTACAAAGCGCATTGACGGTTAGGCCATACATTCGAGTAACAACACTCCTTAAGCAGTCAGATGATCAACTTAAATATGAAGTTTTCCTTCGCCTCAATACTGGTGGCGACACGCTAAAGCCTCAGGAGATTCGTAACGTAGCTTACTCGGGGCCATTCAATGACTTGCTTTTTGAATTATCAAATCGTGAGTTCTTGCGAGAAAGAATGAAAATCTCCGGCGACAAATCACCGGCATTTCGAAGCATGGAGGATCTTGAGCATGTGCTTCGCTTCTTCACCGTTTGCGCTGGCTGGGAGCAGATGCGTCATCCTCTCGCGGAGGAGATGGACTTGTTTATGTCGGAGCATCGTAATGGGAATACAAATCGCCTTCGCGGAGAGTTTGTTCGGGCATTGGATGGCTGCGAATCCATCTGGGGGGGGCACGCATTTCACAAACCCACTCCTGGTGGCTGGAGAGAGCAGTTCATATCGCCGCTCTACGATGCGCAGATGGTCGCGGTTTCGTTGATGACTGACGCCGATCTCTCGCGGCTCCAGCAACGACAGCAGGAAGTGATAGAAGCAACTAGATCCTTATTTGAGAATGACCAGGAATTCGTCAAGTCGGTGTCACAGTCAACGAATAACGCAGCATCAATAAGACGGCGAGTAGTTACCGTTAAGAACACGCTTGAATTTGTGCTGAGGGCGTAATTATGCCGTCCGCAAAGTCTTTATTTCTTGAGCGAATGCATGCTCTTGAAACGTCTACTTCAATTGAGGCGGTGACAAATAGAACACTGACCGATAAAGCTCATAACGATGTAGCAAAAATGCTGAGGAACGGATTGGCCGTGGTGGGGTTCGCGGCGTTGGAGGATTTTGTTAAGTCAAGAACATCAGAGGTTCTTAGCGAAATCGGATCAACTGGTGTTCCGTTTCGTGATCTGCCAGAGGGATTGAGAATTGCCACAACATATGAGGCCATCACGGCTCTTTCATACCAACTATCTCTCAGGCCAAAGACTGATCGCATCACCTATTTTCAAGATCACGCGCAGAGGTTGGCTTCTACCACATCAACCGCATATGACCTAACCCCTCTCGCTTTCGGCTATTCCCAGGCCAATCTACAAGAAGACGTAGTAAAGGAGATACTTAAAAGCTTCTTGATCACCGATCCTTGGGGGCAAATGACTCAGTTGGCATCACGGCTTGGCCTTGCAGCGCTTCCGCTAAATGAGACATTTAAGGGGGCTGCATTGCGGCGTCATCGTGCTGCACACGTAGCCCATGCCGATACCCCGCAGACTGATTTGGCTCAGTTTGTAAAAGAGGCACTGGCAATTGCGATTGGCTTCGACACATTACTTACTCGTTCACTAGGCCATATTCGGGCACATGATCGGAACTATCTTGCCTGCCACACTTCGATAAGCTCGACGTCAATCAAGATTCGGAGTATTAGGAGCGCAGGTGCAGTCTGGAAGGAATTTGTCGAAGGCAGGCGCACTGCGGTAAAGGTCGAGACAGATCTGGCGCAACTGCTCCCGGCAGCCCGTAACCGCGCAATAACTGCCAAGGATTTGCTTGTTCAGTTTGGTACTAAGGGTGAGGTTGTGCTTTGGGAGTGCAACTAGCGCAACCTAACCATCCACCGGAGGACCAATCCCTAATGACCTCAAACGTTCCGTCAGCTTTCTCGATCCTTCTAGGTCCGCTCAGGGTCGAGAGCACGAATTCGCCGGATGAGGAAGCTGCCGTTGCGCGAAATCAGGCTGAGCGGCAGGTTACCGCAGCATTGCCGACCGACACCGAACGATAGGCCAATGGCCGTTCAGGCCGATTTTCGGCCATCTGTACCGTTCAGATGGAACGATCATTGCGCTCATAGGGGTGATGAATGGCATCAACCACAGCTTTGGCAAGAGCGCCACCCGGCTTTGCAGTGAAGGTGCCGAGCAGCGCTGGAGAATGTGCGCCAACCCCAAGTCGCCCAACTACACCACACGAATCACTGACCTCGCCATCGCCAGAGCAGGCTAATCGGCAGTTGCTCAAACCCGGTCCGCCGCACTCCGAGCATGCCTGATGCAAATGATCGCCTTTACCAGATGGCTTGCTTCGTGCCTGATTTTCGTCAGATGGAACTCGGTTTCCTCAACCATGTCCGCCTCCCAATCCTGGGCCAAGGCTTTCAGCTTTGACAATGTGTATCCGTAGGCTCCTTTAGGCCTGGTGACATGCGTCCGTATGGATTTCCGGTCGCCATTGGCTTTGGATCCA
>JBAYVV010000195.1:0-7104 GCA_041674465.1 Sterolibacterium sp.
AAGCTTGGCGAGGAACAGGAGTGGATAGTCGTTGAAGCGGCTCCAGTCGTTGCCGCCTTCGTGGGTGTGCATGATGCCGCGCTCGACCAACTCGTGCTTGTCGATGTTCATGAGGATGCGGCAAGCGTTGAAGAAACGGTCGCGCTCAAGCCCGTCCCGGGCGTTGTCTTTCACGCGGGGAGTGGTCATGGGCTTGCTCCGTTGTTGGTAGGGCGTCAGGCGGGGAGGTCAGGCGGGAGGACGGTTCGGAAGCCTGCGCAGTGCCGCGATAAGCTGTTCGATGGGTTCGAGATAAACCGTGGTGTACGAACCGTCCGAAAGTTCGATTTCTACGGCGTCGTCATGGATGCTCTCAAAGCGACAACCTTCTTCTTCGGCGCTTTCGATGTAGTCGATTTGGCACTTCGCTTGAAAAATCAGATTTCCGTAGGCGGTCATGGCGTTGCTCCTGTTTCGTTGAGAGCAGAGTTGCACAATATGCCACCATCCGCAAGGGGGCAAAAGAAAAAAGTTGCAGATTTTACCACAGCGTGCCAAAAGAAAAGCCCCGGCGGGAATGATCCGACCGGGGCGCGTGGCACCTAATAGCACCGATGTTATAACATCACGTTATGGCAATCGCAAGGGCCGCGCGGTGAAAATGTTCAGTGGTGCCGTGTCTGCTCGGATGTTCCCGGCGGCAACCAAGGTTCAGGATCGCAAGCGCACGGTCTTAATTGGGTTTGACCCGTCGTGCCGATCATTCCGGCCCATGAAATCCAAACGGCAGCCCATCGCCTGTAGATGGGAGAGGCACGGCGGGAACTTTGCCCGAAAGGGATTTCCTACCGCCCGAATGGCGACACGGCCTGAGGGAAAACCACGGCTACGACACCCCGGCATGTATTGAGTGGGGGAGCGCCTGGCCCAGCGATATCGGGTATCGTGGTTATACCGTGCTTGAAGGTGTCACTCCCAACCGCGTCCCGGCTTGCTGGGGGAGTATCGCGGAAAGCGGAGCTATGCCTAGTTACTAGCTCTACGAACCAACCAAAGGTCGAGCATCTTCTTAACTGTGTCGACTTCCTCTTTCGGGAGGTCCTTCACCCGCATGGCAATCCAGCTTTGATTCGGGTGGGAAATAAGCAACTCTGGATCAGGTTCGCCCGTCTCCACGTCAAGAAGTTCAAGGACCGCTGCCAGCCGGATCAGCGTCTTTCCCTGCGGTAGTTGCCCCTTGATCCAACGATAGACCTGGCTCTTGTCGACGGGGGCCTCAGACATATCCTCTGGCTCGTTCAATGCCCTGACCAGATCCATAGGGTCGATCTTCCGCGCCTCCAACCACTCCTTGAGGTAGTGGCGGCGGAACGTGGTCCGCTGGGTGCGGTGAATCTGCGGAATGTTATTTGGTGGGCGAGCCATAGCATTTTCTACCACCGCACCGCACAAAATGCAGCGAGCAGAAGTTGCCACGATTTCCTCTTTACAGCGGTGGCATAATCTGCCACTAGTAAAGAATGACGAAGCATCCCAAGCAGCCAATCGCTGATTTCCGCAAGAAGGCGGGCCTCACGCTGGACGCCGCCGCCGCGATATTCGATGTGGATCGCACGACGCTCATTCGATGGGAAAAGGGCGAACCGCTTATCCCCATCAAACGCCTCGATGATGCCGCGAAAATCTACGGTGTCAGCAAGCGCGAGCTTCGCCCAGATTTGGCGGAGGCGATGGAATGACCTCAGTGGCGCGCCTCTATGACGGTATCTCCCACCACGCCATTGACGCCATGCAGGGCGATGGTTGTTGCTTCGTGCATGATGATCAGGTTCGGGATCGGGATGATCAGCCGACTGACGATGACCCTCTCGCGTTCCCCCGAGTAAAGGGATTTCTGATCGGCATAGAACGTGAAGCGGATATTGCCGCCTATTTCCTCGATCCTCGCTATGCCGGTTGTGAATGTGTCGATGACTGCAATTGGCTCCGTGTATGCACTTCCTGCCATGATGAAAGCTTTCCCGTGTGCGCGTCCCTTCGCGACTCAGGAGTTTCACCGGTTGGCAGTTGGTTTGATAGATGGACGGATTTAGCGGGGGGTAGCGCATTTCATTCGTCGGCCAACCATCGGGTGCCGGCATGAGCGATTATCGCGATTGGCAGGTCGGGGACCGTGTGGTGTGCGTCGGTGGTCCAAAGCCCGGCGAACCAGAGCCTAATCCGGTAGTGGGCGAAGTCTACACGATATCGTGGATTGGTTTGGATAGCTACGACGAGGTAATTATCAACCTTGCCGAAATGCCAGCACCCTGGCCGCAGGAGCCTTGGGATTGGGGCCTCTATGACCCTGCTTGCTTCCGCAAGGTCCAGCCCCGCAAGACGTCCATCGCGATCTTCACCCGCTTTCTCAAAGACGCTGCCGCGCCAATCCATGAGGAGGCTTGACCATGCTCGCATCAATCTTTCCCCAGCGCACGTTGCTCGCACGGCACCGTGAAATCATAAGCCACGATGATGTTCTGGAACTCTTGGATTACGACGCTGAGACTGGGGTTTTCACATGGAAGAGCCGTGGCGAATCCGCTTCGGAAAGACCGTGGGCGACCAAAATCTGGAACAAGCGTTTTGCTGGCAAGCGAGCGGGTTCTGTAGTCCGCGATTACCGACGCATCGGATTGTTTGGAGTGTCCTATCCCGCGAGTCGGCTCGCGTGGTTTTACGTCCATGGTGAGTGGCCGTCTGACATGATCGACCACATCAACCACGCCACAGACGATGACCGCATTTCGAATTTGCGCGAAGTCAATAACGCGGAAAATCAACGAAACCGCAAGCCGCACAAGGACAACAAATCCGGGGTGCCTGGCGTCCGTTACGAGGAAAAGACAGGCAGGTGGATTGCACTCATAAGCATCAAGGGAAAGCGAAAGAATCTCGGACGGTTCTACAGCTTTAACGACGCCGTGAAGGCTCGCAGAGATGCGGAATCCGCCAACTTCTATCACAAAAATCATGGGGTCGCGGTATGATCTCATTTCAATCCCCGAGGCGTTACGGCGCGATCTATGGGTTCGACACGTTCGCTCGGGTCAGGTGCGTGGTGCGTGTCGGCGGTCAGGTTCACATCCTGGCGTATCAACAACCCGGACACCACGCATCGCCTATCCTCTCCCTGCTGCGTTCCCTCCACCGGTACTCCCCCGGTCAGTGGCAGGTAACCGCGGGTGCCGCGCGAAACTCCTCCAAGCTGCGGCACCCGCCCTTCCTCGTTCTCGTTGGCAGGGGACACAGCCAAAGAACGGGAGTTGAATTTTTCGGGCTGGTTAAGGCCACCCGAAGCCTTTTTGGCGCGCTCGTCCATCCTTGCAAGAAGCCGAGTTGCCGCCTCTGCGTAAGTTTCCGTTCCTTTGCTCTGCTGTTCATCCATGACGATGAACCTAAGCGAAGGAACATTCCATGCGTAACAAGTGTCATGTCACTGGTAGCAAAATGTCTGTAACCGATATCAACGATCCGCTGTTCTACGGGAGGTCTGCCAAGCAAATGGCTAGCGACCTTCTGAGAAAAGAATACCACGGCCCCGGCGATACAATCGAGGCAGCAGCCCACCGGATTCAGGTTACCAAGGGCGTTGACGCCTCGGTCCTGATGCAGGGGTGGAACCGCGAACCGCGGCCGATGCTGACGCACCGCTGGTTCCCCCTATTCCAAGCCTGGTGTGCAGCCGGTTTCGCCAAAGCAGAGAACGCATACGAAGAAGAGAGAGCCCGCCATGAAGACGGTTCGGCACTTGTTAGGCTGGCTGATCTTGTGGCTGGCAAGAAAGCTGAAGGGTGAGTGATGAGCGTTTATTTTGTTCAACCGGTTGCGGAACGCGACAAGGTCAAGATTGGCACCACTGTTGATATCGATCAGCGACTCCAGGCCATTTCTAGTGACTTCCCTGACGGGGTAGAACTCATCGGGTTGGCGGACGGCGACGCTACGACAGAAAGAGCATTTCATCGTATCCTTGCCGCCTATTGGCTTGAAGGGGAGTGGTATGCGTTTACGCCGGAAGTTGCAGCCGTTCTAGCCCCATTCGCAGACGGCGTTTCCGGTAAACGTGTCTGGGGCAGGTTCCGTGTAATTGCCGAGAGCGGCGGTGCGCCAATCGAGGAAGACAAGCGCATCGCGTTCGAAATGCTCAAGCTTCTGATGGATAAATCTGGGGCCGTTCCCATAGCGGTCGCGCAACAGAACGCATTCAACGAACTCACAGCCATCAACCCGATGTGGTCGAGGCGGCGTGTCCGCGCGATTTGGGAGCGCACCATCCGCCGTGTTGACCACTATGAAATCCGCGACATGCAAACCGCGATGGATGCGTATCGCGAGATGGCGTCTCGCATGGGCCGCGCTGATTGCCCCTGAACTCGAAGGAGAATGAACATGAGCCTTGGATCATTTGCCAAGTCTGAATTGCAGCGCGCCGGTCTGTTCGACAAGGACAGCGACTACGGCGGAATGCTCGGGGAGTCCGTCATGAAGATGATGGAGGTTTTCGCGGGCGAGGGCCACAGCGGATACAGCGCCGGAATGGCTATCTCGATCTTCAAAAAGGTTGCCAGTTTCGAGCCTCTGACGCCACTGACGGGCGAAGATGACGAGTGGATGGAGATTGGCGAGCAGAACGGCGGGCCGCTCTACCAGAACGTTCGCAGCCCTCGCGTTTTCAAGGATCGGGAAGGCGCGTACGACATCGACGCGAAAGTCTTTCGAGAGCCCTCTGGTGCCTGCTTCACCAGTAGTGACAGCCGTGCCCCGGTAACGTTCCCGTACACGCCGACGACTGAATACATCGACGTTCCTGACCGCCTCTGAACTCCTCGACCCCAGGGACCAAGCAATGACCCCTTTCCAGCACCGCTACTATGAGGGAGCGGAAGCATGACCCCAGAACTCCTTACCGCCTCCTGTTTCCTCCTGGCTCAACTGGCGTGGGTGGTGTGGTGAGCGAATACGACGCACAGAAAGACGCTCACGATAGCTATTATGCAGCTATCGAGGCCAAGCGGTTGCGGGGGGATGCGAACCCTATCAAGCGCGAAGTCGTCATAGGCGATTGTCGGTTGCTGCTTGGCGACTGCCTCGAAATCCTGCCGACGCTCGGGAGGGTCGATGCTGTGGACTTCCCCGATGCGGTTGTATATACTCAAGCCTATGAAAAATCAGCAGAAAGGCAACATCGCTCGCCAACAAGAAGCGATGAAAATATGGGAACCTCGCAGGGCCGAAATCTGGGCGCTGTATGTGAACGGTACGAAATCTCAACAGGAGATGGCGGACGGATACGGGGTGACATTGGCAGGGTTTCAGAGGGCGCTGAAGCGGATGGGAATACCATCCAAGTCTCGCGGCAGGCCGGGAGCGGCGAATGGGCGCTTCAAGCACGGGCGGGAAGTGCGCATCTATCGGACGATGGTGGAGAAGGATCACTGCGTCCGGTGCGATGCGACGGAGAACCTCTGCATCCATCACAAGGACGAGGACCACTACAACAACACGCCGAGCAACCTGGAAGTGATGTGCATGAGCTGCCACAGTTCGATGCACAAGCAGGCGTGGTGGAACTCCCAAAAGGCTGGGCAATCCTGACAGACCCGCCTTATGGCATCGGTGCTGACAAAAATCTAAGGGCGAATAAGAAGCACGGCAAGGCTGCCGCGCCATCGAAAGATTATGGCGCGAAGGAATGGGACCGCCGCGCCCCCGATATGTCGTGGGCAGTTTTTGCAGGTGTGCCAGCAATCATTTGGGGGGGCAATTATTTCAGGCTCCCACCAAATGCAGGGTGGCTCGTATGGGACAAAGAAAACGGAAACAATGGGTATGCCGATTGTGAGTTGGCGTGGACAAATCTTCCGCAGGCGGTCCGTCGTGTAAAGTGGCGCTGGGCAGGAATGCTCCAGCAGGATATGGCCAATAAAGAGGAACGACTGCATCCAACGCAGAAGCCAATACAGGTCATGCAATGGTGCCTCGGCTTCCTGCCAAACGCTCAGACCATCCTCGACCCCTTCATGGGCAGCGGCACCACTGGCGTTGCCTGTGTTAAGCTAGGCCGCTCCTTCATCGGCATTGAGATTGACGAGGGCTATTTCGACATCGCCTGCGACCGCATCCGCAAAGCCTACGCCCAGCCCGACATGTTCATAGACCAGCCCAAAGCCCCCGAGCCAAAGCAGGAGGCGATGCAGCTATGAGAAAGCCCAACAAATATCGGAACGTCCGAACCGAAGTTGACGGCATCAAGTTCGCATCAAAACGTGAAGCCGCTCGCTACGGACAATTGAAGCTTTTGGAGCGTGAGGGCGAGATAAGGAATCTGAAGCTACAGCCGCGCTATCCGCTTTGCGTCGGTGGCCTGCTTGTCTGCACCTACGTTGCCGACTTCGAATATAGCTGGGCAGTCCTTCCCGACACGGTGACCGAGGACGTTAAGGGCGGCAAGACGCGCGAATTCATCATCAAGGCGAAGCTGTTCCACGCCCTCTACGGTCGGGAGGTAACATTGACATGAAGGTCAAGACCTCTGAGCCAGAGGGCTTTGCAGACTTCTGGCAAATCTGGCAGCCAAGAATGCGCCACACAGACGGACGCGGCGATGCCCGTAATTGCTATCGCAAGCATGTCCTCATGGGCGCAGACCCGCAAGACATCATCGACGGTGCACGGGGCTTCTTCGCCTTCATGCCGGAGAAGGACAAGCCCTATGTGCCGCTGGCTGCTAGCTGGCTCAACAAGGAAGCGTACCCGGATTGGGCGGTCAAATGGCGTGAGTTCCAAGCCCGTCTGGCAGAGACAGCAGCCAAGCGCACAGCCCCCCCTCCCAAGCCCATTATCCAGCCTGAACAAGCCAAAGAGGACCGTGAAGCCATCGCAAGGCGCGTCTATGAGCGTCTGGGCATGACGGCTCTAGGGGAAGTGCATTGAGGAGTTTTGAACATGGCTAGAGGAAACCCATTCGCAGAAACTGTCGCGGTGTTCGAGCGCGGTGAACTTGAGGCGAAAATCTATCGCGGAATGAACCCGGCTTTTGTCCGCAAAGTATGGGCCAAGAGGCGAGCAACGCGACCGCCCATT
>JBAYVV010000196.1:0-7053 GCA_041674465.1 Sterolibacterium sp.
CCCCGAATTGAAAAGGAAATAAGACATGGCCAACTACACCCAAGAAGTGATCTCCGACCTGGTCGACGGCAAGCTGCCCTGGAAAATGCTCAAGGAAATGATGAGCAACTACAAAGACCCGGACCGCTTTGATAAATACATCGCGGTGCTGCAGAAGAAGCAGACCTGGCAGGAAACGATCCTGCTGCCGCTAGGGCCGCACCTGTTCATCGTCAGGAAGGCGGACGGCAGCATCGTCACCAAGAGCAGCAGCGGCTACGAGTTCGGCGACTACCGCGAGAACTGGAAGCTGAAGGCGAAGATCTATGTGCGCGATAGCGACGAATCCTATCGGGAAATTTACCCGGCGCTGATGCATGCCGATCCGAAGTGGATGGAACTGCGCGAATACTATGATCCGCTCGACGGCACCCTGCTCGAGATCGAGGCGGTGCCGCCGGGTTACCCGATCGTGCATTCCTTCCAGCCCGACCTGGAGGCGTTTTATACGCATTGGCTGAAGCGGCCGCTCAATTGAGTCACTTGTTGAACATGGCGGCTGAGGAATTATTCTCCCTGAAAGGCAGGGTGGCCTTTGTCTCCGGGGCATCCAGCGGACTCGGCCTGCATCTGGCTGGAACGCTGGCCCGGGCCGGTGCCAGCGTTGTCCTCGCGGCGCGGCGGGTCGACAAAGTCACTGCTGCTGCCGCAGAACTTACCGCGCAAGGCCACCGCGCCCATGCTGTAGTGCTCGACGTGACCCGTTCGGAGACCATCGCCGCCGCATTTAATGCAGCCGAGGAGGCGTTTGGCAAGCCGGTCGATGTGCTCCTGAACAATGCCGGCATCGTCTACGCCAGCAAGTTTTTGCAGCAGGAAGAAGCCGAAATCTCGCGCATCCTCGATACCAATTTCAAGGGTGCTTTCATGGTGGCGCAGGAAGCCGCGCGGCGCATGGCCAAGATCAAGCTGGGATCGATCATCAACGTCGCTTCCACGGCAGGCCTGCGTGCTGCCGGCATGATGTCGAGTTATGCGGCCACCAAGGCGGGATTGATCCATCTCACCAAGATCATGGCACTGGAGCTTGCCGGTAGGGGGATTCGGGTCAATGTGATTTGTCCGGGCAATTTCGAGACCGAAATGCATGATCTGTTCGTCTCGACGGGAATGGACAAGACCGTGCTGGAAAGAATTCCGCAACGGCGCTTCGGCAAGCCGGAAGACCTGGATGGTGTGACCCTGCTGCTGGCATCCGACGCCGGGCGCTATATGACCGGAGCCGTGATCGCTGTCGATGGCGGCCAATCCTTAAGCTGGATGTAATTCTTCACGTATTGATTCACGACCGGAAAGTTCCCCATGAAAGAAGCAGTGATTGTCTCGACCGCACGCACGCCGATCGGGCGCGCATTTCGCGGTGCGTTCAACAATACCAAGTCGCCCACGCTGATGGGGCATGCCATCCGGCATGCCGTGCAACGCTCCGGTGCTGCGACCGAGGAAATCGATGATGTGGTCATCGGTACCGTCCTGACCGCAGGAACCGGCGGCATGAACGTCGCTCGCTATGCCGCGCTGGCGGCCGGCTTGCCGGTCACCGTGGGCGCGCAAACCATCGACCGGCAGTGTTCGTCCGGTTTGATGGCGATCGCCACGGCCGCCAAGCAGATCATGATCGACGGCATGGAGATTGTCGTTGCTGGCGGCCAGGACAACATTTCGGCGGTGCAAAATCGTTATATGGAGTGGTGGCACCAGGAGCGCGATCCCAACGTCATGGTGCATGCCGAACACGCCTACATGCCGATGCTGCTGACAGCCGAAAACGTCGCCAAGAAATTTCGCATCAGCCGTGAGGCGCAGGATGTCTATGCGCTCTCCTCGCAGCAGCGCACCGCCAGGGCACAAAGCGAAGGGCGCTTCGATCTCGAAATCGTGCCCATCACCACGACCATGGCGGTGGCGAACAAGGAAACCAAGGAACTGTCCTACCGCGAAATCACCCTGGAGAAGGACGAGGGCAATCGTCCCGAGACCAGCGCCGAGTCACTGGCGGGACTGCAGCCGGTGATCGAAGGCGGCAGCATCACCGCCGGCAATGCCAGCCAGCTATCCGATGGCGCTGCGGCCTGTGTACTCATGGATGCGCAACTGGCCGAGCGGCGCGGACTGCAGCCGCTGGGGATTTATCGCGGCATGGCGGTGAGCGGCACGGTGCCCGAAGAAATGGGTATCGGACCGATTTATGTCGTGCCCAAACTGCTCAAGCTGCATGGCCTGAAAGTCGAAGACATCGGCTTGTGGGAGCTGAACGAAGCCTTCGCCTGCCAGGCGCTGTACTGCCGCGACAAGCTCGGCATTGATCCGGATAAATACAACGTCAATGGCGGCGGCATCTCGATCGGCCATCCGTATGGCATGACCGGTGCCCGGCTGGTCGGTCATGCGCTGCTTGAAGGGCGGCGCCGCGGCGTGCGTTATGTCGTGATCACCATGTGTGTCGGTGGCGGCATGGGTGCGGCGGGTCTGTTCGAGGTCTGCTGAGCGTCTGTCGCAACACCCGAGGCGCCTGTTCGCATTCGCTGCATTACAATACTGCCGCATTCCAAAAATAACCGAGGAGAAAAAGATGAACTCAATCGCTAGCAAGCTTGTCGCTGCCATTCTGTTGTCCTGCATGGCGCTGACACTGCAGGCGCAAACTGTCGAGGTCAAGACCGAGTACCTGATGACGTATCAGGCGCAGCTTGATCCGCCGATCGCGGTTGACGGCACCCTGATGGTGGTCAATGTTCCCGCGGGTGGCTGGGTCAAAGGTCCCAAGATCAATGGCAAGTTCGTTGCCCCCGGTGCCGACTGGCTGCGCATCATGCCCTCCGGTGCAATGCGCCTCGACGTGCGCGCGATGATCCAGACGGATGACAACGCCTACATCTATTTGTCGTACAACGGTGTCATGCAGCACAGCAAAGAAAGTGCCGAGCGCATGGCCAAGGGCGAGGTGATGGGAGGCAAGGATGTGCCGTATTTCCTTGCTGCGCCAACTTTCCTGACGTCCTCAGAAAAATACGCCTGGCTCAACGGCGTGCAGGCCGTCAACAAGATGGTCGAACTCAAGCTGGGACCGGGTGGCTATGTGCGCTACGACGTCTTTATCGTCCGCTAAACAGCAGGACTCTTAAGTGCGTGCTGGCGTCCTGACGCCTAAGCCGCGAATCCCCAGCCGGAAGTCAGATCAGCCTGATTTCCTGAAGGAGGCGCTCGCCGAACATGCGCTGATTTTTGACAACGCCATTGTCGGCATCGCCCTGGTGCACGAGCGTGTCATCACGCGTTGCAACCGCCGCTTCGAGGAGATTTTCGGCTACCAGCCGGGCGAACTGAACAACCAGAACGTCCGCATTCTCTATCCTTCGGACGAAGAATTCGAGCGCAGGGGCAACATCGGTTACGAGTATATGCGCACCCACGGCTCGTACTCTGACGAGCGCGTGATGGTGCGCAAGAATGGCGAAACCTTCTGGTGCAATGCCGATCTTAAGCCGCTCGATTCAGACAATCCGCGCCGCAACGCGGTTGTCATATTCCAGGACATCAGCAAACGCAAGGCCAGCGAGGCGGCTTTGCTGCAGGCCCGCGAGCAGCTCGAGCATCTGGTTGCGGAAAGAACCCTCGAGTTGCGTGAAGCCAATGCTGCGCTGCGCGCAGAAATCAACCTGCGCCAAAAGACCGAGGAGGAGTTGCTCGCGAGCCGAGAGAAGTACCGCGTGTTGTTCGAAACGTTTCCGATCGGCATTTCCATCACTGACGATCATGGCAATGTGACCGAGGTCAATCAGGCGCTGGGACGAAGCGGCTCACGCTCGCTGCCGGCCGCTTTGCTGGGAGGAGGCAAGATACCTTCCATGGAACTGATTCATGCCGACGGTTCCCCCGTGAGTCACGAGCAGTTGCCGAGCGTCAGGGCGCTCAGGGAGCAGCACGTGGTGGCCGATGTCGAACTCGGCGTGCGGCCGAGCAGTGGTCGGGTACGCTGGTTCAGCGTGACTGCAGCGCCGATTCCGGTCAAGGGTCACGGTGTGGTGATTGCACATGTCGAAATTACTGAACGCAAGCGCAGGGACGAACTCGACCGGCAGCGGCGTGCCGAACTCGCCCATGTTTCCAGACTGAATGTGATGGGCGAGATGGCGGCAACGCTGGCTCACGAACTGGGCCAACCCTTGAGCGGCACGCTGAATTACCTGCATGGCTGCCAGTTGCGGCTGGCATCGGAGGAGTACGACCCGGCCTTGTTCCATTCAGCCGTTTCCCAGGCCATCCTGCATGCCGAACAGGCCTCGGCCATCGTCAAGCACATGCGCCAGTTCGTACGCCGAGCCGAGCCGGAAACCGTGGTGACCGACTTGAATGCCCTGATCATGGAGATGGTCAGCTTTCTCGACTCCGAGCGACGCCAGCATCGGGTTGCCCTGCAGCTGTCACTGAGCGAGGATTTGCCGGAAGTGCGCAGCGATCCCCTCGAGATCAAACAGGTGATGCTCAATTTGCTCAAGAACGGCATTGAAGCCATGCACGAGACAGCAGAGTCGGAGCGCCAGCTGGAAGTGACCACCAAATGGGATCGGCACCGCTGGATCGAGGTCAGCGTTGCCGATCGCGGGTCGGGCGTTTCGAAGAAGGAACTGGCAAAAATTTTCAATCCATTTTTTACCACCAAGCCTGACGGACTTGGCCTCGGCCTGGCGATCTGCCGCTCCATCGTGGAAGCCCATGGTGGCCGCCTTACGGCTGCCAGCAATGGTTATGGCGGCACGACCTTCCGTTTCACCCTGCCGGTGGAGAAGTGAAG
The DNA here is from genome assembly GCA_041674465.1 of Sterolibacterium sp. Taxonomy (GTDB): domain Bacteria; phylum Pseudomonadota; class Gammaproteobacteria; order Burkholderiales; family Rhodocyclaceae; genus JACRAR01. The sequence goes on from JBAYVV010000196.1 coordinate 4,835, forward strand.
CGATGCCAATCGAATCCGAACAGACGGTATTCATTGTCGACGATGAAAGTGCCCTGCGCGAGTCGCTGCGCTTCCTGCTCGAGTCGATCCGGTTGCGCATCGAAACCTTCGATTCCGCCGAGGCATTTCTCAGCAGCTACACGCCTGACCGCGCCGGCTGCCTGGTGCTCGATGTGCGCATGCCGGGCATCAGCGGCCCGGAACTGATGGACCTGCTGAACCGGAGTGGTGCCACGATTCCGATCATTTTCCTGTCGGCGCATGGCGATGTGCCATTGACAGTGCGCGCGATGAAGGGCGGCGCCTTTGATTTTTTGCAAAAGCCCTACAACAACCAGGAGTTCCTCGACCGCGTGCGCCAGGCTCTGGCGCTGGATCTGAGCAATCGCAGCCAGCGCAAGCGGCTGGATGATTACTCAACCAAACTCGCCACACTGACGCTGCGCGAACAGCAAATCCTGGAACGCGTAGTCGACGGACAGAGCAACAAGCTTATCGCCCGCGAACTGGGCATCAGCTACAAGACGGTCGAGGCCCACCGCAGTCGTCTGATGCGCAAGATGGGAGCTGCCTCGTTTGCCGAATTGCTGCAGCAGGTGCTGAAGCACGCTCAGGCTGACTGATTTCTTGCTGCACCGCATCCAGAGGGTTAACCCTATATCGCTGTGGTGTGCGTCCTAATTGTTTCGCGGGCTGTATCCCGAAATAATCGCTACAAATAACGAATCCCCGAAGCAGGGATTTTTTCAACTTTCCGGCACATAGTCGGTGCTCATTACAGATAGGTCCACTACCATGGCAATGTTAGTCAGCATTGATAACGGCGGCACGCTTACCGATGCCTGCGTGATTTACGGCTCGAAAGTGTTTCACGCCAAGACACTCACCACTCCTCACGATCTGACGAAGTGCTTCGTTGAAGTATTGCGCGAAGCTTCGCGCAAAATTTACGGCGAAGCCAAGCTCGCCACCTTGCTCGAAGAAGTCGATTACATTCGCTATTCGACGACGCAGGGCACGAATGCCGTGGTGCAACGAACCGGCCCCCGTCTTGGACTGGTCATCGCCAAGGGCAGCGATGCCAAGAAGCTGATTCGCAACGACGACGAGAAGGAGCTGTTCGAGGCCATCGTCGGCGACCGCATCGGCAGCGTCGACCTGGCGCTTGAGGGCGAAGCCTTTGAAACCAGCATCACCCGGGCGATCAACGACCTCATCTCGCGCGGCACCAACCGCATCGTGGTGAGCCTGGGCGGCGAGAATCTGGTGGCCGACGAAGCGCGCACCAAACGCGTGACCCTGCTGCGTTATCCGCGCCATCTGCTCGGCGCCGTGCCGATCCTGTACTCGCATCAACTTTCCGATGACCACGATTCGGCCCGCCGTACCTGGAGCAGCCTGCTGAATTCCTTCCTGCATCCGGCAATGGAACGTTTTCTCTACAACGCCGAGAACGTGCTGCGCGAGCATCGCACCAAGAATCCGCTGCTGATTTTCGGCAACGACGGCACGTCATCGCGCGTGGCCAAGTGCATCGCCCTCAAGACCTGGGGTTCGGGCCCGCGCGGCGGTATGGAAGGCACCAAGGCCATTGCCCTGCATTACGGCCGCAAGGCTGTCGTGGCGATGGACATTGGCGGTACCACCACCGACATTGGTTTGGTGGAGAATGCGACGATCAGGGAGCGTCGCTGGGGACAGCTGGAATCGATCGGCATTTCCTTCCCGCTGAGCGATGTCGAGAGTTTCGGCGCCGGCGGCAGTTCGGTGTTCCGGGTGGAGAAGGGTCAGATCGTGATCGGCCCGGAAAGTGTCGGCAGCACGCCGGGACCGGCCTGCTTCGGCCGCGGCGGCCGTCAGGCGACGATCACCGATGCTTACCTGCTGCTCGGTGTGCTCGATGCCGATTCCTACTTTGGCGGTAATCTCAAGCTCGATGCTGCGCGTGCCCAGGCGGCGATCGAGGAGAACGTCGCCAAGCCGCTGGGCCTGAGCCTGGCGGATGCCCTCAAGAAGATGGAGAGCGCCTATGAGTCGCGCATCGCTGGTGCGATCAAGCCGCATTTGAAAGACGCTGGCGGAACGACCCTGCTGGCCTTCGGCGGCGCCGGTCCGATTTCGGCCTGCGGTGTTGCCGAGCAACTGGGTATCGGAGAAATCATCGTGCCGCGTCTGGCGGCGGTCTTCAGCGCTTTCGGCATCGGCTTCAGCGACATCGC
>JBAYVV010000197.1:0-6850 GCA_041674465.1 Sterolibacterium sp.
ATAGATTGCGTGCGGCCCGAACGTCAAGCTGTTCCTGCTGTACCCACCCGGTATGTATTGGTCTCCCGCAGCACTCAGTTCGCCTGATTTCTTGAATTTTTCCTGAAATGCCTGCGTTGATGCTCCTAAATTTAACGCCATGTCTCCTCCTTTTTTGGAATTGGCTGTAACTCTCCGTGAACGGGCAACAAATCTTCGCCATGGAAGTCGGGAGGCACCCGCCCGGAAGTGCATGGACGGACAAACTCTTGGGCGGCCTTGTAGCCCATCGACGTTGTGTAGATTAGGTGGCCGCAGCTAAAGGTGTTAGCCGCGATTAGCGCCGTCGGCGTCCCGTGCTAGTACCCCAGACCCAAATGCGGGCACTAGTTTGGAGCGGATCCGCTGCTGCTTTGTTGGCTTACGCGCTGCAAAGTATGTGATGGCAGTTCGCCGTAAAGTCTCTTGTAATCTGCGGAGAACCGGCTGAGATGCCAGAAACCCCATTGCTGCACCACATCCTTGATCTGCATACCATCAGACGGATGCAAGAGGCTGGAGCGTGCGCCGTTCAGGCGCAGCAAGCGCACATAGGCGGAGGGATTCATGCCCAGCGCGTCTTCAAAAACTGCCTGCAAGGCCGTGCGGCTGACGCCGAGATGTCGGCACAGGTCGATCACCTGCAAAGGCTCATGGATATGGTGGTGCACGAACTCGCGCGCGCGTTTCACGATCACCGGGCGGCTCATCTCGCGGAACGAGGGGCGGCTGGCAGTCACGTTGCACGCCACTACATCCGCCAGGGCTTCCAGGACGGACTCCCTGGCGGCAGTGCGCAGGCGGTCGTCCATGTGGCTGGAGAAACTGGCGGCGGCGACCTCGGTTGCCAGGGTGCCGATACGGTATCCGAGCAGCGTATCGGTGCGCAATATGGATCGGTGACTCAACCAGTTCTCCAGGTCGAGATGCTGGGTGACAGCCACGTGTTCCTTGAGCAAGCGCTGATTCACCGCAATGGTAATGTTTTTGCCGGGCGGCATCACGGCATCGAGATCGCGATCGGAACGCGTCATGTACAGGCCACCTTGCTTCCACGGCACAGCGTTGATGCGTCCGTCGTTACCTTCCCATTGCACTACCGAAAACATATAGGTATCTGAGGGCGCACGACCAAACTCGTTGAGCGTCACGCCGGCATAACTTTCCTCGACGATTTGCATCCCGCCGAGATTAACGGCGCGAAAGGATCCCGCCAGGGTACCGCTCGTAACTTGCAGGTAGTGCAAATCCCAGCCGGGCAGGGACTCCGCCGACTCGACATCGCGCACTTCGTTCGCGGCAAACACATGGCTTCCGGAATCGGCCAGCGATGAAGAAGATGGTGCAGTAGATAGCATGATCCTATATTGCAAGCTAGTAGCAACATAGTACATCCGGATCGATTCCCTAGCTGACTAAGCAATATACGTAGTGCAACGCAACATGGTTAGCGCACCCACCGGCTTTCTTGAACATTTATGCCGCACCATCCACGGGGGTCTCGCGCGAACCCCCGTGACGCATCGTGATTGCGAGATCAGTCAAACATTTCGTTCATGATGCTCTTGGAGGTGGCGATAAAGCCATCGATATCCGCTTCGGTCAGGGAAGTTGACAGGGCCACCTGACCACGTTGCCACATGGGCATGTATCCACGAATAATCAGTTCATAATTAAAAATCTGCCGTGTGTTGTTATCGCAGAACGTCATGATGTCGCGGCATGACCGGATTTTTCTTCCCACCTGATCAAGCATTTCAAACCCTATGCAAGAGCCCCATCCGGCCAGGTTCACCGGATAATTATTTTCTTGCGTAAATTTGCTGAGTTCGGATTTGATCCGCTCGCCAAAACCATTGATGCGGTCAATCGCTGGCTGGGTAAGATTCTCCAGGCAGGCGGCGCCGGCAGCGCAACAGACCGAATGCCCGTGGTGAGTTCCGGAATGAAATACCTGCCCTGTTTCGTTTAGATACAGGATGGCCTCAGAACCGCCGACACCCCCAATCGGCAAACCACCACCGATCGCCTTACCCATCACTGTCAAATCCGGCTTGACGCCAAAAACGCTTTGCATGCCGCCGGTCGCCATGCGCAAGGTGATGGTCTCGTCGAATATCAGGACGATCCCCAGATCCCGCGTGATTTCACGAAGTCCCTCGACGAACGCCTTGTCCAGTGTAATCAGTCCGCCCGCCGCGGTCTGGAGCTCAAGTATGAGCGCCGCTATATCCTTGGCGTTTTGGGTAAGAATTCTCTTGCAAGTCGCCAGGTCATTTTGCGGCATGACAATGGTATTGCCGCGCAAGGCTTCAGGCATGCCCATGGTATCCGGCACGGGCTTAGGATTGGTAGCCAATCCTGAATGCAACAACGGATCAGGATGGATGGACCAGAAGAAATCATTCCCGCTGCCGTGATACCCGCCTTCAAGCTTGGCGATCTTTCCTTTGCCGGTATATCCCCTGGCAAGGTTGACCGACGCCATGCAGGCTTCTGTGGCTGAGCAGGTAAATACCACTTTATCGATGGACTCGACTCGATCACAAATCAGTTTGGCCAGTTTGGCCTCGTACTTGGTGGGATTGCCGAAAGAGAAACCATCCTTACAGGCCTGCTCTATGGCTTCCAGGATTTTGGGGTGACGGTGTCCCAGCACATTGACACTGAAATTATTGTGGAAGTCACGCAGTTCATGTCCATCCACCGTAAATAAACTTGCCCCCTCACCGCGCTCCACAAAAATTGGGTGTGGTCCAACCTTCACTGAAGCACGGCTATATCCTCCGGGAATATACTTGCTGGCCTCCTCGGTAATCTTCGCCGATTTCTTGAATTTATTTATGAATCTTTGCGTCGAAGCTTCAAGAGTAAGTTTCATTATTTCCTCCGCAGATAAGATGATCGCTTCCAGGAAGCCCCATGCCGCTAACCCGGTAATTGTCCGAGCTTGCTCTGCTTCTACCTGCATGAGGCGAGAGGTGACTTGATCCGTCCGGCTTGATCGACTGACTGCCTAGCCCGGTGGTCGAGCGCCCGCAATAAGAATAGGCCGCCACCTTAACCGGGTGTTAGCCGCGATTGGCACCGTGAGTGGCGATTACCTCTGAATCAAGACGATCGAGGCGGGGCCCCCTCTACGGGGATTTCCAGCATGCCTGGTGGGCGTGTTCTCCATTAATCGGCGCGATGCGTCGATCGATTGAAGGCACACCCTAATGATTGAGGAACGCTTGGCCGATGCCCGTCAGGCGAGCGCACTGCAATGTTTGCGATGGCAGCTCACCGTACAGTTCCTTGTAATCGGCCGTAAATCGACTGAAATGCCAGAAACCCCACTGTTGCAGAACGTCCTTGACCTGCAAGCCAACGCTGGGGCGTAGCAGGCTTGACCGTGCGCCATTGAGCCGCAGCAAGCGCATATACGTGGATGGGCTGACGCCCAGCACATCTTCAAAAGCCGACTGCAGGGCTCTGCGGCTCACGCACAGATGCCGGCACAAATCGATGACCTGCAAGGGTTCCTGAATGTGGTTACGAATGAAATCGCGTGCACGCTGCACGATCAACGGCCGACTTATCTCCCGGAACGACGGGGGGCGTGCGCCTACATTACACGCAACCACGTCAGCCAGGATCTCCATGACAGATTCCCGAGAGGCGGTCCGAAGCCGCCCATCAAAGTGATTGGCGCAGCTGGCAGCCACGACCTCACTCGCCAGAACACTGATCTGGTGTCCTAGCGAAGTGTCTGTACAAAGTAAGGATCGGCGACTCAGCCAGTTTTCGAGGTCAAGATGCTGGGTAACAGCAACATACTCTTTGAGCAAATTCTGATTCACCACAATGGAGATGTCTTTGCCAGGAGGCACCACAGCATCAAGGTCACGATCTGATCGCGTCATATAGATGCCACCACCGGTCCAAGTGGCTGCATTGACGCGCCCGCACTCGCCTTCCCAGTGCGGTACCGAAAACAGATAAGAATCTGGAGGCGCTCGGCCGAATTCGTTGAGCGTCACGCGTGCATAGCGTTCTTCGACGATCTGCATCCCGCCAAGATCGACGGCGCGAAATGATCCCGTTAAAGTGCCGCGCGAAAGTTGAAGAAAACACAAATCCCAGCCGGGCAAGGATTCAGCGGATTCAACGTCGCGCACCCGATCTGCAGAGAACAGGTGGCACCGAGGATCGGTCATTGGCGCAACAGTTGGAGGGGAAGAGCGCATGCTGTTTATATTGCGGGCTATTCGCCACATCGTACATCGGGATTGATTCCCTAAAAAATAAGCAAAACCCGTACTGCGCCGCAACATGAGCCTGTTGCATCAGTCGGTTTCTTCCAGCCTATTTCCCGAGAACGCCAAAGACCTTCTTGAGCAGGTTGCTGCCCGTGCCGACGGGATCCTGCCGGATTTGTTTTTCCTGCTCGGCCACCATCAGAAACAGGCCATCGATAGCTTTCTGTGTCACGTAGTTGTCGAGATCGGCATCCTTTTCGTCGATCAGCTTGAGCTTGGCAGCCTTGCCGGCAAAGGCGTTGTACTTGTCAGCCAGTTGCACCCTGGCGGTGGCCTTCTTCACGATGGGCAGAAATTTCTGCGCCAACTGCGCGGAGGTCGCCGTACGGAAATACTGTGTCGCGGAATCCTCCGGTCCGACCAGGATGCCCTTGGCATCCTTGATCGACATCTTTTTTACCGCATCGACCAGCAAAGGCTTGGCTTCGACAACGGCCGATTCGGCTGCGCGATTCATGGTATCCGCGAGGTCGTCTGCCTGCTTCGAAAGACCCAGCTTGCGTGCCATGCCTTCTACCTTTTGCAGCGATTTCGGCAGGGGAATCCTGACCTTGGCGTTCCCCAGAAAACCGTCCGGTTTGCCGAGATGCGAGACCGCAAACTCGGCGCCGCGGGTGAGCGCCTCCTTGAGACCGGAGGTGGCGTCCTTGCCGCTCAGGCTGGCCAGATCGGCTCTGGCCGGCAGCACGGCGGTCATGCCAAGCGCGACACCCAGCAACAGTATTCGCAGACAGCGCTTGATTGCAATGGTTGGGCTCGACATTTGAGTGCTCCGCTGAAAGGAAACTACGATGAGGCTACCTCAGTGTGCGAGACAAGGCAATGTCAGCTGGTCAGCATGCGCGCATGTCTCGTCAATGACACACGACTGCAACGGCGTGGCTAAGGCGTCTTTGACAATCTATTTGCGAAAGCCAGATCGGCTTTCTCGATCAGGTCCTGGTGCATTTCGGGCGGTACCCATCGCAATTCTTTTACCAGCGTTGCCATGCTCACTTGAGGGATCAGATGTTTGGCGGAGGCAAGATCATCGGGCAAAGCAGAATTGTCAGGTCCTGCGATCAGGTGCCGCGCCGTATCCCTGGAGATTCTGGCCAGGCTGGCCCGGGCTGAATCCTGGCCGCGAATCAGTTGAACGAGAATGCTCGGCAACTTCCAGATTTCGGCACACTTGAGCGTCAGATCCTTGAACTTGAATCCGCCAACCGCTTCTTGCGCCGCTTCTGTCCGTTTCGCTTCCCCACTGGCCAATCCTTCCTGGGCCGCTTGTGGCAGTTCCGGGGCAAAGTGCCACAGCAGCAGTTCCCCTATTTCCGAAAGCAGTGCCGCCATGGAAACTTCATCGGGAGTAGCGTCGGTCCGCAAGGAAGACCAGGCTGCCGCCAACTGCCCCGCCATCACGGCACGAGCTTCGCATTCAGCCAGCCCCGACTCGGTTTCATTTGTTTCCGGGCTGGCAAGCAACAGTTCGCGGAATGCTGCCGAACCCAGTTGCATGACGGCGGCAAGCGGCGTACTGGTTTCGTGTCCCAGCCTCGCTGTGCGCCTGTTTTCGGCTTCTCTCAGCAGGCAAAGGCACAGAAATGGATCTCCATTCGCCAGGCCAACAAGTTCAGCCGGCGACAAGTCGCTTCCCTTTTCCGCTTCGAATGCATGCAAGGCCAGTTTCGATCTTGGCATGACCGGGAGTTGCTGCGCCGCCAAATAGGCGGCCCATTGGGGTACGCGCCAGTGTTTTCTGCTGGTTGCCGGGGTTTCCGGCCGGAGTGGTTCAAAAGCTTGCGATGCCAGTGCGGTAACCAGTCTGGCAACTTGTTGCTCCGAGGCTTGCTCGAACCGCATCGAGATTTGCAGCGCGTTCCCGATCGGATTGCGGGACAGGATATGGCTCTGTACTTTCAGCGGCGCGTCCATGTCGGGGAGTGACACTACCGCCAGGGCGAACCCACCGACGAGCGGCCCATCCAGGGCAATCAGCGAACAGCCGCCTTGCGAAAGGTCATTCAGTTGCGCAGAGGATTTTTGCGCACCGTTTTCGTCCTGCCAGACCAGCGCTGCACTGAGCGCGGCAACCGGCTTGTAGCGAACATGTTCGCGGCGGTCGAATGACATGGCGCAGACGCAAAATTGCGGTGAGTATGGCTCAGCAGCGCCGTCAATTGATGACCGGCTGGACGGTATCGAGCAACTCGGTGGATGTGGTCGGTTTGACTATCCAGCCGGATGCTCCCGCGGCTACATCATCCACCGGCATGACAACTCTCATTTGTTCCCTCCCGATGTGGTGGCCGCTCTTTGTTCTGCCCGGTTGATACTGGGCAGCAGAGCGGAACCTGAACTCCTGACGGCCGTATCATCGGTCAAAAATCCCGAAATGCATAGAGTAGAACTACTCACTGTGACTGGTGGAATCTCCCATGACCGGAGATCAGGTCCAGGCAGATTATCGCGGTCTACTCAGGGAAGACACGATGCTTTCGCCTCTCCTTTGCCTTCATGGAATTCAAGAACGACGGTCTGGATTATCTAAG
>JBAYVV010000198.1:0-6764 GCA_041674465.1 Sterolibacterium sp.
CAGTGATAACGAGGAAGAAGACGAGGCATGAGACGAGTATTTGAATTAATGGTATCGGGGTTACCGCTGGTGATTGTGAGCGGATTGCTATATGCGGGGCTTTTTATCAAACCGCAACCGCACGGATCGGCGGTGGAGCAGCCGGCGTTTGAGCGGGGTGAAGGCGTGTATGGTGTGTTGGCGCTAGCGGAGCACAAGGTATGGGCGGTTGGCAGCAACGGCAAGATTGCGACGACAGAAGATATTGGGAAGTCGTGGCGGCGGCAGGAGTCGGGGGTTGATGCTGGGTTTCAGGACATAGCTGCGTGGGATGAGCAGCGGGCGGTGGCGGTGGGCAATGGTGGCGTGGTGGTGGTGACGGTGGACGCTGGGCGCACCTGGAAGACGGTCGAGGTGCCCAAGTCGAAGCTTGCCAACAAGCTGTTACGGGTGAAGGCGCAGGCGGAAGGGAGCGCGTGGGCCGTTGGTGAGGCTGGGATGATACTGCGATCGACCGATTTTGGTGCGAGTTGGCAGCGCGTGGGGGATGAAGAAGACGCTGCGTGGAACGATGTCGCGACGACTGCGGGACAGGTGTGGCTGGTGGGCGAATTTGGCCGGATCAAGGTCTCAAGCGACAACGGCACCGCCTGGCGCACGGTGTCGACGCCGGTCAAGACCAGCCTGATGTCGATCGCGTTCAAGGATGCCAATAACGGACTTGCAGTGGGACTGGGCGGCGTCATTCTTGCTACCCGGGATGGTGGCCAGAGTTGGGTGCAACAGCAGTCGCCATCGTCGGAGCACCTGTATAGCGTACTGTGGGATGGTAGCCGCTGGCTTGCCACAGGGGCGAGCGGAATCGTTGTTGTCGGCGATGGTGATGGACGGACCTGGAAGGCGACCCGACTGTCACCGCTGGACCGCAACTGGTACACCGCAATCGCGAAACAAGGCAACAAGTATTTCTTTTCGGGCGCGACGCTTGCCGTTGTAGACGTCACCGCACTGTAAGCCGGCCCAATATAAATCTATACGTCGGGCCAGTTAAAGGCCCGCAATTTGGAGTTGAGGCGCAAATGAAAGAAGGCACTTTTCACCGGCTCGAATCTTTTGTCGAGGCTTGTATCCGCCGCCGTGTTGCGGTCAGCGCGGTATTTGCGCTGCTGACCATCGTGATGGCTGTTTTTGCGGTCCAGGTTGACGTCAAGACCGTGTTTGACGATCTGCTACCGCGCAGCCACGATTACATCAAAGTCCATGAACGTTTCCGCCAGGATTTCGGTGGCTCCAACATGGTTAGCATCATGGTTGAAGTTGAGCAGGGCAATATATTCAAGACGCCGGTGCTAGAGAAGGTCAAGAAGCTAACCGCCGACCTAGCGCTGGTGGACGGTGTCAATTCGTTCCAGATCATCTCGCTGGCATCGAACAAGCTCAAGGAGATCAAGTCATCGACCGAATCGATCGACGTGCAGCCGGTGATGGGGGGCGACGTACCGACCACGGCGGAGGATCTCGAAGCGCTGAAAAATACGGTTCTGAATAATCAGATGGTATACGGGGCGTATGTGTCGCAGGATCTCAAGGCGGCCTTGATCACAGTCGACTTTTATGAGAACGCGGTTGACTACAGCAAGATTTTTCCGCAAGTCATGAAACTGGTGAATGCGGCGCAAGGCGATGGTGTACGAGTGAGCGTGGTTGGTGAACCGATCCTATATGGATGGGTCGACCATTACGTTCCGGAAACCGTGCATATCTTCCTGATGACGATTGGCTGCCTGCTGGTGCTGCTGTTCCTGGCGGCGCGCACCTGGCGCGGCACCTTATTGCCATTGCTGGCCGGCTTGACGAGCGCCATCTGGGCGCTCGGTTTCGCGCGTCTGCTCGGTTTTAACCTCGATCCGCTGGTCATTGTGATCGCTTTCCTGATTACGGCGCGCTCGATTTCACACTCAGTCCAACTGGTCACCCGATTTGGTGACGAACTCGCTGCCGGAGTGGCGACCGCAAAGGCGGCCGCCAGTTCGGCGATGCTGCAGCTGTTCAAGCCCGGCATGCTGGGGGTGGTTGCCGATGCCGGCTGCATGATCGTGGTAGTGCTCACCCCGATCCCGCTTATGCAGAAGATATCGGTGATCGGCACAGTCTGGGTCATGACGATCGCCATCTGCGCATGCGTGATGACGCCGGTGTTGCTGTCCTGGGTCAGTCCGTCAACACGCAATGTCCATCCGATCAATATCTATCCGCTACTCGACGCCATATTGAATGTCTGCGTCAAGACGGCGACCTCGCGCTGGCGCTATGTACTGCTGATCGGGGCGGCTGCTGTATTCGTCGTTTCCGGCATCTATGCGTTCAAGCTGCAGGTCGGGGATGCCGATGCCGGCTCGCCCATACTCTGGCAAGACTCATCCTACAACCGGGACTCTGCGGCCATCAACAAACAGTTTCAGGGTGCGGACCGCATGTATGTCGTATTCGAAGGACAGAAGCCAGGCGCGATCAAGGAGCTGCCTGTTCTGAAGAACATGGCAGCGATGCAACGCTTCATGAGTGCGCAGCCGGAGATCGGTGGCAGCGTGTCGCTGGCCGACATCATCCCGGCAGTCAATCGGGTGATGCGCGAGAACAATCCGCGCTATCTGGACTTCGGCAAGAGCGCGACGGAAAACGGCGAGTTGCTTTTTATGTGGGCGGCCGACGCTAGCTCTTCCAGTCGCTTCATGGATCCCCAGGTCCAAATTGCCCCGGTGACGCTGTTCTTCAAGGACCACCGTGGCGATACCATCCGCACGGCGATTGCGCGGGTCAAGGAATTCATTGCGGCCCATCCGATTGAAGAGGGTGTGTATGTTCTGGCCGGCGGACTGATCGGCGTGACGGCCGCGGTCAACGAGGTGATCTTCACGGGCCAGATTGAAAGTATTGCGCTGGCACTGCTGGTGCTGATCGTTTGTTGCGCGGTGGCATACCGATCGATGCGCGCTGGCATCTTCTTTATGGTGCCGGTGATCTTGTCAAACACGATCACCTTCAGCGTCATGGCGTGGAAAGACATCGGCATGACGCTGAGTACCTTGCCGGTGGCTGCACTGGGCATTGGCCTGGGTGTCGACTATGCGTTTTATGTGGTGGACGGCATCCGTGAAGAGTTGCATGGGCACTCCGATCTGAAGCGGGCGATCGCGCAGTCGCTGCACTCCGCCGGCAAGGGCGTACTGATCACAGCCCTGACATTGACCATGAGCGTGGTGCTGTGGTTTGCATCCTCGCTGCGCTTTCAGGCCGAGATGGGGATTCTGATGGCGATCTGGCTTTTTGTTTCAGCGTTTAGCGCACTGTTCATCATGCCGGCCATGGTCTATGTCTTCCAACCGGAGTTTGTGACGCACAAACGCAAAAAAGCCGCAGCCACCAGTGCAGCCGTTAGTGTAACCAGCAGTGTTGAAGCGCAAGGGAGCGCATGAGGCAGTCGTCGCAGCGGATGCCAATGCCATCAGTTGTTGAGCTGTACTAGAGCTGTATTTAATGACTACAAGGGAGGTGCTATGAATAGAAAATGGAGCAGCAAAATACGGTCGGCAGTCATGCTATCGATGGCGGTTGGTTGTAGCAGTGCTTTTGCGGTCGATCAGGCGGTGCCGGCATTCGATACCACTGAGAATTATTTCAAGCTCGGCGGGTATGTGCGTGCCTGGATGTCCTGGAATCTGAAAGACAACAATGACGCGACTTCTCCGCTGCCTGGACAACCGGTCATGCCGGCTCTGGGCGGTAAGGGCAAAGAGATGATGGAGCGGGGCGCTCTGCAACTGACTGCAGACGCCAAGACCGGACCGCTGACCTGGCGGGCGGTTGCCCGTGCGGACCGCGAGCAAATGACTTCCTGGCAGGATGAGTTGCAAAAACGGGCATGCTTTGCCGCGACGTTCGGTGCCAATGGCCCCGGACCGGGTTGCAGCATGAAGGATCAGTACAACCAGACAGAACTGCGCGAACTCTACGCAGACTTCAATGTGGGCGATCGTTTCCTGGTTCGCCTGGGTAAGCAACAGGTGGTGTTCGGCGAGACCGACTTCTTCCACCCCAATGACTTGCTGCATGGCTTTGACTTCCGTTGGCGTGCATTCGGCGAGCCCGAGAGTGATGAACAGCGCAAGCCGCTCATTATGGCCAATGTCAAGATGGCGGTACCAGAGGCCGCAGGCACGCTGCAGGTCGTTATCCGGCCGGGCTGGGACCGTAGGAAGGATATCGGCAATACCTACGACATCTCCGGCGGACGCTGGATGGCTGTGCCAAACCAAGGGCTCGATTATCTCGCCTATGCCACGGTGTTTGATTACAATCATCCGGAAGGCAACTACAAGGACACGACCGGCGCGATACGTTGGTCGGGCCTGGCCAATGGTGGTGCTCTAAATTACGCGATTTCTTACCAGCACGTATTCCAGCCGGATTTCACGCTCAATCCGTGCGGCGTATTTGCCGCACCCGGTCAGCGCGATGCCTCCGGTTGCGTGCCCTCGATTTACTACAAGAAGGCGCCGAGCAACAAAGCCTACGGTGATTGGTTCTATCCGATCATTGATGTCGTCGGTGCCAGTGTGAGCGGTGAAAGTGAGACGCTCGATGCGGTGGTGAATTTCGAAATGGCTTACCAGAAGGGACGTACATACAATTCGTATTCGGATGTGAGTGGCACGCCTAACGCAGCCGGGTGGTTCCAGATTCCCAATAATGCCGGCACGATGGGACCTGTGATCAAGAAGAATGTGGTGCAGACGACCCTTCGCATAGACAAGCAGGTGCGGATCATGGACTTGGTGGGCACCAATGCGCCGTCCTTTGCTTCAATTCAGATATTTGATACCTGGGTTCCAGACTTGAAAGCCGAGGAAGACATTGTTGCTGCAGTGGGTAACGCTGCCAAGCTTAAAGTGCATAGCACGATGGCCACCGCGTTCATTACGTTCCCGTATATGGCTTCGCGGCTCACCTATGCGTTGGCGTACGGTCGTGAGCTCCAGGCGGGTAACGCCTTCTTTATCCCGAGCGTTTCGTACAACGTTGGTAACCACTGGCGTCTTTCGGCCGATGCAGTACTCTTCTATACAAAGGACGCCCGGCCAGACAATACGACCGCATCAGGAAGCAATATGTACGGTCTTGCCGCCTTTCACAATCGTGACTACTTGACCCTCCGGGCCACGTACCAGTTCTGAGCGAAGGGAGCGAATAATGAACAACATCACTATTTCTAGAAAGAGGTCTCGCATTATGCAAATCAGCACACTTCGGCGCTTTGTCGCGCCTCTGGCCGCTGCCGGCGCTCTGATATTGGGTTCGTCAGTGTTTGCTGCGGAACTGCCGGAAGGCACCGTGATCAGCAAAGAGAATGTCGACAAGGTCATGAACGACACGTTCATGGGCCACAAAATTAGCGATCTGCTGACTGAGAAAATGGCGTGGTACATCCGTACCCACAACAAGAAGATCCCGCTGGTTAAGTCCCCTGATGTCGTGGTGGATCCCAAGTACGTGGAAGCGACTGCGAAGTATTCCGGTCAGGTGAAGTTTGATCCCGCGACCCGGGATGTCACTGGCTACGTTGCAGGCTTGCCGTTCCCGAATATCGATCCTGCCGACCCTTATGCGGGTGACAAAGTCATCTGGAACCTTTATCTTGGCGCACCGTTCGGTTCGGATTTGCACAACGCCACCCACTTGCTTGCCGCGAACAAAAATGGCTTTGAATTGAGCCAGACCTGGGTTTACTACCGCTTCATGTCCAAGAATCGTCTATGGGGCGGGGTGGCTTTCCCGAATGAACCCGATGTGTTCTCCAAAACCGTTCTGGTCGGCCAGTATCCACAGGACGTCAAAGGGATCGGCACGTTCCAGGTTCAATACGACAAGCATGCCCGGATTGACGACTTGTGGGCTTACATCAAGTCCGCGCGCCGTATCCGTCGTCTCTCAGGGAATGCCTGGATGGATAACGTGGCCGGCTTCGACTTCCTGATTGATGACCAACAAAACTGGAATTCTCGCCCCTCGAAGTATAAGGCCACCAAACTGATCGGTAAGCGCTGGATTCTCGCAGGTGCGGATTTCCATCCCGTCATGGTCAAGGAAAAGAAAAACACACAGGATGAGTTCCCCCATATGAATTTCAAGGACGCACCTTATTTCAACTCAGTGGTGCCAATGACGCCGCGGGAAGTCTGGATTGTTGAGGGAATCCCGCCGGAAGGACACCCCTATGGGAAGAAAGTCGCTTATATGGATGCGAAGTCACCTGCGATATACCAGACTGAAATCTACGATAAGAAGGGCGAATTCTGGCGCATGGGTCTGATGTACTTTAACACTCAAACCGGGGTCAAATCGGGGATCAAATATTTCTCCGCAAAAGCCGGCGAGTATCTCGACTTCAAGGCCATGCATGGAACCCCCTGGGTTGCTGAATCCGATATCGACGTCGGCCTGAATCCCACCAGCTTCACGCCTGAGCTACTTGAGACGCTTCAGTAACAATGAGGAGGCTATGTCGGACAACACAATTGCCCGATGTGGCCTCCTTTGTTTCGGATCGAAAATACAGCTTTCAGATTCCTCGCTCGCTGCATGAGTAGTTCGCTGTGACACCGCAGAACAATCGCAATATGTTGCCCAGACTTTATCGAAAGGTTTGTGTTGGTTCACCCAGCTTTCTGATTAATTGATCTCTCGGCTTTCCCAACTTGGAGTTTGGTGGCTTGCGCATCGCTTGA
>JBAYVV010000199.1:0-6739 GCA_041674465.1 Sterolibacterium sp.
ATACCGATCGAACTGAGACTGCCCGGCAACATGAAAATCTTCGATGCAACCGTCTGATCCTGGATATCGATGATGTCGTTGCTGCCTCCGGCCAGCAAGGAAGTGACGAAAGCGCTGCTGTTGCTGAACGAGAAAGTGTGCGACGAACCTGATTCACTTGTATTGATGCCGTAAAGGTATTGCAATGCTGCGATATCGATCAGGGCCGGCGTGCTGTGATAAGTAGTGCTGTCGCTGTTGTCCAGGTAGGACATCACCGTGAATTTCTCGGTGTCGAATGCTGCCGGCAGAAACGGCGGCGGAACTCTGTCGTCGCCAGCATCATAATCACCCGGGTGCTTGAGCCCCAGTGCATGACCGATTTCGTGGATCAGTGTCAGGTAGCCATATCCTCCCGGGCTCAGTGTGGATGTAGAAGCGGATCTGCCAGTATTGTTGAGAAATACATCGGCCTGACGCAAGCTACCATCGCTATTTGGGGAAGCTTGATAAGTGACTCCCGAAGATAGACCGTCTTGGTTGCTGGTGCCAAATCTGATGTCTGCACTGCTCTGGCTGGAAACTTCAGTAAATGTAATGTTGGCGATGCTTGCATACATTGCGAGCACATCCCTCACCGTCTGCTTTTGATTATCAGTCATCGCCACGAAATCGGTTACGTCATAGACACTGCTGCTCAGAAAGGAATATTCCAGTGACACCGCGGTACCCAACGCGGCGGCACCATTCCAGCGATAACTCGGCGACATCGTCGCTTCGACCAGGGCTTGCGTCAGATCCACCTGGGTGTCGGTGTTCTCGCTCAGCGTGTAGCTGCCCGTGCCGCCGTTACCCGTCACCATGAGGTAGTAGGTTCCCGTCGCGGGGGCAGTAAAAGCGATTTGCGGATCGACTGTCGTTGTCGCCCCGGGTGGGCTGAGGCTGCTCGACCAGACATTGAGGTTGTCGCAGGTTTCCAAGACTGCTCCTGTCGAATAACAGAGCGTTAATGCTGGATCAGCCAAGGTACCACCGCCGGAAGTCGCACCTTTGACGACAAATTCGTAGCTTTTCCCACCAACCAGACTGACCGAGTACCAGTCATGCGCGGCACTCAGAGTCGCTGAAAGTGGCGCGCTCTCAGTCAAGACTTTGCTGGCCAGACTGCTGAAGCTGTCGTTATTGACGGTCAGGCTGTAATTACTGCCGTCGAAATTATTGGCTTGCTTGACCTTGATAAAGTAGTCGCCACTGGCGGAGACGGGTATGGTCAAGGTTGTTGCATGCCCCGTGCTCTGCTCCTCGAGCAAGTTGCCCGCAGCATCGTAAAGATCCACCGTGAGCGAATTTCCGCTGGATGCCTTTCCGGCTACAAGATCGACCACCAGAACCCCAGGCGTAGAGGCGCTGACACGGTAGCAATCGACATCCGACGAACCAGCGAGTTGGCCCTTGATGGTATGTGCCAGAGCAATGCTATTGGCGGTCGCCAGAGTGTCATTGGCTTCACTCTCGTATGCACTGGCGCTACCGCTACCATTGCTGACGGTCAAGGCGTATTGGCCACTGGAGAACAACGAGGAGGAAGTAACCGCGACATAATAGCTGCCGGCTGTGGGCAGGCCGAAACTCAGCGTTCCGAAGTTACCGTAGAAATTCTCGGCCAGCAGCTTGTCGCTGCTGTCAAAAACGTCTATCTGATAGTAGTAATTGTCTGAAGCCGTTGGCGGTGAAAAATCCAGCTTCAGTGAGCCTCCGGCTGGAACAGTTAGCTTGTAAAAATCCCAGTCAGAGCTTGACGACAAACTACCCTGTGCAGTGTCGCCCAGGCTTAGCGAATTCGCACGCGAAGCAAAATTGTTCGACTCGCTCTCAACGATAGTTGCCATGTCGAGGTTCTATAGCTGAGTACGATTAGCCGAGCTCACAGGCGCCATTGAGGATGCCAGAAATTGAGCAGGCTCAGTCTTTCCTTGACGAGCTTGCCAACGGCTGCGGGACTGAGCTGCCGCTGAATGTCCTGTGCAGCTCGCTTGCCAACCTTGTTTCGCAGCTCCGAATCGTCGAGCAGTTCTTGCAACACCTTGGCGGCGTGTTCTACATCGGCCTCGGCCCAGGGTTGCCCCGCGACATAGACACCCACTGCCTGTTCCAAAGGTTTCAACATGTAACTTACGGGGAAAGAGTTCTCGGCCGTCATGAAATCCATGTTTGCCGACCAACCCGTGCCAATGACGGGCTTGCCCAGATACATCATTTCCGCGAGGGCCAGCCCGAATCCCTCTGCCCTGTGGAGTGACAACAAAATATCGCAGCAGGATTGCAAATCCCAGGTCTGCTGCCGGGTCAGGAAGTCATCGATGAAAATCACATTGCGCATACCGCTGACATGTCGTGCCAATTCAGCCCGTTCTTCAACATGCGCCTGGCTGTTGATGGTTTTGAGAACCAGTACGGCATCGTTGCGGTTTGCGGCGGCTAGCTGAAAGGCAGCTACTGCGGCTTGCGGATTTTTCCGATATTGGTAGGAATGAAAATCATACATCACCAGCACCAGCATCTTGCCTTCCGGCAAGCCGAAATCAGCGCGTTGCACGCCTGGGCTTGGTGCGAAGTCGATTGCCAGAGGAATCTTGACTACTGGCAGAGGAGAGAAAGGCGATACTGCATCGTGGACGAAAGTTGAAGAAACCCAGATTTCGTCCAAATGGGCGAATGCACTCAAAGCACTATCCGGCAGCCTTGGTTGTTCCCAGTGCCAGAAGCCAATGCGGTAGCAGCTTTGCTGTTTTTTCTTACCTTGCTTTAGGGTTTGTTTCTTGCTTAGGTAATCCACAGTGGCTGCAGTCTGATCGGCATTGACGTAGATCAGATCAACTGGAAATTGCCTGTCTGTAGCAAGGCTGACGATCCGCTGATCACGCTGCAAGTTGCTACTTTGATACCCAACATCCAGTGTTGAAAATGGAATTTTTTCCGCATTGCAGGCACTCGCCAAAGACCGAAGCGCCTCCCCCAGTCCCAGTTCAGCGCGCAGGTAGCCAATCAGATTGAGCCCAATCGGTGAATACAACTGTGCAATTGGAAATGATATCGGGCTGCTACCGCTGTCCACGAGTCGAATATCATCCGCGCAGATACGCTTTAGCCGCCATGACAGTTTGCGGTCATCCGCGCCCAGTCCAATCTCTTGGGGAATGACATAGGCGGAAGCAAGAATGGTCCACTGACTGTCCTGAAAGAAGTCTTTCCTGTCAACATTGAAGGTGAAGCAAAAAAATCCGCTGTGCTTGATTTTTTCCTGATGGATAAGTTTGCTCAACACATAAACGTCGAGCGTAAATTCCTGTCCTCCGCCCCTCTTCAGCAGATCGAGAGCCGCGATGCCTTGTATCTCGATTCTTCCGCTGCCAGTTTCAAATGTCGGCAGGTCAAGTCGAGGGCCGACCCATAGCCCATTTTCAGCACTATCCTGCTCAGCCGCATACAGCCCGCTAAAGGGGCTGCGTCTCGGTTCTGCTAAGGGCGCTTCGGTGGCAATCGGCGTTACTGCAGTAGTCGGCAAAACCGCTTGCGGCAGAATTTCAGGCAATGTTTTTCTGAAAGGCCAAAGCAACAACCGCTGCAGCCATCTTTCCCTGTTGCGCGCTTCAGCAGAAACCGCTATTGCCGCAAACAAACGAAAACGTCCCAAGGGGGTACTTGCCATATCGGCATAACTTTTGTATCCACTTGGATCAGGCAAGCGCCCCAATAAATGCGCATAAACTTCTTTTACGTAGGGATGATGTCTGTCCTCATTATTTTCAACAACGGTCAAGCGCTTCTTTTGTGCAAATGGCTTGCCATTTGCAAGCAACCGTATATCGTCATTCAGGCGGAAGACGGTCCTTTCGACATCGCTCACAGGCGTGCCATCGTCGTAGGAGTTGAAGCTGTAAGGTATTTTCCGATAATGCTCCAAGCCGTTAGAAATCACTTTCGCACAGTAATCTTCTATCACCCCTGCAGTAACAGGAGGAAGCTGCTCAAGGACAAACCGATTCTGATGTTTTGAAATGGATTGGGGCGAATTCGGGTCAAGGCCACTGAAATGGAAGAAGACTAAAGGGAAGCCGTTTACTGTAATTTCTTCACTGTGGCGATCAATCAAACGCTGCGCGAGATTCCAGTAAGCCACGTTGTATCCGGGATGGCGCAAGATACATACGTTTTCAAATAATCCCGGGACCAGATCCATCCAGCTCTGATCCACAAAAATTCCCCGATCATGGGCGATAACGCAATCTTTGCGCAGCTTTCCCTGCCACCATGCGAGCAACGCTCTCGTGTTCGCCGATGCAGCCAAGGCACAGAATCCCAGGTTGTATGTGCCTGCACGCCGTATGTCGAGTTCATCCGGTTTGAATGGGTCAGTAACCGGGCTCAGCAGGTGAGGGGTCAGCACGATCTCGGCCCCGCTTTCAAAAGCACGGCTCACGTCTTCCAATGGACGAAAGAGGACGATATCCGGATCAATGTAGATGACTCGCTGGTAACCTCGATCGAATAGTGACGCAATGGCCCACGGCTTGACCGCGGTGTTAAGTTCGAGAATATTGTATTGAAAAAGAAAATCGTCGCCGTCCGGCAGCCCGATTTCACTGAGTTCGATCACCTGAAACTCCGCTGACAATTTCCTGGCGTGGCTGCTGTCTCTATCGACCATCAGGCAGTAGCGATCAGCTTCCGGGTGCTGTCCAGCCACACTTTGCATTAGCGTGCGGGCAAAGTGCAGGTAATTACTGGACACAATCGTAATGATGGCAATCGGGCTCATGAAATTGCTGTTCTCTCAGGAGTTGAGTGAGATTGGGATCGCTGAATCGCGGAATTACTTGTGCAGCAAAGAAGCTTCGCGCTTAGCAGTAGAATTCGATAATGATAGGAGGCGCCGCCATATGAAGTCACAATTTTCGGGTTAGGCGTTGCGCCATTATATTGCCTGTTCGCACCGCTTATCTCGCCATAATTCCAGCCTCCCCGGACCGAAGAACTCATGCCTGAAGAATCGCTGAAAATTGCGTTGAATGCGACGGCCATACTGACGCCGTTGACGGGGATCGGACGCTACGTCAAGGAATTGAGTCTGGCTCTGAGTCAATTGAACGTAAATATTCGGTATTTTGATGTGCTGCATGGCTGGCGCGATCAGGCACCACAATCAATGGACTCGTCTAAAGTCGGAAAGCTGCGCTTCATCAACAACCTGCCTGGATTCCGGATACTCTCTCAACAAGTTCAGCAGCTAAAATTTTCTCGGGGAGCTCATTCAAACCCATCAACGCTGTACCACGAACCAAACTATCTTGCTTACCGCTTCGCTGGTCCCGTCGTCGTCTCTGCACATGACGCCTCCTGGGTGCGCTACCCGGAAACCCACCCGATTGAGAGGGTTCGCATCATGAATCGTCTGTTCCCGAAATCGCTGGGGCAAGCGAGCCGGATCATTGTAGATTCGGATTTTGTTGCGCGTGAGATGAACGCTTTGTTTAATGTCCCCTTCGACCGCATCCGAAGAGTTCATCTCGGGGTTACAAGCAACTTTCGACCGATGTCGGCAGCTGAAACATTGCCCGTCTGCAGGCAGTTTGATCTTGAATATGGGGGCTATGTTCTTGCGGTAGGTACGCTCGAACCTCGCAAAAATTTGGCTAGCCTGATTCGCGCTTATCGAGTTCTACCGCTTGGTCTCTCTCGACGCTTTCCACTGGTGATCGCTGGCATGAGCGGTTGGCGGCACGAGCAAACAGACCAGGAAATGGCATTGCTGGAGCGACAAGGGTTGCTCCGAGTTCTCGGACACATTGAGGAACAGGCTCTTCCATCACTGTATGCGGCCGCCAAGCTTTTCGTCTATCCATCTATCTACGAGGGTTTCGGCCTGCCTCCGCTGGAAGCCATGGCGTCCGGCGTCCCTGTGATCGCATCAAACTGCGCGTCATTGCCGGAAGTCGTGGGTCAGGCCGGCATACTCGTCGATCCCCATGATATTGACGCCATGGCCGACGCCTTGCACGGTGCCCTGGAAGATCAGCAGCGGCAGAAAAACATGGCCGCTGCAGGCTTGGAGCGTTCAAACCAGTTCACCTGGCGGCGTTGCGCCGAGGAAACTCTAGCTGTTTATCATGAAGCCATCGCCCAGTGAGCATCGTTAGCCGGGCGCTACAACGAACTGGCACAGCACATTAAATCAATTTGATTTATCATACCCGCTCGGCCGAATCTGGCCTGTGGGCTAGTCTTGGAGATTTCACATCAATTCGTCGATCAGCCTGCTCAATGTGAAATCCAGTACCCCATCCATGCAAATCCATGCCAAATCTTTGACAAAGGGTGTCTTCGTTCAGCAATCTGCGAGGATCGTTCTTTGAAAGTACTGCATTTTGGCAGATATTATTCTCAGTATTTTGGTGGGACCGAACGTCATGTCGGAGCGCTACTCGATTGTTTGCAGCACCACATCGAGGTTACCAATGTGGTTGCAAGTGAAGTTTGCAAGACTGAAATAGTCTGCAAAGACAGATACGAAATCCACAAGATTGCTTCGATCGGTACTGTGGCCGGAACAACTTTCTGTCCAACCATGCCCGCCTATGTACGGGGATTGCATGCGCGGGAACAGTACGACATCATTCATCTGCACTTTCCGGATCCCATGTCTCACCTGGCATTTTCATTTCTGCCTAGAGGACCCAAGCTCGTCATTTCCTGGCATAGC
>JBAYVV010000200.1:0-6724 GCA_041674465.1 Sterolibacterium sp.
AGAACATCGTCTACCGTCAGTTCCTCGCGCAGTTTGACGAACAGCACCACGCGCACATCGTTGGGATCCTGCGGCGGCCAGTTCTGCCCCACCACCAGGGACTCGACCACTTCATCGAGTTTCTCCACCTGACGGTAGATTTCCGCCGTGCCGATACGCACACCACCGGGATTCAGGGTCGCATCGGAACGGCCATAGATGACAAAGCCGCCATGCACGGTCGCTTCGGCGAAATCGCCGTGGCACCAGATATTGTTGAAGCGGTTGAAATACGCTGCATGATACTTGCGGCCATCGGCATCATTCCAGAAGCCGATTGGCATCACCGGAAAAGAGCGCGTGCAGACCAGTTCACCCTTTTCACCTATGACCGGCCTGCCCTGTTCGTCAAATACGGCGACTGCCATGCCAAGCCCGGCGCACTGGATCTCGCCGCGCCACACAGGCGCCGTGGGATTGCCGAGCACGAAACAGGAAACGATGTCGGTGCCGCCTGAAATCGAAGCCAGTTGAATATCCTGTTTGATGTTCCCATAGACATAGTCGAAGCTTTCCGCCACCAGCGGACTGCCAGTCGAAAACATCGCACGCAAGGCAGTGAGTTTATGGGTGCGGGTCGGCTCCAGTCCGATCTTGGCGATGGCGTCGATGAATTTCGCCGAGGTACCGAAATGCGTCATGCCTTCCGCGTCGGCATAGTCGAACAGCACCTTGCCGCGCCCGACGAAGGGCGAGCCATCATAAAGCAGCAGCGTAGCGCCGGACGCCAGACCCGAGGCCAGCCAGTTCCACATCATCCAGCCGCAGGTGGTGAAATAGAAAACGCGGTCACCGGGATGAACATCGCCATGCAACTGATGCTCCTTGAGGTGCTGCAGCAGGACGCCGCCGGCGCAATGCACGATACACTTGGGCACGCCCGTGGTACCCGATGAATACATGATGTAGAGCGGATGAGCGAATGGCAACTGGGCGTATTCGATTTTGTCGACGGCGCAAAACGGCTCGGTGAAATCCGCGAAGGACAAGGCGTTGCGGATCCCTGACAAATCGCTTAACTGGCGCACGTAGGGCACCATGACCACGCGCTCCAGACTGGGCAATTGCGCGGCAACCGCCGTGACCTTGTCGAGGATATCGATGGTCTTGCCGTTGTAGTAATAAGCGTCTGCGGTGATCAGAACCTTTGGTTCGACCTGACCGAAGCGATCCAGCACACCCTGTATGCCAAAGTCGGGGGAAGCCGAAGTGAATATCGCACCGATGGAAGCGGCTGCGAGCATGGCAAAAATCGTTTCCGGCAGATTCGGCAGATAGGCGGCAACCCGGTCACCGCTGACAACGCCCTGCGCACGCAAGGCTGCTGCGAGTCGCGCGACCTGTCGATAGACCTCGTCATGAGTGTAGCGCTGCTTAAATTTGTCCTCACCCCAGAAGACAACGGCATCATTGTTCGTTCTGATGCGCAACACGTTTTCCGCATAATTCAGGCGCGCATCGGGAAACCACCGGGCTCCCGGCATTTTCTCGCCATCGACAAGAACCCGTGCTCCCCGCTCACCCCTGACCTGGCCAAAATCCCAGACACTTGTCCAGAATTGTTCCGGATGATTGACCGACCAGTCATGCAGCACCGCATAGTCGTTCAGCGACAAGCCCCATTGCCGGTTGACCATGTTCTTGAAAGCACTGAGCTTCGCGCTTTGGATGCGTTGCGCGGAGGGTTGCCAGAGCAGAGCGTCACTCACTTTTGTCTCCTGTCATAGTGCTCAAATGCCTGCCGCCAGCTGGCGCACGACTTCAGGCAAGGGAATCGATTTTCCTGTCTGCGGGTTGGTCCAGATTACCTTGGCTGCGCCTTCGGCGTAGATCTTCTCCTCACCCACAAGGCGAATGTCGAAATAAGTCGGCAAGCTGCTGCGGCCCGGATGCCCAATGTACATGCGTAATTCGATTGTGCCGGGATAGACGAGCGGCGACAGAAAACTGCAACTGGCATTGACGATCACCGGTGACTGTTGGCGATCCTGGCCGGGCGGAAAACCCAACGATTCAAACCAGTCGATCCTGACCTGTTCGGCATAACGAAAATACACGGTGTTATTGACATGCCCCATCGCATCCATGTCGCCCCAGCGGATCGGGATCTGCAATGTATGCACCAGATTGCGGGAATGTTCCATGTGCATTCAACTGGATGTGTTTTCAATCGATCGGCACGATGCTCGATTGAGATCACACCTTGACGATTGGAATTATAATGCGCGTACTTGAGGAATATCAGGGGTAGCTGGGAATTATCGTGCAAGGTGACAATCGGGGGAAAGAGATGGAACGCGAATCGATGGAATTTGATGTGCTGATTGTTGGCGGCGGTCCGGCCGGTCTGGCGGCAGCCATCCGCCTGAAGCAGTTGAATGCGGAAACTAATGTCTGCCTGATCGAGAAAGGCGGCGAAATCGGCGCCCACATCCTCTCCGGCGCCATCATGGATCCACGTGCACTCAACGAACTGATGCCCGACTGGCAGGCGCAAGATGCGCCGCTTGAAACACTGGTCAGCGAAGACCGCTTCCTGATCCTCAGCGAAACCGGCGGAACGCAACTGCCCAACTTCCTCTTGCCCAATTGCTTCCTCAATCATGGCAACTACATCATCAGCCTCGGCAACCTTTGTCGCTGGCTCGGGCAGCAGGCCGAAGCGCTCGGCGTGGAAATTTATCCCGGCTTTGCCGGAGCGGAACTGCTTTACAACGATGATGGCAGCGTCAAGGGCGTCGCCACCGGCGACATGGGCGTCGGCCATGACGGCAAGCCCACGCCCGCCTACCAGCCCGGCATGGAGTTGCTCGCCAAATACACCCTTTTTGCTGAAGGTTGCCGCGGCCATCTGGGCAAGCAGCTGGAACAGAAATTCAACCTGCGCGCAGGCGTTGATCCGCAAGTCTATGGCATCGGCATCAAGGAACTTTGGGAGATCAAGCCCGAGCAGCACGTCAAGGGACTGGTGATGCACACTGCGGGTTGGCCGCTCGCCAACGACACCTACGGCGGTTCTTTCTGCTATCACTATGGCGACAATCTGGTGGCGATTGGTTACGTCGTTGGCCTCGGCTACGCCAACCCCTACCTGTCGCCCTTCGAGGAATTCCAGCGCTACAAAACGCACCCCAAGGTTCGCCCGATGCTCGAAGGTGGCAAGCGCATCAGCTATGGCGCCCGTGCTATTGCAGCCGGTGGTCTGCAGGCCATGCCCAAGCTGGTCTTCCCCGGCGGCGCGCTGCTCGGTGACGACGCCGGCATGCTCAACGGTTCACGCATCAAGGGCAGCCACATCGCGATCAAAAGCGGCATGCTGGCGGCCGAAGCCGCCTCGCAGGCCTTGGGTCAGGGCCGCAGCCTGGATGAACTCGACACCTATCCGGAGCAACTGCGCGCCAGCTGGATCTATGAGGAACTCCACAAGGCCCGCAATTTCAAGCCGTGGATGAGCAAGGGTCTTTATATCGGCTCAATGATGTTCGGCATGGATCAGATTCTGTTCCGTGGCAAGGCGCCATGGACACTAGGGCTCTCGCCTGATCACCTGAAGCTGAAGAAAGCTGCCGAATGTACGCCCATCGTCTATCCCAAGCCGGATGGCGTCATCAGCTTCGACCGCCTGTCCTCGGTGTTTCTGTCAAATACCAACCACGAGGAAAACCAGCCCTGCCACCTGATCCTCAAGGATCCCGACGTACCGATCAACATCAATTTGGCACTCTACGACGCTCCCGAGCAGCGCTACTGCCCGGCTGGCGTCTATGAAATTCTGCGCGACGACGCGGGGAACAATCCGCGTTTGCAGATCAATGCCCAGAACTGCGTACATTGCAAGACCTGCGACATCAAGGACCCCACCCAGAACATCAACTGGGTCGTACCCCAGGGTGGCGAAGGTCCGGTGTATCCGGGGATGTAGCAGATCTGCTGATACGCGTTGTGCATTGTGATTGAATGGCAATAGCTCAGCTGGTCGAGCGTATTGCTGAAAAGTTCTGTCGGCAACAAGGCTGCCAGCCCTCTCCGCGCCTCAGAATACGAATCCTGTCTTCTCGGCTGGATTCGATTCTGCCGCTCCCCTCATCGTCATGAAGGAACCGCATAACCATTACAATTACTATGGTATTATCAGAATAATATACATATAAAGAAATAATTTTGTTTTCATGAGACAAATAATTCACCAGCAACGTCCGGGGGGAGGACGATCATGCACACCAACGTTACTTTTGAGATCAGTAGTTTCAGTTGTGCAGTCCTGCTTGGGCAATCTTACTGCGCATTATGTTGACTGACACAACCAAGCTCAAACAAGCTGAGGAAGCTTTACTGGCAAGTGAAGCACGGCTGAGCGCCATTTTTGATGCCAGCCCGGATCCCCTGCTGATCACTGATGCGCAGGGAATTATTGCCATGGCTAACCAGCAAGTTGAGCGCCTGCTGGGTTTTTCGGTTGATGAACTGATCGGGCAGTCGGTCGATCGCCTGCTACCGGATCGTTATCGTGTAGCCCATCCGAAGCTGCGCGCCAGGTACGCAGCCTCGCCAAATAGTCGGCGTATGGGACGCGGGCGGGCGGTCAAGGCACAGCGAAAGGATGGCAGTGAATGCGAGGTGGAAGTCAGCCTAAGCCGGATTGAAACGGACCAAGGTTTGTTTTTCGCCAGTGCCTTGCGCGATATCACCGAACAGAAACGGATCGAGTCGGCGTTGCGCGAGTCTGAGAGCCGTTATCGTCGATTTACAGAAGAACTTCCCCTTGGCGTTGTCATTACTCAGGAAGGTCTGATCAAGTACATCAACCCGGCAACGGTTGAAATGGTCGGCTATACCGAAGACGAGCTCCAGGGTAAACCTTTCCTTCCCCTTGTTTGCGAAGCGGATCGTCCCTGGTTGATGGATTTGCACCGGCGGCGCATGCTGGGAGAAAAGGTCGAATCGTCCTATGTGGTGGGTATCGCACGCAAAGATGGCCAAGTAAGACAATGGCAAGCCCACACCAACACGATCGACTGGGGCGGTAAACCTGCGAGTTTTGGAAGTTTCCTCGACATCACCGAGCGCAAGCAAGCCGAAGCCGATCTTCGCGTCGCCGCTGCTGCCTTCGACTCGCAAGAAGCGATCATGGTCACCGACGCTAGCGCTGTGATCCTGAAGGTCAATCGGGCATTCACTGAAAGCACTGGCTATACGGCAGAGGAGATCGTGGGTCAGACACCTCGATTGCTCAAGTCAGACCGGCACAGCGAGGACTTTTATCGGGAAATGTGGGACAGCATCAGCAGAACGGGCAGTTGGAAAGGAGAAATTTGGGACAGGCGCAAAAATGGCGAGCATTACCCGAAATGGCTAACCATCTCGGCGGTAACGGGTGAGGATGGTGCTGTAACTCACTACATCGGGACGCATTTCGATATCACCGAGCGCAAGAAGGCAGAACAACGCATCAATGACTTGGCCTTTTTTGATCAACTGACGGGGCTGCCCAACCGTACGCTCCTGCTGGATCGCCTGAAGCAGACCATGGCTGCCAGTTCGCGCAGCGGCAATTATGGTGCGCTCCTGTTCATCGATCTTGACAACTTTAAGACCCTCAACGACACGCTCGGACATGATATGGGCGACCAGCTTCTGCAACAAGTCGCAATGCGCCTGAAGCTTTGTGTGCGTGAGGGCGATACCGTTGCTCGATTCGGTGGCGATGAGTTTGTTGTGGTACTGTCAAGTTTGAGTTCAAGCATGAAAGATGCAGCCAGCAGCACCGAGGTGGTCGCTGAGAAAATCCTGGCCAAATTGAACCAGCCTTACCAACTTGGCAGTGTTCCTCACAAAAGTTCGGCAAGCATTGGCGCGACATCGTTCTTGGGGCATACCGCTCCCATCGATGAACTGATGAAGCAAGCCGACCTCGCCATGTACAAATCCAAGGCAGCTGGCCGCAATCTGGTCCGTTTCTTCGACCCCACCTTGGAAATCGCCGTGAAGGAGCGCGTGGCTCTTGAGGAAGATCTGCGGCGAGCTCTGGACGAAAAGCAGTTTCTGCTCCACTACCAAGCACAAATCGTGAACGAAAGCCGGGTCACGGGAGCAGAAGTCTTGGTGCGGTGGCAGCATCCCGGGCGCGGTATGGTATCGCCCGCTGATTTCATTCCTCTCGCGGAGGACACAGGCCTGATCCTGCCCTTGGGCCAGTGGGTTCTGGAAACCGCCTGTAACCAATTGGCCGCATGGTCTTGCCAGCCCGAAATGGCCCATCTTACTGTGGCAGTGAACGTCAGTGCGCACCAATTCCGCCAACTCGACTTCGTTGATCAAGTTCTGGCGTTAATCGAGCGTACCGGAGTTAAACCACAGCAGTTGAAGTTGGAGCTAACTGAAAGCATGCTGGTTCATAACGTGGAAGAGATCATCGAGAAAATGATCTTACTGAAGACCAAAGGCGTGGGCTTCTCGCTGGATGACTTCGGTACGGGTTATTCCTCATTGTCTTACCTGAAGCGTCTGCCCCTCGATCAATTGAAAATTGACAAGTCTTTCGTGCGCGATGTGCTCATCGACACTAAACATAGCGTCTTAAATAATGCCGCATAATCTTCGCAGCGTCGAATTTGGATACCTCCAGCGGTCGAAACATATCGAGACCGCAGAGAGTACTTCGCCCAGCGCGGCGAAGAACCGGTTG
>JBAYVV010000201.1:0-6716 GCA_041674465.1 Sterolibacterium sp.
CGCTTTCTGTTCGGCGGCGTTAAAGCTCTGAAAACCGGACAACTCCTGGCGACCGTAGATACCGATCGAGGCATTCGGAAAGGCATAGGTGACGACATTGGCTGACCAGTGGCTGCCGGAATCTAGCTGGGCTAGAACCTGTTTCTGTGTCCACACTGCCAGTGCCATGATCGTACTCCTTGGACTTCTCACCTACGTTGGGGAGAATTATCGATGGAGGTTGATGCGGCCGCTGTGAAGCAGATCACTCACCGGTGGACTATTTGACGCTCTTAGCCGCGCCAGGCGCTGACCACACCCGACACCTCACGCACCAGCGTCAGCATGCGCTGCAATTGTGGCAAACCATTCAGTTCGACAGTGAAGGACATGCGTGCCGAGCCAGAGCGCGACAGGGTGTTGACGGCTGTCACATTGATTTTTTCGCGCGACAGGACTTCCGAGATATCGCGCAGCAAGCCCTGGCGATCATGCGCATCCACCATCATATCGACCGAATACAGGGTCGATTTCTGTGCGGCCTCACCCTGGATGCCCCAATCGGCGCCGATCACCCGCTCGGGGCTGCGTTCTGCCATGCTTTTGAAATGCTTGCACTCGAGGCGATGGATCGAGACGCCTTTGCCGCGCGTGACAAAACCTGAAATGGCATCCGGCGGCACCGGCTTGCAGCAGCGCCCCAACTGGGTCAGGATCTTGCCGACCCCGACCACCAGTATCCCGCTGCCGCTGTCCTCGACCTTGCTGCGCTTGGTATGAATTTCCGGCTCGGGTGCAGCCTCGGCATTGTTCCCGCGCAACACCACCTGGATCTGGCGCGTGCCCAGCTCACCGCGACCGCCCGCAAGGAACATGTCCTCGCTGCTTTTGAAACCGAGCCTCTGCGCCAATTCTTCGAGGTTGGCCTGTGTCTGCCCTTCGCGCTGCAGCTCGCGCATGACCAGGCTGCGCCCCTGCGCCAGGGTTTCGGCTTCCTCCTGCGCACTGAACCACTGCTTGCATTTTTGCCTGGCCCGGCTCGTCGCCAGATAGCCTTGCGCCGGATTGAGCCAGTCACGCGAAGGCCCGCCCTGCTTGGCGGAAATGATTTCAACGCGCTGTCCGTTGGCCAGCGGCGTATTCAGCGGCACCATCTGGCCGTCGATGCGTGCGCCGCGGCAGCGATGGCCAAGATCGGTATGCAGGCGATAGGCGAAATCGATCGGCGTGGCGCCGCGCGCCAGGTCGATCACCCGGCCCTGCGGTGTCAGCACATAGATCGTGTCGTCCAGCGCTGCACGCTTGTATTGCTGCACCCAGTCAGCGTTGTCGGTGATTTCGTCGCGCCACGAAAGCAGCTGACGCAACCAGGCGATCTTGTCGTCATAGGCCGAATCGGCGCGCGTCGCGGATTTCGACTGGCTGCCCGCCTCCTTGTAGCGCCAGTGGGCGGCAATTCCCAGTTCGGCATGGCGATGCATCTCGTGGGTGCGGATTTGCACTTCGAAGGGACGTCCATCCTCGGCCATGACGGCCGTATGGAGCGAACGGTAATAATTGCCCTTGGGATGTGAGATGTAATCGTCGAACTGGCCGCGCACCGGCTGCCACAGGTGGTGTACCAGTCCAAGTGCGTTATAGCAGTCCTTCACCTCGGCGACCAGGATACGCAAGGCACGCACGTCGTAGAGGCTGTCGAAATCGAGATCCTTGCCGTGCATCTTGTTACGGATGCTGTAGATGTGCTTGGGGCGCCCATACACTTCGGCGACGATGCCGGCCGCCGCCAGTTCGGCTTTGAGACGCGCAATCGCGCTGCTGATGAACGCTTCCCGTTCGACGCGCTTTTCGTCGAGCATGCGGGCAATGCGCTTGTAGGTTTCCGGCTCGAGGAAACGGAAAGACAAGTCTTCGAGTTCCCACTTGAGTTGCCAGACACCCAGGCGGTTGGCCAGGGGCGCATAGATCTCCAGGCTCTCGTGCGCAATCTCCTCCCGTTCTGAACCGGGATGGTCGGTCAGATAGCGCAAGGTCTGGGTGCGGCTGGCCAGGCGCAGCAGCACCACGCGGATGTCCTCGACCATGGCCAGCAGCATTTTGCGCAGGGTCTCGGTCTGCGCCTTCACCCCGGCCGAGGCGCCGGTTTGCGGGCGTAGCAGCAGGCGCAAGCCATTCAGCCGCTCCAGCCCATCGACCAGGCGTGCCACGGTTTCGCCGAATTGTGCGGTGATGGCGTCGCGCCAGGTCTCCGCTGTGCCGACACGGCCGGCAGCGGCAAACAGCAAGGCCGCCAAGCGCGTATCGATGTCAAGATTCAGCGCAGCGGTAATCGATGCCATGCCCATGGCATGGCGGTGGGTAGCTTCGCCGGTACCCAGCAGGCTCTCGCCATAAGCTTCGGTCACGAGTGCCAGCGCCTTGCCGATACGATCCCTGCCCTCGGCCGGCAAGCCGGCCGCAAGCTGATTTAAGTCGCCAGCGGGAGTGTCGGAAGCAGTTGGATTTTGCGCAAGCGAGACCATGGCCGCATTATCCCAGATTAGGGATACCCCTATGTGACAAGGCCTATCCGTTATAATCCGCTCCGTGCTTTTACTCGCGGAGGAACAATGGGTTTTCTAGCCGGCAAGCGCATTCTGATCACGGGCATGATTTCCAACCGCTCGATTGCCTTCGGCATCGCCAAGGCGATGCATCGCGAGGGCGCCGAACTGGCCTTCACCTACCAGAATGAGCGCGTCCTGGACCGTGTCGGCAAACTCGCCACCGAGTTCGACAGCAAACTGATTTTGCCCTGTGACGTGGCAGAAGACTCGCAAATCGATGCGCTCTTCTCTACCCTGGGCCAATCCTGGGATGGCCTGGATGGTCTGGTGCATTCAATCGCCTACGCACCGAATGAGGCCCTTGAGGGCGACTTCCTCAGTGGCCTGTCACGCGAGGCGTTTCGCATCTCCCACGAAGTGTCTTCCTACAGTTTTCCTGCGCTGGCAAAAGGTGCAAGAACCCTGATGCAGGGACGCAACGGCTCACTGCTGGCCATGTCCTACCTCGGAGCGGTACGCACAGTGCCCTACTACAACGTGATGGGGCCGGCCAAGGCCAGCCTGGAAGCCTCGGTACGCTACCTGGCCGCCTGTCTCGGCCCGGAAGGCACGCGCGTGAATGCCATCTCCTCTGGACCAATCAAGACCCTGGCGGCGGCCGGCATCGCCAATTTCGGCAAACTGCTCTCGTTCAATTCCCATAATGCGCCGCTCCGCCGCAACGTCACCATTGAGGAAGTCGGCAATGCCGCCGCCTTTCTCTGTTCCGATCTGGCCAGCGGCATGACCGGCGAGATCATGTATGTCGACGGCGGCTTCAACACCACCACGCTGGCCCACGCGCCCGCCCACAGTTGAAAAAAGTCGGCCCTTGGTTATATGGCATAAGAGTTTAATCACCGTTGCGGGCCCGTTTCGATTCATTGCTTGATCTGTCGGTGATCCCCTTCATCAACCCATTGATACAACTGTAGAAGGCAAAGCATGGCTTATCATTCCATCGTGATGGTCAAACAGGTCCCTGATACGGCCAATATCTCCGGTCAGGTGATGCGGCCGGACGGTACCGTCAATCGAAGTAAATTGCCCACCATCTTCAATCCCGAAGACAAAGTGGCACTCGAATTGGCATTGCAATTCCGCGATCGTTATGGCGGCACCGTGCGGGTAGTCACCATGGGACCGCTGAAGGCTTCGGACTTGTTACGCGACTGCCTGTATATGGGCGCCGATGAGGCCTTCCTGGTCAGCGACCGTAAATTCGCCGGTGCCGATACCCTGGCGACCTCCTACGTGTTGTCCGCGGCTCTTGGCAAACTGGCCCCATACGACATCGTATTTGCCGGCCGCCAGGCGATCGACGGGGACACCGCCCAGGTGGGCCCGCAGACCGCCGAGAAACTGGGTTTGCCGCAGATCACCTATGCCGAGAAAATTCTCAAGGCAGAGGGATCGAACATCACCGTGAAACGCAAGGTAGACAACGGCTACGAGATTTTGGAGGGTACCCTGCCGTTACTGATCACCGTGATCAAGGATGCCGCGACACCCCGCCCCTTCCGTGCCAAACGGGTGATGGCTTATAAGAACGCCTTGAGCCTGCTCGAATTGGAGAAGATGACCGAAGCCAATTCACTGCTGTATATCGATCAATTGAAGGATGAATACAGTTCCAAAGGCTTATTCATTCCAACTTTTACTGCCGATGATCTGAATGTCGACATAACCCGCTGTGGCCTGAGTGGTTCGCCGACCAAGGTGCACAAGATCGACTCGGTGGTTCTCGGCGGCAGCGAGCACGAAACCATACCCGCCACCAAAGAAGGCATGTTAGCGCTGATCGATAAACTAATGGAAGACCACATCTTTGGATAGCCCCTATGAGCGAAAATAAACAAGTCTGGGTGTTCATTGAACAGCGCGAGGGCAAGCCGGCCGATGTGAGCTTCGAGTTGCTCTCCAAGGGCAGAAAGCTGGCGGAGAGCCTGCAGGGTGAATTGAAGGCGGTGGTCATCGGCAACGATATGCAGACCCTGGCCCAGGAGGCCTTCCGCTACGGGGCCACCGAGGTCCTGCTAGCCGATCACCCCGAGCTGGAACACTACAATACGCTGCCCTACAGCCGCATCCTGAGCCAACTGATCAATCAGCACCAGCCGCGCATCGTCCTGTTCGGCGGGACCTTCATCGGCCGCGACCTGGCGCCGCGGGTTGCCTCCAACACCAGGAGCGGTCTGACCGCAGACTGCACCGACTTGCAAATCGCCGACGTGACCTATCTGCGCAAGGACTATCCCCAACTCCTGTTGCAGATCCGCCCAGCCTTCGGCGGCAACATCATCGCCACCATCATCTGTCCCGATTCGCCGGCGCAAATGGCCACGGTGCGGGAAGGCGTCATGGAGAAGGCGCCTCTGGCGCAGCCAGTCGCTGGCCTCATCACGCTGGTGCCCTATACCCCCGACGCTGCCGACCAGTTGGTGCGCATCATCGAGCGGCATCACGAGGAGAGCAAGGTCAACCTCAAGGCTGCGCCGATCATCGTCTCCGGCGGCTATGGCATGGGGAACTTCCAGAATTTTCAGATACTCCACGAATTGGCGCATCTCATCGGGGGGGAGGTCGCAGGGACGCGGGCGGCGGTGGACGCCGGCTTCATCGACCATACCCGCCAGGTGGGCCAGACGGGCGTTACGGTGCGCCCCAAGCTGTATATTGCCTGCGGCATCTCCGGGGCGATCCAGCACCGCGCCGGGATGCAGGACGCCAACAAGATCATTGCCATCAATTCCGACGCCGAGGCGCCGATCTTCGGCGTCTGCCACTACGGCATCGTCGGCGATGTGATGGAAGTGATACCGATGCTCATCAACGCTTACCAGCACAAGTTAAAGTAGCCATGGCCAATTTCTTCACTGACAATACCGATCTGCTGTTCCATTTCAATCGCCTGCAACTCCAGGAGGCGGTCGAGATCCTCGAGCACGGCTATACCGAGGCCGCGCATTACAACTACGCCCCGACCGACTATCAGGACGCACTGGACAATTACCGCAAGGTGCTGGAGATCGTCGGCGACATCATGGCCAACACGGTGGCACCGCAGGCTGCGGCGATCGACGAGGAGGGGGGGCATTTCGCCGACGGCAAGGTGACCTATGCCAAGGGCACCCAGGAGGCACTGGATCAGCTCACCAAGGCGGAGATGATGGGATTCATCCTGCCGCGGCGCTTCGGGGGTCTCAACCTGCCCATGACCATCTATGTGATGGCGATCGAGATGACATCGCGTGCCGAGGCCTCGCTGATGAATCTGTTTGGCCTCCAGGACATCGCCGAGACCATCAACAAGTACGGCGATGAGGCGCAGCGCCAGGAATTCCTCCCGCAATTCGCCAGCGGCTCTTCCGGCGCGATGGCCCTGACCGAACCGGACGCGGGTTCCGACCTGCAGGCCGTCAATATGCTGGCGTATCAGGACGAAACTGGGCAGTGGCGGCTGAAGGGCGTCAAGCGCTTCATCACCAACGGCAATGCCGACATTCTGTTGGTGCTGGCCCGCTCCGAGCCGGGCACCAAGGATGGGCGAGGATTGAGCATGTTCGTTTGCTACGGCAAGGACGGCGTCGTGGTGCGGCGTATCGAGAACAAGCTCGGCATCCACGGCTCGCCCACCTGTGAACTGCAGTTCAACGATACCCCGGCGCAGCTTGTCGGCAAGCGCAAGTTTGGCCTGATCAAGTACGTCATGGACATGATGAACGGTGCGCGCCTCGGCGTCGGCGCCCAGGCCCTGGGCATCTCCCACGCCGCCTATGCGGAGGCCCTGCGCTATGCCAAGGCGCGGGAACAGTTCGGCAAGTCCATCTACAACATCCCGGTGGTCGCCAACCTGCTGATCGACATGCGCGTCACCCTGGAGAGCGACCGCTCCCTGCTGTATGCCGCCTGCCATTGGGTGGACCTGCGTGCCAAGCTGGAGGAGCGGGTCGAGCAGCTGAAGGCGGAAGGAAAGGATGCCTCGGCGCAGAACGCCAGGCTCAAGGAGGCGACCCGCAACGCCGCCCTGTTGACCCCCATGGCCAAGTACGTGCTCAGCGAGAACGCCAACAAGATCACCTATGACGCCCTGCAGATCCACGGCGGCACGGGTTACATGAAGGAGTTCAGTGTCGAGCGCCTGTGCCGCGA
>JBAYVV010000202.1:0-6665 GCA_041674465.1 Sterolibacterium sp.
GAGATGGAAAAACTTGCTCATGGGCAAGCGAGAGGAGCGGCTGCGATTATGCGGAAGGGGAGCGTGACGCGGGCCGTGGTTGGAGCGCTTGGGGTGGTCGGGCTGGTGGCATCGAGCCAGGCGTTTGAGATAGACACGGGGACGGAAGCGAAGCTGCGCTGGGACAACACGTTCAAGTACAGTGCGGGTTGGCGGCTGAAGGATCCGAGCAAGCGGATACTCAATGGCGACCCGAGTTTGGGTGGGCCGCCGCCGGGGCCGCAACTGGACGATGGCGACCGGAATTTCAATAGTGGTCTGATCTCCAACCGGGGCGACTGGTTTACCGAACTGGACGCCACCTACAAGAATTTTGGATTTCGAGTGAGCGGGGCGGCGTGGTATGACCGCGTGTATCGGCAGTCGACCGACAACGCTTCGCCGACGAACAACTCCTACAATGTAGCGGTAGGGCATTTTCCGCGGGGCACAGCGGACCTGATGGGGCGCAAGGCCGAACTGCTGGATGCCTTTGTCTCCTTCAAGAACGACCCTGAATCGAGCACGCCGTTCAACATTCGCGCGGGCAAGCACACCGTGGTTTATGGCGAGACCCTATTCTTTGGCGGCAATGGCATTGCCGGCGCGCAATCGCCGATGGACCTGGTCAAGCTGCTGCAAGTGCCGGGCTCCCAGTTCAAGGAAATCATCCGCCCGGTTGGGCAAATTTCCACACAAGTGCAATTGTCTCCGAACCTTTCGGTAGGCGCCTACTACCAGTACAAGTGGGACAAGAGCCGCATACCGCCTGCAGGTTCCTATCTGAGCGATGCCGACTTTGTCGGTGACGGTGCGGAAACGGTGCTCGGCATGGGACGGACCAACGACGACAATGCCAAGAATTCCGGACAGGGCGGAATGCAGATTCGCTTCAAACCTGAGGGCGGCACAGTCGAGTATGGCCTGTACGCGGCGCGCTACCATGACAAGGGACCGCAATTGAACCTGTCGCCGGGCTTCATTCCTGGAGCGAGCAACACCTATCGCCTGGTTTACCCGGAAGGCATCAAGACCTATGGCGCCAGCTTCAGCACCGTGTTCGGACCGTCGAACGTATCCGGCGAAGCATCGATCCGGACCAATGCCCCGCTGGTCTCGGGACCGCAGGTCGATGTACCGATGATCGGCAATGGCAGCGGCAATCCGCTGTATGCCGTCGGTCGCACGGCGCATATGAATATTTCCAGCATCACGCTATTCGGCGGTACGCCGTTCTGGGACGGTGCTGCCTTCCTCAACGAACTGGCTTTTAACCGCACCCTGAGCATACAGCGGAACCCGCTGGCGATTGACCCCAACGTCACACGCGATGCCTGGGCATTTCGCATGATTCTCGAGCCGCAGTACTTCCAGGTGTTCTCGGGTGTCGATCTGACGGTGCCGATCGGCCTGGGCTACAACCCGTCAGGACGTTCGTCGGCAGTATTCAAGTTCAACGGCGGCGTGGAGCAGGGTGGCGATTTCAGCATTGGCGCCACCGCCGACTTTCAGAAACAGTTCAAGGTGGGGATCAACTTCGTACATTTCTTTGGCGAGAAGAACGCTTTCCTGACCCCGAACACCAGCACCGTCATACCCGGGCTATTCATGCTGACGGGGGCCCAATCCTTGCATGACCGCGATTTCATCACGATCACGGCGCAGGCCACGTTCTAAGACAGAGGAGACAAACACATGATCAAGCACACCCTGATTACGGCTGCCCTGCTGGCGGCATTCACGGCCAGCGTGCCGACACTGGCGGCGGTGACTGCCGACGAAGCAGCCAAACTCAAAACCACCCTGACCCCGATGGGCGGCGAGAAAGCCGCCAACAAGGATGGCAGCATTCCTGTCTGGGATGGCGGCATCACGGCGCCACCGGCCGGCTACAAGGCCGGTGACCCGCGGCCCGATCCGTTCCCTGCCGAGAAGCCGACGTTGCAGATCACGGCGAAGAATGAAGCCCAGGCTGGCGACAAACTGTCCGACGGCATGCGCGCATTGCTGAAAAAATACCCCGAGAGCTTCCGCATTGATGTCTATCCGTCCCATCGCACTGCCGCAGCACCGCAGTGGGTTTATGACAACACCGCGAAGAATGCCGTGAAGGCCAAGACCACCCACAATGGTGTGTCATTGGAAGGCGCTTATGCAGGTGTGCCCTTTCCGATCCCCAAAGATGGTGCCGAAGTGATGTGGAACCACCTGCTGCGCTGGCGCGGCGAGTCGGTTGAAATCCCGTTCCGCGTCTGGGTTGGTTCGGCCGATGGAAAACGTACCATGGCGGTTGCCGCGAAGGACGATCACCAGTTCCCGTATTGGTACAAGGATGGTTCGGGCGACAAGGGCAAGAACACCATCTCCCTGCTGCTGCGCCAGATCCAGACCGAGCCGCCGTTCAAGGCGGGCGAGCAGATTCTGATTCACGATCCGCTCGACCTAGGTGCGCAAGAGCGCCAAGCTTGGCAGTATCTGTCAGGCCAGCGCCGGGTGCGTCGTGCCCCGACGATTGCCTTTGACACACCGGACTTCGTGGCTTCAGGTATGAACTATTTCGATGAAGTGTTCATGTTCCTAGGTTCGCTCGAGCGCTATGACTGGAAACTGGTCGGCAAGCGCGAAATGTACGTACCTTACAACAACAACCGCTTCCTGCTGGCCAAGACCGACGAAGTGCTGGCGCCGCATCACCTGAACCCCGACAAGTTGCGCTGGGAACTGCACCGTGTCTGGGTAGTCGATGCGACCCTGGCCTCGGGCAAGCGGCATGCTGTGCCAAAGAAGCGCTTCTATGTTGACGAGGACAGCTGGTCGGTGCTGCTGGTCGATGGCTACGATGCCGAGGGCAAGCTTTGGCGTGCTCAGCATGCTGTGCCGTTCGTTGCTCCCGATATCCCGGCTGTGGTCTCGACAACCTTTACGGTATTCAACCTGCAGGCCGGATCCTGGCTGGTCAATAACCTCTACAACGACCAGAAGAGTCCGTACAAAGTGATGCCGCTGCGTCCCGAAACCTACTTCTCCGCAGATGCCCTCGCAGGCGCCGGGATGCGGTAGGACTAGACCGAAACAGTTCAGACAGAGAGCCACACTGCGCAGGTTCATTCAGTGAACCTGCGTATTGAGGAGGAGGCGCGCTTCTTCCTGCCGGCTCTCCATCTGAACCCACAGGTGACGAGATGAATCAACACAGCATACAACGAGCCAGTCTGATGGCTGTTGCGGCCATGGCACTGCTATGCGCGGATGTCGCGATCGCGGAACCGGATGCGCTGGCACGGCCGGCCATCATGAGCAGGCGTGCATCCGGTGCCGTGATGCTTGCAGTCAGGCCCGCCGGCTCCCGTCTGGTTGCGGGAGGTGAACGCGGCATCATCCTTTACTCGGACGATGGCGGCGATACCTGGACACAGGCGCAGGTGCCGGTGTGCGTATCGATTACCAATTTGCATTTCCCGTCTGCGCGTCTGGGCTGGGCGGTTGGTCACAGCGGCGTCATTCTTAATAGCACGGATGCTGGGGCCACCTGGACGGTGCAACTTGATGGCCGGAAAGCCGCCGAGTTGGTCTTGAGCGCCGTCAAACAGACGCCCGCTGAAAGCAGCGAAGAGCATCAAAGGCAAACTGCAGAAGCAGAACGCCTGGTGGCTGACGGACCGGACAAACCGTTCTTCGACGTGCATTTCTTCGACGAGAACAACGGTCTGGTAGTGGGTGCCTACGGCCTGATCCTGACCACACAAGACGCCGGCAAGACCTGGATGTCCCTGCACCAGCGCATCCCCAACCCGAAGGGAAAGCACTTGTACAGCATCACGACTGCCGGCAACGCCGTGTATATCGCTGGCGAACAAGGTGCGCTGTTCCATGCGAGCGACCGGATGGCCAAGTTCGAGGAAATCAAAACGCCCTATGCCGGTACGTTCTTCGGCGTGATGTCGGGGAATGGCCAGCATCTGAACGTCTTTGGACTGCGTGGTAACGCTTACTGGAGCGATGACGGCAAGAGCTGGCACAAGAGCGAAACCGGTGCGTCGAATACCCTGACCGCGGGGATACGTCTTAAGGACGGCTCCCTGGCGCTGGTGGACGAGGCGGGACGGCTATTGCTGAGCCGTGACGGCGGTGCCAGCTTCAAGCCGGAACCCATGCCCAAGCCGTCGCCGTTGACCAGCATTGTACAGACTGCTGATGGCAGCCTGGTGGTATCGGGTGTGCGCGGACTCAGGCGTATCGCAGTAAATGCACAAGGTGAGCAATCGAAATGAGCCATGACAGCCCCTTAGCGGAACATCCGGTGATCGCCGACATCAAGGATTTCGACCAGCAATCGGGCACCCTGGGTGAAAGACTGCTGTTCAACAATCGCCTGGTCATCATGGCGATCTGCGCCTTGGTGACCGTGCTCCTGATATACCAGGCGCTGGGACTGCAACTGAATGCCAGTTTCGAGAAGATGATTCCCGGCAAACATCCCTTTGTCGTGAACTACCAGCAAAACAAGGGCGAACTGGCTGGCCTGGGCAACACGCTGCGCATCGCTGTCGAAGTCAAGGAAGGCACGATCTTCGATGCGCAGTACCTGGAAACATTGCGCCAGTTGAACGACAAGCTCTTCCTGCTGCCGGGTGTGGATCGTCCCTACATGAAGTCGTTATGGACCCCGGCAGTACGCTGGGTTGGCGTCACCGAAGAGGGTCTCGATGGCGGCCCGGTCATCCCCGATGATTACAACGGGTCGCCCGCGAGTTTGGAGAAACTGCGCGCCAATGTCGAGCGTTCCGGAGAGATCGGCCAACTGGTTGCCGCGGATTACAAATCATCCATCATCTTGCTGCCCCTTTACGAAACCGACAACGGCAAGCGCATCAGCTACCAGGAGTTCTCGCAGAGCCTGGAGAAGCTGCGTCAGACTTACGAATCGGACAAGATCAAGATCCACATCACGGGATTTGCGAAAGTTGTTGGGGATCTGATTGACGGCCTGGAGCAGGTATTGATGTTCTTCAGCATGGCGATCGCCATCTGCAGCGCCGTGCTGTTCTGGTACACCCGTTGCGTCAGAAGCACCGCACTGGTCGTCGCGTGTTCGCTGGTTGCGGTGATCTGGTTGCTTGGTTTGCTGCCCACTTTGGGTTACGAGCTGGATCCCTACTCGATTCTGGTGCCGTTCTTGGTCTTTGCCATCGGCATGAGCCATGGCGCACAGAAGATGAACGGCATCATGCAGGACATCGGGCGTGGCACACATCGGCTGGTAGCGGCACGTTACACCTTCCGTCGCTTGTTCCTGGCCGGGCTGACGGCGCTGCTTGCCGATGCCGTCGGCTTTGCCGTCCTGATGATCATCGACATTAAGGTGATCCAGGATCTGGCGATTACCGCCAGCATTGGCGTGGCCGTGCTGATCTTCACCAACCTGGTCTTGCTGCCGATCCTGCTGTCCTACACCGGCGTGAGTCCCAAGGCGGCTCGCCGCAGCCTGAAGGCGGAGTTGGCGGAGAAGGCGGACACCGGGCACAGGAAGCATCCCTTCTGGGCCTTCCTCGATCTGTTTACCCGGCGCAAGTACGCCACGCTGGCGATCGGCATCGCTGGTCTGCTGGCGATTGCCGGATTCACGGTCAGCCTGAACCTGAAGATTGGCGATCTGGATCCGGGCGCACCGGAATTGCGTCCGGACTCGCGCTACAACCGCGATAACGCCTTTATGGTGACCAATTATGCGGCGAGCAGCGACATCTTTGTCGTGATGGTGAAGACACCGCAGTTCCAATGCGTGAATTACAACACGCTGGCACAGGTCGATGCACTTGAATCGAAATTGAACGAGGTGCCCGGCGTCGAAGCCACCATGTCATTCGCTTCGTTGGCTAAGCGAGCGGCCGCCAGCATGAATGAAGGAAGCCTGAAATGGTACGACCTGCCGCGTACCCAGGACATGCTCAATGCCATCGCCACGCGCGCACCGCGCGAGCTGTTCAACCAGAGCTGCGATTTGCTGACGGCCTTCATTTATCTCAAGGACCACAAGGCCGATACGCTTGACAACGTAGTGCATGCGGTCGAAGAGTTCTCCAGCGCCAACAACACGGCCGAGGTGCAGTTCCTCTCCGCGGCCGGCAACGCGGGATTTGAGGCGGCAACCAATATCGTGGTCAAGCGTGCCAATGTGCAGATGCTGATCATGGTCTATGCGGCGGTGATCGTGCTGGCCTTTATCACCTTCCGTTCCTGGCGTGCTGTGCTGTGCGCCGTGCTACCGCTGATGCTGACCTCGGTGTTATGTGAAGCGCTGATGGTGTATCTGGGCATCGGCGTCAAGGTAGCGACCCTGCCGGTGATTGCACTCGGTGTCGGTATCGGAGTTGATTATGCCTTGTATGTGCTGACCGTGACTCTGGCACGTTTGCGCAACGGCATGAGTCTGTCCGAAGCCTATTACCAGGCCCTGTTGTTCACCGGCAAGGTGGTCGTGCTGACCGGTATCACC
Source organism: Sterolibacterium sp. (assembly GCA_041674465.1). Lineage (GTDB taxonomy): Bacteria > Pseudomonadota > Gammaproteobacteria > Burkholderiales > Rhodocyclaceae > JACRAR01. Next base: position 6,515 of record JBAYVV010000202.1, read on the forward strand.
CTCGGCATCGCCGTCGCCACCTGGGCACTTTCCCCCATCAAATTCCAGGCCGACATGGGCATCCTCCTCGCCTTCATGTTCGTCTGGAACATGCTCGGCGCTCTCATCCTCCTCCCAGCCCTCGCCCGCTTCCTCCTCGCTCCTGAAGCAA
>JBAYVV010000203.1:0-6630 GCA_041674465.1 Sterolibacterium sp.
TCCGGCCAAGCGTTTCTTCGAGCGCCCGCTGGCGGAAGCCGCCGTGCCGGCCGGTTTGCCGACGCTGGCCAACGACGTGAGCGGCGAGCCGTTCTTCGTGGACGACTATCTGGTGCGCAAACCGTCGCGCACCGCCATGATTCCCGTGAAGGGGGATTCGATGTGCGATGCCGGCGTCAACGACGGCGACATCGCCGTGGTCGAACGCGGTGGCGCCGCGCGCAAAGGCGATTTCGTGGTAGCCATTGTCGACAATGAATTCACGCTCAAGGAACTCGGTCTGGAACGCGACAAATTCATCCTCAAGCCACACAACAAGGCCTATCCGGTGATCCGTCCGAAAGGCTCGCTGGAAATCTTCGGCGTCATGGTCGGCCTGGTCCGGCGCTACAAGCACTAATGGCAAGCAGCAAGAATGGAAAGGCTTTTCGCCGGCCTGCCGCCGCCGGCCATTTCTCTACCAGGTTGTCCTCTGCTGGCCAAGCCGGTGCCGGCGGGTTTTCCATCGCCTGCGGATGACTATGCCGAGGGGCGGGTCGATCTTAACCAACACCTGATAGCGGAACCGGAGGCGACTTTCCTGGTGCGCGTGACGGGTGATTCGATGCTCGGTTTCGGCATCCACGATGGCGATACGCTGGTGGTGGACCGCTCGACCGAACCGGTCGACCGCAACATCGTGGTGGCCGTGATCGATGGCGAATTCACCGTCAAACAGTTCTGCCGCCTGCCCGTCGGCTGCCTGCTGCGCGCCGGCAGCCCGACCCATCGCGACATCCTGGTCGGCGCAGAGCAACAGTTCAGCGTCTGGGGCGTGGTGCGCTGGTCGCTGCATCGGCTGTGAGTATTGCACTCGTCGACGGGAATAATTTTTTCGTCTCCTGCGAGCGGGCATTCAATCCGAAACTGGAAGGCCGGCCGGTGGTGGTACTGTCGAACAACGACGGCTGCGTGGTGTCGCGTTCGGCCGAGGCGAAGACACTCGGCATCCGGATGGGCGCACCCTGGTTCCAGTGCCACGACCTCGCCCGGCGGCATGGCGTCGTCGCGTTGTCGAGCAACTACGAACTCTATGGCGACATGAGCGACCGCCTGATGACGGTGCTGAGACAGTATTCTCCGCACCAGGAAATCTATTCGATCGATGAGTGCTTTCTCGATCTCGACGGTTTCGGCCATCTCGACCTGCTCGACTATGGCCGGCAGATATGCCGGCGAACCAGGCAATGGCTCGGTTTGCCGACCTGTATCGGCATTGCCGCGACCAAGACCCTGGCCAAGCTTGCCAACCATTGCGCCAAAAAGAATCTCGCCGGGATCGATGGCGCCTGCAATTTCATGCAGATGACGAATGCAGACCTGTCACAGTTGTTCTCGACCATCGACGTCGGCGAAATCTGGGGCGTGGGTCGGCAGTTGCGCGAAAAACTCCGGCGGCGCGGCATCAGTAGCGTGGAAGCGCTACGCCGCGCCGACGCCAAGACGCTGCGGCGGGAATTCTCGGTCGTGCTGGAGCGCACGCTCACGGAACTCAATGGCACGCCCTGTTTCGGTTTCGAGGAACACTTGCCCAACAAGCAGCAGATCGTTTCCTCGCGCTCCTTCGGCCGCTACGTGCATGACCTGCCAGAGTTACGCGAAGCGGTGGCCAGCTACATGGCGCGCGCCGCAACGAAATTGCGACGCCAGGGATCGCTCGCCGGCATGGTGCAGGTTTATATCCGCACCAATCCGCACAGCGCAGGACAGGCCCAGTACCAGAAAGGCATGAGCATTCCCCTGACTGCGCCGACCGACGACAGCCTGCGCCTGATCCGTGCCGCGCTGTGGGGACTGGAACGCATCTACCGGCCTGACTTCGCCTACCAGAAGGCCGGTGTGGCCTTGCTCGACCTCATTCCTCGAGGGACATGCCAGGGCGATTTCTTCAGCAGCGTCCGCGACAACACGCGCCTCATGGGCACGCTGGACCGTATCAACACCCGCTGGGGCAGGGGCACCCTGCGCAGCGCGGCGGAAGGCGTCGGCCAGGCGTGGCGCATGAAGCGCGAAAAAATGTCGCCGCGCTATACCACCTGCTGGGCGGAGATACCGCAGGTCACTGGCTGACGATGCGCGGGCGTTCCTCGAGGAAGGTCCAGGTGCGCGTGATATCGATGACGTCGTAGCTGCGCTTGAGATCGGGAGGAAAGGCGGAGAAGGGCGCGCTCATCTCAAGGATGCGCCGCACCGCTTCGTCGAGTTCGCGGTGGCCACTGCTCCTGTCGATGCGCACTGCCGCCAGAGTCCCGTCGCTGTTGATGCTCACGGTCACTACCAGAGGCTCATAGACCAGGTTCTTCGACAGCTTCGGGTAATTGAGGCTGCCGATGCGTTCGACTTTCAGACGCCAGCTGTCGCCATAAAAGGCCAGCTGAATGTCCTTCGGATCGCGCCCGAGGATGCTGCCGCGCCGTGGCCGCGACAAATCGGCGGGTTCCCTGCCAGGCAAGGCCAGTGGGGCGCTTCTGGCCTGGTCGAGCGAGCGCCGCGCCAGTTCGCTGCCTGTTAAAGCGGCCGATCCTGCGGTTTTGCTCCCGTCTGCGCTTCCAAGCGCCGCGCCCTTGAGGCGACTTTGTTCCTCGGCCAGGCCTCGCTCCATTGCGGCCTTCTCCGCAACCGTTTTCTCTGCAGCGGCCTTTTCCGCAGCAGCTTTCTCCGCAGCAATTTTCTCGGCGGTGGCCCTCTCCGTTGCAACCTTCTCCGCGGTGGCCTTTTCCGCAGCGATTTTTTCCGCCAAAGTTTTCTCGGCAGCCAGTTTCTCGGCGAGCGCCTTTTCGGCAGCCGCCTTTTCCGCCTGGCGCTTGCGTGCCAGGGCTTCGGCCTCCGCCTGTTTCGTCAAGACCTCTTCCCTGGCCTTGTCTGCGGCGGCCTGCTCCACTTTCTTGGCTTCAAGACGCGCCAGTTCCTCGGCACGCTGTCGCTCCAGAACCAGTTCCTTTTCCCGTGCCACGGCGGCGAGTGCCGCCTTCTCCTCTTCGATGCGCGCCAGGTCTTCGACCATTTTCTGCTCAAGCACCGGCGGAGCCGCACCGGCTTTCTCGACCACAGCCGGTTCCTCGTGCGCTTCGTCTTCCAGCCGCGACTTGGCGGCAGGCAGGCTCCACTCGCCAGGCTTGTCGGTGCTCAACACCGTGCTGCCCTTGTCCGGTGCATCGATTTTCGGCACGTCCGCTACCGCTCCGGCAGCGCGGCCTTTCTCTCCCGTTTCCTGAGGCAAGGTCACCAGCTTGGCGACGCTGGCGGTGGCCGGTTCGGGCGGCAAACGCGGCGGGGGCGGTTCCCTGACCAGGGGCTTGGCAACGTGTCGCCGGCTATCGCTGACAATGGCAGCGGTCACCGGCTCCACGACAGGCTTTTCTGCCACAACCTGGCTGCGCAGGACGGCGTTGAGCGAGGGAACGCTGGCATTCCGCGCCATTCCAGGCACACCGAACCATGGCAGGCCGCTGCCGGAATCGCCGAACTGCATTGCAAGCAGCAGGGCATGCAAGGCGATGCTGAGCAGCAAGGACCGGGCGAAATTGTCCTTGCGCGGCACAACGATTACGCGTGTGTGCGCCACCTTCCTCGCCAAGGCAGGACCGGCCTTGGCAGGTTCTACAGCGCCCGCTTTCCAGGGAAATAGCCAGTGTTTGAACACGGCAGCCCTCTGAACTTCAGAAGGGGCGGCTAGACGTTAAAAAGGAAATTCATGACATCGCCATCCCTGACGACATACTCCTTGCCTTCCGAGCGCATCTTGCCGGCCTCCTTGGCGGCATGTTCGCCGCCACAGGCAATGAAATCCTCGTAGGCAATCGTCTGGGCGCGAATGAAACCATGCTCGAAGTCGGTGTGGATCACACCTGCCGCCTGGGGCGCGGTATCGCCGAGATGGATGGTCCAGGCGCGCACCTCTTTCGGACCGACGGTGAAATAGGTGTGCAGGCCGAGCAGTTGATAAGCGGCGCGGATCAACCGGTTGAGGCCCGGTTCATGCTGCCCGAGATCGGCCAGAAATTCCAGCTTCTCGTCATCGGCCAGATCGGCAATTTCGCTTTCCAGAGCGGCGCACAGCGCCACCACCGGCGCCCCTAACCTGGCCGCATAATTCTCCACCTGGGTCAGCAGCGGATTGTCGTGATAGCCCTGTTCATCGATATTGGCGGCATACAGCACCGGCTTGGCCGTCAATAGGCAAAAGGGTTTCAGCGCTGCCCATTCTTCCTTCGACAGATCCAGTGCGCGCACCGGCTTGACGGCATTGAGCTGCGCCGTGCATTTCTCCAGCACCGCGACGATGCGTGCAGCCTCCTTGTCACCTCCGGCACGCGCCTGCTTGATGTAGCGGGCGAGACTCTTCTCCACCGTGGCCAGATCGGCCAGTGCCAGTTCGGTCTCGATGGTCTCGATGTCGGAAAGCGGGTTCACGCCGCCGGTGACATGGACGATGTTGTCGTTTTCGAAACAGCGCACCACATGCACGATGGCATCGGTCTCGCGAATGTTGGCGAGAAACTGGTTGCCCAGGCCTTCACCTTTGGACGCACCTGCCACCAGACCGGCGATGTCCACGAATTCGACAATGGCACATTGCACGCGTTGCGGCTTGGCCAGATCGGCCAAGGCCTTGATGCGCGGATCGGGCACTTCGACGATGCCGACGTTGGGCTCGATGGTGCAGAAGGGGTAATTCGCCGCTTCAATCCCCGCCTTGGTCAGCGCATTGAACAGGGTGGATTTGCCGACATTGGGCAGGCCGACGATACCGCATTTGAGGCTCATGATTTTTCTTCCTTGTTGGATAATCCAACGACGGGCTTGGTATTCAGTTTCAACAGGGCCGACGACCAGTCGCCGCGCGCCAGCCACGGCCACACCGGCAGTGCGCGCTCGATCGCAGCGTCGATCGCCTCGCCTTCTTCCTTGAGCGGTCGCTGCAACACGTAATTGACGACTTCGTTGCGGTCGCCCGGATGTCCTATCCCTAAGCGCAGGCGCCAGTAATCCTGCGTGCCCAGGTGCGCGGTAATGTCCTTGAGACCGTTATGTCCGCCCAGGCCTCCGCCGAACTTGAGCCGCATGCCGCCCGGCTGCAAATCCAGATCGTCATGCACCACCAGCATCTCCTGTGGCTCGATGCGATAGAAATGCAACAAGGCCTGCACCGCCTGGCCGGAACGGTTCATGAAGGTCTGCGGCAACAGCAGCCAGATGCCTTCGCTGCGCGCATGTCCAGCCATGCCATGGAAGCGCGACTCGCGCGCCAGGGTAACGCCGAGCTGGCGCGCCAGCCGCTCACAAAACCAAAACCCGGCGTTGTGCCGGGTTTTGGCGTATTCAGCGCCCGGGTTGCCGAGGCCGACGATCAGGCGCGGCGTGCGGCCGGCGCCTTCAGGCAGGGTCAAATCACTTCTTCTCGGCAGGAGCCGCCACCGCGGCAGGAGCCGCGGCTGTCGCAGAAGCTGCTGCTGCGGTCGCTGCGGCCGCCGCATCCGCCGCCTCATCGGCAACACCACCACGCGGCACGGAAACCGACACCACGACCGGATCTTCGCCCTTGTGCACCACAGCTTCAACACCCTGGGGCAACTTCAGTGCGGAAACGTGCATCGAATGGCCGGTATCGAGGTCCTTGAGGTCCACCTCGATGAAGGAGGGCAGATCGGCCGGCAGGCACTTGATGTCGAGTTCGTTCTGAACGTGCGAGACAACACCGCCATGCTCTTTGACGCCGGGGCAGATATCGGCGTTGATGAAATGCAGCGGCACCTTGATGTGCAGCTTTTGTGCGGCATCGACGCGCTGAAAATCCAGGTGCAGCACCTGGCGCTTGAACGGGTGCATCTGCACATCGCGCAGCAGCACGCTTTGCTTGGCACCGTCAACCACCATGGCCAGCACGGAAGCGTGAAATGTTTCCATCTTGAGCTTGTGGAAAATCTCGTTGTGATCAACATCGATCGCCGCAGCCGGCTTGTCCCCGCCATAAACAACACCGGGAACTCGCCCGGCCTTGCGCAGGCGGCGGCTCGCTCCGGTGCCCTGCAGGGTGCGCACTTGCGCGTTGAACTCAATTTGCATGACTAGACACTCCAAAATAAAACCCTCCCGCGACCAGGAAGGTTGGTTAACGCCGCCGCGCACATCGTTTGATGCGCGCGGCGGCAAAAAATCATTCCATGAACAAGGACGAGACCGAATCCTCGTTGCTGATACGCAGCATGGTCTCGGCCAGCAGGCCGCCGATCGACACCTGGCGGATGTTCTTGCAGGCACGCGCGTCTTCGCGCAGCGGGATGGTATCCGTCACCACCAGTTCATCCAGCGCCGAATCGGCGATACGCGCAATCGCGGCGCCGGACAGGACCGGATGCGTGCAATACGCCAGCACCTTGCTCGCCCCCTCCACTTTCAGCGCTTGCGCCGCCTTGCACAGCGTGCCGGCGGTATCGACCATGTCATCGATGATGACGCAGGTACGGCCGGAAACTTCGCCGATGATATTCATCACTTCCGAGACATTGGCCTTGGGGCGGCGCTTGTCGATGATGGCCAGGTCCGATTCCAGATGCTTGGCCAGGGCCCGTGCCCGCACCACGCCGCCGA
>JBAYVV010000204.1:0-6615 GCA_041674465.1 Sterolibacterium sp.
GCGGTTGCCATGCAGCACCCCGACCGGGCTGTTGGTCGTCAGCGGCGCGGCGTGCTTGCCGCTGTCCAGTCCCAGGCCGGCGGCTTCGACGCCGATCAGGCGCACGCCGGCTTTCTGCAGGTAAGGGTAGAAAATTCCCATGGCGTTGGAGCCGCCGCCGACGCAGGCGATCAACGCGTCTGGCTGGCGGCCGGTGAGTTCGGGCATTTGCGCCAGACATTCCGTGCCGATCACGGCCTGGAAATCACGCACCATCATCGGGTAGGGGTGCGGTCCGGCAACCGTGCCGATGATGTAAAAGGTGTTGGAGACATTGCCGACCCAGTCGCGCATCGCCTCGTTGAGCGCGTCCTTGAGGGTCTTCGAGCCGCTGGTCACCGGCACCACGGTGGCGCCGAGCAGTTTCATGCGATAGACGTTGGCGGCCTGGCGTTGAATGTCCTCGCTGCCCATGTACACCACGCACGACATGCCGTAGCGTGCCGCTACCGTGGCGGCGGCAACGCCATGTTGTCCGGCACCGGTCTCGGCGATGACGCGCGGTTTGCCCATGCGTCGTGCCAGCAGCGCCTGGCCGATGCAGTTGTTGACCTTGTGGGCGCCGGTGTGATTGAGGTCTTCGCGCTTGAGGTAGAGCTGCGCACCGCCCAGGTGGTCCGACCAGCGTCTGGCGTGATAGATCGGCGAAGGGCGGCCGACATAATGTTTGAGATCGTATTCGAGCTCCGCGCGGGACGCCGGATCGCTGCGCGCTTCGGCATAGGCGGCGATCAGTTCGTCGAGCGCCGGCTTCAGCGTCTCAGCGACAAAGCTGCCGCCGTAGCGGCCAAAATGTCCGCGCGCGTCAGGCTGGTTGTAAGAAAGCTCATGCATCTGCACTTCGCACTCCGCTGATGAATTCGGCCATCTTGGCCGCATCCTTGATGCCTTTGCCGCTCTCTACGCCGCTGCTAACATCGACTGCCCACGGCTTCACGCTGCGGATGGCGGCAACAACATTGTCGGCATCGAGACCGCCGGATAACATCAGAGGTAGCGGCAAGCCAGGCGGGATCAATTCCCAATCGAAAGTCCGGCCGACGCCACCATACTCATCGACATAGGCATCAAGAAGCAGGCCCTGCGCATCCGGAAACAACGCTGCGTATTCTAACAAATCGATGCCCGGCCGAACGCGCGCCGCCTTGAGATAGGGCCGCTTGAATTGCCGGCAATACGCGGCATCTTCTTCGCCGTGGAACTGCAGCATCTGCAGCGGCACTGCAGTGAGTACCCGCTCCACCAATGCCGGTGCGGCATTGACGAACAGGCCGATAGTCGTGACGGAGGGTGGGACGGCTTGAACCAATGCAGCGGCCCGGTCGTTATCGAGAAAGCGTGGACTGGGCGGGTAAAACACGAAACCGAGCGCATCGATACCCAGATCGACGGCAGCGCGCAAATCCTCGAGGCGTGTGATGCCGCAGATTTTGATGCGCGTGCGGCGCCCAGCAATATTTGCGTCGGTCAATGACATCAGATTAGCGCGGTATTGTTCGGCGTGTTCGGCAGCCCGTACTGCGGCGGGTATTCCACGCCGGCGAAATATAGCCCGGCCGCGGAGATCGTCGGTGCGGCCAGGGTGCGCTTGCGGCTCGCGAGCAATTCGGAGATCCATGCGGGCGGGTGTTTCCCCTTGCCGACATAGATCAGGGCGCCGACGATATTTCGCACCATGTGCTGGAGAAAGGCGGTGGCGCGAAAATCGAAAATGATCAACTCGCCCTGCCGTACCACGTCGGCCTGGTAAAGGGTCTTGAGTGGCGACTTGGCCTGGCACTCGGCGGCACGGAATGCGGAAAAGTCCTGTTCGCCGAGCAGAAATTGGGCCGCCTCCCGCATCGCATCGACTGACAGCGGACGGTGGCACCAGCCGATCCGGTCGTGGTTCAGCGCCGGGCGCACCGCGTGGCTGTGGAGCAGGTAGCGATAACTGCGCGCGAGGGCGGAGAATCGGGCATGGAAGTCCCCGGCCACTGGTTGCGCCCAGCGGACGGCGATCGAATCGGGCAGGTGCGCATTGGCGCCACGGATCCAGGCTTGCTCGGGGCGTTCGACCGAACTGTCAAAATGCGCTACCTGAGCCAGCGCATGCACGCCGGCATCGGTTCGTCCTGCGCAGGTCAGGCGTACCGGCGTTCCCGCAACCTTCGTCAAGGCACACTCCAGCGTATCCTGCAGCGTATTGCCATGCGGCTGGGACTGCCAACCCTGGAAAGGGGCACCGTCATATTCGATGCCCAGCGCTATTCTCTTCATGTAGTTTCTTTCCGCGTGTTCCGCATTCAGTCCGTTGGTTTCGGCTGATGCGCGAATGCTGCGGTAGATCAGGGGTAATCGGCGGGCGTTCGAAGTGCCCGCCGCGATGGATCAACCAAGTTGCGCCAGCTTGCTGCGCGCGGTCTCTTTCTGAGCGGCGTTGCCTTCGGTGAGAACTTCCTGGAGCAACTCGCGCGCGCCTTCCTTGTCGCCCATCTCTTCGTAGGCCTGCGCCAACTCAAGCTTGGTCGCCACATCTTGGGAGGCGCTGTCATCGGCTTCTGCTGCCTGGGTCGTCGCAGGAGCGGCTGCCGGTTCTGGTGCATCGAGATCAAGGTTGATCGAGGAGAGATCGACATTGCTCGCCACTGGCGCGGCGGCTGCGGCTGCTGGAAGTTCCAGGTCGAAATCGATATCGTTGCTGTCAGGCCCGGCCACTGCTTCGGCTGGTTCCGCCGGCGCAGGACTTTCTTCAGGCCCGCTGCTGTCCAGGTCGAAGTCGAAATCCAGTCCTGCATCCGCAGCAGCAGAGGCGGATGCGGGGGGCAGCGGAGCTGGCTCGACAGCAGCCGCTGGTGGGGCATCGAGGTCAAGATCAAAGTCTATGTCCAGCGAAGGCGAGGCTTCCTGCGCTGCAGGTGTTTCGATGGTTTCTGCGGAAACTGCTTCATCGCCAGGCGCCAGGTCAGCGTCATCACCCAAGTCGATGTCGAGTTTGCCGGGTGTTTCTTCCTGTGCTGGAGGCGCTTCAGTCGCCTCTGCAACGGGTGTGACCTGCGCCGCAAGCGGCAGGTCAAAATCGAAATCAAGGGAAACAGGAACTTCGTCCGACGCGGCTTCTTCCACCGACGCGTCCTCAACCGCCGGTTCAGGAGCAGCTTCTTCAGCCGGCACTTCCATCTGCATGTCCGGCGGCGGCGCTTCCTCGGCAATCGCGAAATCTTCCAGCGCAGCCTGCGGTTGTATGACCATGGTGGCATCGGGATCAAATTCCGCCTGCGGAGCTGGCTGACCGCCGTACAAGGGATTTTCCGGATTGACCTCCAGGCCCATTTGCCGGGTCTTTTCCCAATCCTGACCCTCACCGCTGGTGAGGCCATGCACGTCCTGGGCGATGGCGTCAAACTGATTCACGCTCTTGCGCGCCGCGTAAATTTCGAGCAGCTTGAGATGGATTGCCAGGCGGGTCGGATCAGCCCTGAGCGCGTCAACCAGAATTTCTTCGGCCTGAACATCACGCCCATAGGCCATGTAAACCTCAGCTTCGGCAACTGGGTCGACGTTTGCGCCGGGCGCGGTGCCGCTCGGCTGACTGCTGAAGTCCGTTGCGCTTAGAAGATCGTCTCCTGGCTCGGCTTTATCCGTGCTGGAGTCGACGCTCGTGGATTGGGACTCATCCATATCCGCCGAAGTCTGAGCCGATTTTTTCTTGCGCCAGGCCGAATAGCCGAGGTAACCAAGCAGCAGGAGAATGACCGCGCTGCCGCCGTAGACGATTTCCGGACTGTCGTCGAGGAAACTGGGTTCCGCAACCGGTGGTGAAGGTGGCGGTGCGGGTTTCTTTTCCTCAGCCGGTGGCTTGGACGCAGGCACAGCAGCTGCCGGCTTTTCCGTTGCGGGCGCTGGTTCAACTGGCTTGGCAGGAGACAGTTCAACGGGTTTGGGAGGTTCGGGCGTTGCTGGCGCAGCAATCTGTACCGGCTTTTCTGCTTCCTTGGCGGCGGGTTGCCGGGGCACCGCCGGCTCTTTGGCCGGGGCTGGAGTAACTGGTGGTTTGGCCGCTTGCGCCTGTTTTTGCAAATCCGCCATGCTCTGATTCTTGAGTTCGATGAGCTTCTTCAAATCGGCAAGATTCTTTTCGAGTTCGGCAATGCGCCCGTTCGCATCCTTGAGCGCCTTCTCGCGCGACACCAGGGTTTCCTCGATTGCCGCAAGCCGGGTTGCTCCGGCCTTGTCGGCCGCAGCCGCTTCCGATTTGGAAACTTCGAGCTTGTCTTTGCCGGCAGCGACCGGTGCTTTCTCCTCAACCTTGGGTGCGATCTTGCCGCTGACCGCGCGCTGCGGGGCTTCCTCTTTTGGGGGACTGGCGCCGGCCACGCTTGCCGCAAGTTTCTTGCCGTAGGCATTGAAATCGGCGGAATGGGCCTGAATGGTTTTTCTTGCCTCGTCAGCAGAAATACCAGACACCGTTTCGCGATCGGGAATGTTCAGGATCTTGCCGGCCTTGAGGCGATTGACATTGCCGACGAAGGCTTCCTGGTTGCCGCGGAACAATGCCACGAGCATTTGATCGAGATTGACCCCTTCAGGCTTGGTTTCGGCGGCAATTTTGCCCAGCGTGTCACCCTGCTTGACGAGACGGGTTGAAGGTGCGGCTTCCTTGGCCGGTTTCACGGGCGCCTGCGGCTCGACTTTGACGATGCGCTGCACTCCGTCAGCCCCGCGAACAACCTGCAGATCGGGTGGCTGCTTCTTTTGCGCTTTGTCTTCGACAGTCGCGGCCGGACGAACTTCAGGAGCAGCCGCCATGGCTGCAGGTGCTGGGGTTGGCGCAGTCTGAAGCGGCGGCGCAACCGGCGGCGCTGGCGGCACATCTGCCAACGCTGGCGCCGGTGCAGGAGTTTCCCGTGCGACTTCCTTCTTGACTTCGGGCAGCATCACGGACGCGGCCGCTGTGCTGGGTGTTTTTTGCTGCACTTCGGGAGGATCGAGCAGGAAAGTGTACTCGCGCAACAGCCGCCCGGAAGACCAGGTCGCTTCCACCAGCAAATCGAGGAAGGGCTCATTGAAGGCACGCTCGGAAGTCAGGCTCAGAACGGCTTGTCCGTTTGGACGCTGGCCTACGCTAAAGCGGATACCGGACAGGGCAGCGCTGTACTCAACGCCCGCCTGCTGAAAAGCTGCGGCGGATGCGATGCGGGCGGAAAAGGAAGCGAGTTCTTCGCGTGTGGCGCTAATCTCGACTTCGGCGCGCAAGGGCTGACCCAGCGCCGACAGCACAGTGATTTTGCCCAGCCCGGCAGCACCCGCGCTTAGCGGCAATGCCAGCAACAGAGCCGCGAGCGCTGCCGCCAGCCTCATTCGGAGCGTCGTCGGTGTGGTATTCCTCACAGTGCCTCCCTGTCGGGGACGATTTACGAACAAATAACATAACATCATGATGTTAGCTATGCAAGCTAAACCTTCCCCTTATCTTGCCGCAGTTCAATCGAGCAAAATTCGCAACATCCTGCGCAAGGGCTCGGCGGCACCCCACAGCAACTGGTCGCCGACGGTAAATGCCGACAGGTATTCCGGTCCCATCGGCAGTTTGCGCAAGCGCCCGACCGGTACACTCAAAGTGCCGGTCACCCTGGTTGGGGTGAGTTCCTTGATCGTCACATCACGCTGATTCGGTATCACTTTGACCCACTGGTTATGGGCGGCGAGGATGGCTTCAATATCGGCCAAGGGCAGGTCCTTCTTGAGCTTGATCGTCAGCGCCTGCGAATGGCAACGCATCGCGCCGACGCGCACGCAGATGCCATCCACGGGAATCGCCGGAGCGCCACCCGCCATGCCACGACCGAGAATCTTGTTGGTTTCGGCTTGCCCCTTCCATTCCTCACGGCTTTGCCCATTGCCGAGATCCTTGTCGATCCAGGGAATCAGCGAACCGGCCAACGGCACGCCAAAGTTGTCGGTGGGAAACTTGTCGTCGCGCAGGATACCCGCGACTTCGCGGTCGATCTCGAGAATCGCCGAGTTGGGATCGCTGAGCAGGTGTTGGGCCACACGGTGCACCTCGCCCATCTGCACCAGCAACTCACGCATGTTCTGCGCGCCGGCGCCGGAGGCGGCCTGGTAAGTCATCGAGGTCATCCACTCGATGAGGTCGGCCTTGAGCAGTCCGCCCAGCGCTATCATCATCAGCGACACGGTGCAGTTGCCGCCGATGTAGTTCTTGATGCCTTTCTTCAGGGCGGCATCGATGACATCGCGATTGACCGGATCGAGGATGATGATCGCATCGTCCTTCATGCGCAGCGTGGAAGCCGCATCAATCCAGTAGCCATTCCAGCCGATGGCGCGCAGCTTGGGGAAAATCTCGGTGGTGTAGTCGCCACCCTGGCAGGAGATGATGATGTCCATGGCGCGCAGGGCATCAATGCTCTTGGCATCCTTGAGCTTGCCAGCGTCCCTGCTTTTGTCGGTGGCGAACTTGGGCGCGCTGCCGCCAATATTCGAGGTTGTGAAGAAGACCGGTTCGATCAAATCGAAATCCTTCTCTTCCTGCATGCGCTGCAGCAACACCGAGCCCACCATGCCGCGCCAACC
>JBAYVV010000205.1:0-6516 GCA_041674465.1 Sterolibacterium sp.
CGATTGTAGGGATTGATGACCGCGATGTCCTCCGGCTTGTTGAACAAATCGACATCGATCACCTGAAAATCCATCTGCTTTTCGTACAGGACGATGCGGCAGCGATGGCTAAACGGGCATGTGGTGCCCGAATACAGGTTCATCATGGTACTGGTACCCCAGGAATAGTCGGCATCGCGCACCACGCGGCGGACTGATGGTGAATTGTGGTCTCGATGCCCCATATGCAACATTGCGCGGTTCGATAAGTATAAATGTTAGTGAATGTCTTTCCAGTACTCACGCTTGAGAGCATAGGAAAAGACCAGCAACACACCCAGGGCGATCAGAACGGCCACACCCAGTTGTTTGCGCGTTTCCGCTATGGGTTCAGCCATGTACCGGAGATACCCCACCAGGTCGGCAACCAAAGCGTCGTACTCCTCCGGTTTGAGTTTACCTGGCCTGGCCATGCTCAGTTTGTGATCCTGGCCCAGCACCTGCTGGCCCTGCAACTCCCAGAGCACGTGCGGCATGCCGACATTCTCAAAAACCAGATTGTTCCATCCGGTCGGACGCTGGTCATCACGGTAGAAAGTACGCAGATAGGTGTATAGCCAGTCGGCGCCAGAACCAAACTCAGAAGCTCTTGCACGAGCGATGATCGTCAGGTCCGGCGGGGCTTTGCCGAACCAAACCTTTGATTCGGCACGCTGCATGGCGATACGCATGGGTTCGCCGACCTTGTCCGCAGTAAACATCAAATTTTCCCGTATCTGATCTTCGCTGAGACCGATATCCCGCAAACGGTTGTAACGCATGTAAGACGCGGAGTGGCAGTTCAGGCAATAATTGACGAACACTTTTGCGCCGTTTTGCAGCGCGGCCATATCGTGCGTCCGGTCAGGCGCCTTGTCCAGATGCAGTTCTGCTGAAGCAAAAACGGCCAGCGGCAGAAAGAGCAATGCGAAGATCAGTTTTCTCATTATCCTGTCAGCCTTTCCGGTTCCGGTTTGCATTTGTCCAACTGGCTGTAGATCGGCATGAGAAGGAAGAAAGCAAAATAAAGCAGGGTGCAGATCTGGGACAAAAGGGTACGCAACGGGGTCGGTGCCAACATGCCGAGATAACCGAGGACGAGGAAGCAAATAACGAAAATCGCCACAGCAGACTTGAAGATCGGCCCTTTGTAACGAATCGACTTGACCGGGCTGCGATCAAGCCAGGGCAGGAAAAGCAGGATCACGACACCACCGCCCATGGCCACTACGCCCCAGAACTTGGCGTCGATCCAGAAAAAGTTGACCGTGACTGCGCGCAACATGGAGTAAAAAGGCGTGAAATACCAGACCGGCGCTATGTGCGGCGGCGTGGCCAACGGATCAGCGGGAAAGAAATTGTTGTACTCGAGGAAGTAGCCACCAAACTCCGGCATGAAAAATATGACCAGAGAAAAGACCATAAGGAACGCCACTACCCCGACGATATCCTTCACGGTGTAATAGGGATGGAATGGGATGCCATCAAGTGGAATCCCGTTGGCGTCCTTTTTCTTCTTAATTTCAATCCCATCCGGATTGTTTGAGCCAACCTCATGCAACGCCAGAATATGGGCGGCGACCAGCCCCAGCAGCACCAGGGGCACCAGAATCACGTGGAAAGAAAAGAACCGGTTCAGCGTGGCATCGCCGACGACGAAATCGCCGCGTAGCCAGATCGACAGGTCCGGTCCGATCAGGGGAATTGCCGAGAACAGGTTAACGATGACCTGGGCACCCCAGAATGACATCTGCCCCCATGGCAGCAAATAGCCAAAGAAGGCTTCGCCCATGAGCAAAAGGAAAATAATCATGCCGAACAACCAGATGAGCTCGCGCGGTTTGCGGTATGAGCCATAAAGCAGCCCGCGGAACATATGCAGGTAAATCACCACGAAGAAAGCCGAAGCGCCGGTTGAATGCATGTAACGCACCAGCCATCCCCAGGGAACATCGCGCATGATGTATTCCACGCTGGCAAAAGCCACCGGAACTCCCGAAGCATTGAGCGCGGCATCGGGCTTGTAGTGCATGGTCAGGAAAATACCGGTGATGATCTGCAAGCCCAGCACCAGAATCGCCAGCGAACCGAAAAAATACCAGAAATTGAAGTTCTTCGGTGCGTAGTATTCTGCGAGATGCGCCTTCCAATTGGCCGTCAGCGGAAAACGTTCATCCACCCAGCCGAGCAGCGCGGTCAATTTCGCATTCATCGGTCAGGCCTCCTTGCCGTCTTGGCTGACGCCAATCACGATCTTGGTATCGCCCAGGTACTTGTGGGCGGGTACTTCAAGATTGTCGGGAGCCGGCTTGTTCTTATACACCCTGCCAGCCAGATCGAAGGTCGAACCGTGGCATGGGCACAGGAAGCCTCCCGGCCAGTCGGTATCGATGCCACTCTCGGCTCCGGTCTTGAACTTGTCGGTGGGCGAGCAGCCCAGATGGGTGCATATACCGACGGCGACAAAAATTTCCGGCTTGATCGAGCGTGTTTCATTTTTGCAGTATTCCGGCTGCATCCGTTTTTCAGAGTTCGGGTCACTGACTTTGTCATCGGCTTTCTTGAGGGACTCGAGCATTTCCTTGGTACGGTTGATGATCCACACCGGTTTGCCGCGCCATTCGACGGTGAGCATCTGCCCGGGAGCGAGTTTGCTGATATCGACCTCGACGGGGGCGCCCGCCGACTTGGCACGCTCGGAAGGCAGCATGCTCGCCACGAACGGAATCGCCGCAACGATACCCGCTACGCCTCCCGCCGTCGCGGTGGCCACGATCAGGCGCCGCCGACCGCAATCCACCTTGTCATCACAAGCCATTGTTCTGTCCTTATTTTGCTGAATGCCGACCCAAATGCTTGTTAATTATACCGGATAATCAACCCCGAATAAAAGCTCTGTTGCACCGCATTGGGATAAGACCCTGTGTGCATTGGCCTTTCACATCAATAATCACGGCGTTCGTAAAAAGCCTGAGCAATGGTGCCGGCGTCGGTAAATTCAAGCTCGCCGCCCACCGGCAGACCCCGCGCCATACGACTGACCTTGATACCACGCGAATGAAGCAAGTCGGAAAGGTAGTGCGCGGTCGCCTCTCCCTCGTTGGTAAAATTGGTTGCCATGATGACCTCCTTGACCACGCCGTCGCACGCACGCTCAAGCAATCTTTCCAGTTTGAGTTCCTTCGGCCCGATCCCGTCGAGCGGACTCAGCCTGCCCATCAGGACGTAGTACAGACCGTTGAAGGCATGTGTCTGCTCCATCATGTTCAGATCCACAGGCATTTCCACAACACAAAGCAATGATGGATCACGCTTGGCGGAAGAACAGCGCGCACAACGTTCATCTTCGGTAAAGGTATTGCAGCGCTGGCAATGATGTATCTGGGAAAGTGCCGCCGTAAGCGCATCCGCCAGACGTTGCGCACCAAGGCGCTCGCGCTGCAACAGGTGGTAAGCCATGCGTTGTGCGGATTTTGGCCCGACACTGGGCAGGCAGCGCAGCGCTTCGATGAGATTCTCGAGACTGCCTGGCATTAGCGTGAAACAACAAGAATGGGCGCTGGGTAAGATATCGAGCGAAGCGAGCAAACCAATCGCCTCACCCGCGAGGGGGAGGTCGGGAGGGGGTGGGTCTTTATGCTGCTTTTCGCGTGTTTCATCATCAGTGGGTGGCTTTAGCTGCCATGAGCGTTAAAAGGGAAGCTTCATGCCCGGCGGAAGTTGCAAACCGGCGGTGAAACCGCTCATCTTTTCCTGGGTGGTCGCTTCGACCTTGCGGACGGCATCATTGACCGCTGCCGCAACCAGGTCTTCCAGCATTTCCTTGTCGTCCATCACCGAGGCATCAATGGTGACACGCCGAACATCATGCTTGCAGGTCATCGATACCTTGACCATGCCGGCACCGGCTTGGCCCTCTACTTCAATCGAGCCGAGTTCATCCTGAGCTTTTGCCATGCGCTCCTGCATTTGTTGCGCTTGCTTCATCAGGCCGGCAATGCCACCTTTCATCATGTTGATTTCTCCTGGATCGCTTTTAATTAATCGGTTTTATGGATGATTCGTCGATCGTGGCATCGAACAGCTCGACCACATTGCGGACGAAGCTGTCCTGCTCAATCGCCGCAATGGCTCGCTCCTGACGTTCGCGCTGCAATTGACGACTGCGTTCCACGGGTGTTTCCTCAGCAGTGTCTGCCAGCAGGATGTTGAGCCTGAGCGGCCGACCATAATAGGTCTGTAGTTCGGTCTGCAGTTTGTCCTGATGTACCTTGCCAAGCAAATACTTATGTGCCGGTGGCAAACGCAGTGTGATCATGTCCAAGCCAACCTCGGCCAGTTCGCAATGTTGTGCCAAACTGCGCACCATGCCGCCAAGATTGAGCTGCGCCGTAATTGAATGCCAGTCATGCGCTTCCTGGCCACCTCTACTTTCCGCAGCAGGAGCAGAAACCGATTTCTGCTGAGTGTTTTCCTTGCGCTTGGCGACGGGTGGCGTTGATGCAGGAGGCACAGAAGATCCCTCTCGTTTCGTCGTTGCCTCGCCAAGCGGGCCTGGCATCTCGGGACGGAACGCGTACAAACGCAACAAAGTCATGCTGAATCCGGCGCGCTCATCCGGTGCCAGCCCAAGATCGTCGCGGCCGTGAATCGCAATCTGGTATGCCAGTTGCAGGTATTCCCCATCAAAGGCACTCGCATAAGGGGTAAGACGCTGCCGCTCACCATCGTCAACGAGCGCCTGCGGTGCAAACTGTGCCAAGGCGATACGATGGAACAAGCTTGCCAGATCCTGCAAAGCGGCATCAAAGCTGAGGCTGCGTGTATTCATGAGATCGGCCACGGCAAGCAACTTCTCTACATCGCCTGCCGTCAAAGCATCGAGGATGCCGAATAGATAATCATCGCCAACCGTGCCGAGCATGTCTCTTACATTGACTTCCTCAACCCTGCCGGCGCCATGTGCGATCGCCTGATCAAGTAGACTGAGCGCATCGCGCATGCTGCCAGCCGCGGCCTTTGCCAATTGCTTGAGCGCAGCCGGCTCGCAGGGTACACCCTCCTTCTCGAGTATCTGCCCCAAATGGGTAATGATGTGCGTCTGCGGCATCTGTTTCAGATTGAATTGCAGGCAGCGGCTCAGCACAGTCACTGGAATTTTCTGCGGATCGGTGGTGGCAAGAATGAACTTAATGTGTTCGGGCGGTTCCTCCAAAGTCTTCAGCATGGCGTTGAAGGCAGAGTTGGAGAGCATATGGACTTCGTCGATGACATACACCTTGAAACGACCACGCGTCGGCGCATAGGTGGCGTTCTCCAGCAACTGGCGCATCTCGTCGACTTTGGTGTTGGTGGCGGCGTCGACCTCGATCAGATCAATGAAGCGGCCCCCGTCGATTTCCTGGCAGGAAGAGCAGGTACCGCAGGGCTGGGAAGTGATTCCGGATTCACAATTCAGTGCTTTGGCCAGAATCCGGGCGATGGTGGTCTTGCCAACACCGCGGGTACCAGTGAACAGATAGGCATGGTGAAGACGCTGCTGGTCAAGCGCATGCGTCAGGGCACGTACGACATGCTCCTGACCCACCAGCGTGGCAAACGACTTGGGACGCCATTTGCGTGCAAGAACCTGGTAGCTCATGCGGCAGGAACCCTAGAAATAGACAGGTGGCGAGCCTTACCCCCGGCACTTGCAGAAAATAGCTGTGGCTGCTTCCTTCCGGACCTGACCAGGTTCACCACCCCGCAATGCGGGGAGGCCCGCCAACACGGATTCTAACAGATCAACCTCCGCCCCGCCGGAAATTGACCTCGAAGCGGGACATGAACTGGTCTATTTCCGTATCCGAGTATCCATCGAAAAAAAAGCTCAACCGATGCCGCTCCATGCGCATCTGCCCCATCATTATTTCGGGGAGGGATTTGAAATCGATGCGCCAGGAGCGGTGTTTTTCCTCATGCCGGAAAACCGCCCCTTCATCCACGAATTGATCGTTACCAACAGCAGCGGGCAACAGCCGGACAAAGTCGGCACGCGCGAGTGTGATCTCGAAAGACTGCGGCAGTCTCATCCTCCCGCGATCGGAGGCCAGATCGCGAGAACCTCACCCTCCCGAAGCGCACGTGCCCCTCGGTCTTCTGGCGGCACGAAGGAGCCATCGATGAGAACCAATTTGCAAAGCTGTTGCGGCAAACGATAACGGTCGATCAGGTCCAGCACCGTAGTGCCAGGCTCTAGTTCAAGGTCGATTCGATTGGTTTTGCGTGACTCGGCCGGTAGATAGTCCGACAGCGAGGCATACAACTTCAGCGCAGCCTTCATCTCAATTCGGTTGTCCTGAAAAGAACGCGGAGCACCTCGATCGAGAAGAGCGAGGCGCCCCGCGGCAGAATTGAATTACAAACCCAGACGGGTGCGGGTGTCGGCGGTTGGCACGCCGTCCTTGTTCCAGCCACGCACCTGATAGTACTCCGGCAGCATCTTGTCCAGTTCGCAGA
>JBAYVV010000206.1:0-6502 GCA_041674465.1 Sterolibacterium sp.
ACCTCGCGGCCGAGCCGGCCGATCTTGAGCTTGGCCATCGAGGCCAGCATCGTCACATCCTCGCCGGCCAGGTAACGTTCCGCAGCATCATGCACCAGCGCACGCAAGGCCTCGACTTCGGTTTTCAACTCGGCGAGACGGAACTGCACATACTGGTGGTCCAGTACCGCCTGGCCGAAGACCTGCCGCTCGCGCGTGTAGGCAATGGTGTCGGCGAGGATGCGCTCGAGCACCGTCCACTGTGCCGCGGCGAACAGGCGCTCTTCCTGGAACTGGCGCATCTGGTAGGTGAAGCCCAGGCCTTCCTCACCGATGCGGTAACGCTGCGGCACGCGCACATTGTCGAAAAACAGTTGCGTGGTATCCGACGACCACATGCCCAGTTTCTTGAATTTCTTGGCGCGACTGACGCCCGGTGTATCGAGCGGCACGCAGATCAGGCTCTTGTTCTTGTGCGGTGCGCCTTCCGAAGTGTTGGCGAGCAGGCAGATCCAGTCGGCCTGGGTGCCGCTGGTGGTCCACATCTTGCCGCCGTCGATGAGGTAATCGCCGCCATCCTTGTGTGCCGTGGTCTTGATCGAGGCGACGTCGGATCCGGCGCCAGTCTCTGAAACGCCGATGCAGGCGACGTAATCGCCGGCAATCGAAGGCGCGAGAAACTCCCGGCGCAATTCGTCGGAGCCGAAGCGCGCCAGTGCCGGCGTCGCCATGTCAGTCTGCACGCCGATGGCCATCGGCACACCGCCGCAGCGGATATGGCCGAGCGCCTCGACGAACGCCAGCTGGTAGCTGTAGTCCAGCCCCTGTCCGCCGTATTCGGCTGGCTTGTTGATGCCGAGGAAACCGGCGCTGCCCAGCTTCTTGAAGACCTCGTGGGCTGGGAAAAACTCGGCCTCTTCCCACTCGTCGACAAACGGATTGATCTCGCTGTCGATGAGTTTCTTGAGCGAACGCTGCAGTTCGAGGTGTTCCTGCGTATATCTCATCAATGCCGTCCTACCGCAAACTGGATCGGCGTGAGCGTCCTGGCCTCCGCCTCACGGCAGATCGACAGGGCATAGGCCAGCACCTTGCGCGTATCCCGCGGATCGATGATGCCGTCGTCGAGCAGAAGACCACTGGTATACAAGGCCGAAGATTGGCTCTCGAAGGTGTCGATGATCTTCGCCTCCATCGCCGCGATTTCATCGGCGTTCGGTGCACCGCCCGCATCCGGGTTCCCCATTTTCCGCCGGGCTTTGGCTTCCATCACCAGCCGCATGGTGGTGGCGGCCTGCTCCGCCCCCATCACCGCGGTCTTGGCGTTGGGCCAGGAAAAGGCGAAGCGCGGGCCGTAGGCGCGGCCGCACATGCCGTAGTTGCCGGCGCCGAAGGATGCGCCGATATGCAGGGTGATCTGCGGCACGCTGGCGTGGGCGACGGCCTGGATCATTTTCGCGCCGTGCTTGATCATGCCGGCCGACTCGGACGCTTTGCCGACAATGTAGCCGGTGGTGTTCTGCAGATACACCAGCGGCGTGCCGCTCTGGCAGCAGAGCTGGATGAAGTGCGAAGCCTTGGTGGCGCCGGCCGGATCGATCGGGCCGTTGTTGCCGAGGATGCCGACCGCATGGCCGTCGATTTCGGCGTGGCCGCACACGGTGGACACGCCATACAGCGGCTTGAAGTCGAGGAAGTCCGAGGCATCGACGAAACGTGCAATTACCTCATGCACATCGTAGGATTTCCTGCCGTCGAGCGGCACCAGCGCCAGCAGGTCCTCGCTGTCGCAGGCCGGCGCCCTGCCCTGCCCTCCCGCCTCAGCACCGCTTTTGAAGCGCTCGAAGCAGCGGAATATTTCGCGCGCCTGGCGGATGCCGTCGACATCGTCTTCGGCCAGATATTCGCAGAGTCCGCTGACGCTGGCATGCATCTCGGCGCCGCCGAGTTCTTCCTCGCTGGCGTCTTCGCCGGTGGCGGCCTTGAGCAGGGCCGGGCCGGCCAGGAAAGCCTTGGCGCGCCCACGCACCATCACCACATAATCGGACATGCCCGGCATGTAGGCGCCACCGGCGGTGGATGCGCCATGCACCACGGTCACCACCGGGATGCCGGCGGCCGACAGGCGCGTCAGGCCGTGGAACAGGCCGCCGCCCAGGATGAAATCCTCGACGCGGTAGCGCATCAGGTTGGCGCCGGCGGACTCCACCAGATACAACAGCGGCAGCTTGTTCTGCAATGCGATTTCGAGCATGCGCAACATCTTGTCGAGGCCCTTGGGCTGGATTGCGCCGGCCTCGATGCCGGCATCCGAAGCCATCACCAGACAGCGCACGCCGGACACATAACCGATGCCGCTGATCAGTCCGCCACCCGCCAGCGTTTTCTGCGGGTCGGGCTGATCCTGGCACCAGCCGGCAACGCTGGCCAGTTCCAGGAAGGGCGCGCCGGGATCCAGTGCACGCGCCACCCGCTCACGCGGCAGCAAGGCACCGCGCTTCTCAAACAACGGCCGGGCTTTTTCCGACGCAGTTCGGGTGCGCGCTTCGACCGCACGAAAATCCTCGATGAGCCGCAGCCAGGCGGCGCGGTTGGCGCAGCTTGGAGCGCTGCCCGGATCGATTTTCGACTCGATACGTGCCACTACGCCTTGCCCGATAAGAAGAAATTAATGTGCATGGAAACGAGGGTGGGGAACTTGTGCCCGTAGTTGGGTCTAGGGTGCTAATCAGTGACCGGTGGCGCAGGGTCGGCTACCGGGGCGGCACGCTTCTGGATTTTCCTGGACTCGATTTTCTCAATCAGCCCGACCGCCAGCGCCGCTTCCTGCAATGCTTGTTCATCAAAGGTGCAGCTGAGGGCGTTGCGCTTTTCACTGGCTCCCTTGCCGCCACCCAAGACGAGGCCAAGCATCACGGAAAACGCACCGCCACCGGCCGGCTTGCAATCGAGGAATGCACTCGAGCAGGCATGCTTGGGGTTGCGTCTGGCGGTTTCACTGCAGGTGGTGGTCTCACCCGGCGTGAAAGGCAAGGCCGAGACGGCAATCACCTGGCCATCCTCACCCATGCGCAACACCTCCTGGTTGAGAAAGTTTTTCAGGACTCTGCCCTCCGGGCCGGTCTTCTCCCAGGTCCAGGCGCCGTTGGTCCGGGCGATGAGCCAGTCCTCGTCCGCCAGCGCTGCGCCGGAAAACAGGCAGAGCAGCAGTGTCAGCAACAGCCCCGGTCGAAAATGATGATTTGGCATGGTCGTTCCATCCTTGTTCCGCAATTCTCCTTCATCTGAGCGAGGTAGAATCAGCGCGTTGGCCTAAGACATGCAAGCTGCCGCGATTATCCCATGCAAATCCAGCGCCTCTCCATTCTCTTCCTGCTTTCTCTGCTGACGTTCAGCGTCGCGCGTGCCGAAATCAGTGTGCGCGATGACACGGGTACAACGCTGAAGCTGTCGGCACCGGCACGACGCATCGTCAGCCTGGCGCCACACATCACTGAAAATATCTACGCTGCAGGCGCCGGCAAATACCTTGTCGGCGTCAGCGAATTCAGCAATTATCCGCCCGAGGCAAAGCACATTGCCCATGTCAGCAACTATGCCGGCTTCGATCTCGAAGCGATCCTGGCCCAGCGGCCCGACCTGGTGATTGTCTGGGAAGGCGGCAGCACGGCGGCGCAACTGGCCCGGCTCAAGGCCCTGGGACTGCCGCTGTTCGTCAGCCAGCCGCGCAGGATCGACGACATCCCGGGCAATATCGAGCGCTTCGGCGAACTCGCCGCGACCAGCGACATCGCCACGGCGGCAGCGCGAGACTTCCGTGCCCGCCACGCGCAACTGCGCGACCGCTATTCAAAACGGCCGGTGGTGCGCACCTTCTACCAAATCTGGCATCAGCCGTTGGCCACGGTTAACGGCGAGCAAATCATCAGCAGCGTCATGCAATTGTGCGGCGCTGAAAATATTTTCGCCCAGCTACCTTTGCTGGCGCCGACCGTGACGCTGGAGGCGGTGCTGGCGGCCAATCCCGAGGCCATCGTGGCCAGCGGCATGGACGCGTCGCGACCGGAATGGCTGGACATGTGGCGGCGCTGGAAAGATCTCACAGCCAACGCACGCGGCAACCTGTTCTTTATCCCGCCGGACTTGATCAATCGCCATACGTCCCGGCTACTCGACGGTGCGCAGATGCTCTGCACCCAGATGGAAACAGCGCGCGGCAGGCGCAAATAAATCATCGCTGGTCTGCCATGCTCGGACCGCCATGGCGAACCGATCAGAAATCGCCATCGTCGCATTTGAGTTCGAAAGACTGCTTTCCGGCTTTGAATTCACAGAGCTTAAAGGGGCTGACGCAATGAAACCTTACGATGACAGGTGGATATCCGATAGCGGCTCACGGCTCATCTCCGGCAGGCCATGCTGACGACATTACCCTTCACACCATCGAATTCGATGAAGTCACCTTAGAGCGTAACGACCACGACCAAGAGTAACGCCCAAAAGAATGCGCCGGCACTCATGACTATCTGCGTCATCCCGACGGCAGATACCTCGTCCCGCGTGCGACAGAAAGTGCAAATGCCGTTATAGAGAAGGCCGCAACTGGCAGCCAGCGCCAGCAAGGCAATTCCAGCGTCCATGGCCAGGTTAGGTACCAGCAGGCTGAGCGAGGACAGCCACATGGGAGTCGGCGCAATACCTGCAAGCATGAAGGCATCCGTATTACTGGGATGCAAGTTGTACCACTCGGCCACTTCCCGGATAAGCCACCCCATGATTAGAACGGTTATGATCTCTTCCAGGTAGAAAATCGCAGCGATTGCGCCCCATGGTTTACTGCCAAAACCGACGACAAAGAGATCGCCATAGTGACTGCCGGCGTAGTAAAGCATGGCAGGCGGAAGTAGGGCCAGCGGGAGGACAACCAAAGAAAAGAATCTTACGAGCGACAAGTGCTTGCTTTCCAGTTCCGGCCAGCCTACGTTCGAGAAAACCATCTTGGGAAACGAAAGAATGCTCATGATTGATCTCCTGATGTCGCATTGGTGGTATTGTGTATCATCAATTGATAATATCACTACATGATATATACACGCTGAAGATTGATCGGTCAAGAGGAATATTTGGCAACGCCGATGGGGAGCCATGAATAAATCTGATTACGAAAGGCTGTCGCATTTCCGCTACCGCTTGCGATGTTTCCTCCGGATTAGCGAAGATCTGTGTCAAGCCCACGGGTTGACGCCGCTGCAATACCAGTTGCTGTTGCACGTCAGGGGCATACCCGGAAAGAATTGGGCTACCGTCAGCGAAATTGCCGAACGCCTTCAGGCAAAACATCACGGTATCGTGGCGTTGATCGACCGATGCGAAAAATCGGGGCTGGTTGAACGACGCCCAAGTCTGGAAGACAAGCGGCAAGTCGAAATCCACCTGTTGTCAAAAGGCGCTCGACTACTGGCTCGTCTTGCTGTCCTGCACCAGCCAGAACTGAGGCAGCTGCGGGAAGAGTTCACTTCGACCGGTTGGGATCCATCTGGGGAAACTGAGGAACCTGATTAAGCGGGTATCTTTCAGCAGCAATGGGGCCGGAGCACTTCAGGTCATAGCCGGCAGCTTACTAGCGATGACCCGTCACCGAAATATCGTATTCCAGGGTACTTTGTATGTTCGCAAATGCCCTATTTTTCTCTGCGAAGAAGGGCAGTTGCAGAGAAGCAAATATTTCAGCCTGACTGGTAGCCAACAATCGAAGCACTGCCCGACGGGTCAAGCGCCGTTGCCGTTCATCAACTTGCTGCCTAATTCACCCCCATCCCCGCAATCGCCTTCACCTCCAGGTACTCCTCGAATCCGAATCGGCCCCACTCTCGGCCGTTGCCTGACTGTTTGTAGCCACCAAACGGTGCCGTCCGTTCGTTGGGCACGCCGTTGAGGTTAACGTTGCCGGCCCGAATCCTGCGGGCGATGGCGCCGGCATGTTCCACCGAGCCACCCGAAACGTACCCAGCCAGGCCGTAAGGCGTGTCGTTGGCGATGCGCACCGCTTCGTCTTCGTCCCGGTATCCCAGAATGGTCAGCACCGGGCCGAACACCTCTTCGCGAGCGATTGTCATGTTGTTGGTCACATTGGCGAAGATGGTGGGACGCACGTAGTAACCCTTGGCGGCAATGGCTGCGGAATTGATATCGTTCAATTGAACCATCCTGATTCCTGACGACATCCCCTAACATTGGCGGAATTGAATGTCGTGGGCAAAAGTCGAGACCGCTCCCCGTCGAATTGGCACGCAAAGAGTCTTGCGCGGCAAAAGGAGTTTCTTATGAACATCCGCAAAAGTAGAAGCGCTGCCTCGATCGACAGGACAATCCCAGATCAGAGCCCTCGTTCAGGTCTGGCTCGTCTGCCGGTCGATGCCGTCAAAATAGGCAGACCCCATGTTTCAGCCCATCTCAGCCACTTGATGCTGGCCGTCTATCAGCTAGCGCAAGCGTCCCCCGTCGGGGAATTCGAACAGCAACT
>JBAYVV010000207.1:0-6488 GCA_041674465.1 Sterolibacterium sp.
CAAGAACAAGCGCACCAAGCCCGAGAAGCTGGAGATCAAGAAGTTCGATCCCAAGGCGCGCAAGCACGTCCTGTACAAGGAAACCAAGCTGAAGTAATCATCCCTTCGGCCAATAATAAAAAATGTCCGCTGTCAAGCATTTCTTGATGGCGGGCATCGTGCTAAAAGTCTATAGACAGCAACAGTTTAGAGGGTTTTCCGGTGACTTCGGCCCACTACTGATTTGTGGACTGGGAGCCACATAGGAGCATCGCGATAGCAAACCCAGGAGCGCTACAGCGAATGGATTGCGCACGGCAAGACCTCGCTCGCCGATCACCATCTTTGCAAAGCCCCCCAAAAACGAGAACGCGCAGCTCGTGGGCTGCGCGTTCCTGGCAGGGCCAGGTGCCTTGTACGCGGCGTTGGTCCCTTGGTATTAACTCGAAGAAGCATTGGATCGAGCACAGATGAACTGTGCACCTCCAGCGCCAACGAAGACCGACAGTGCCACAGCCCAACTTGCCACGAAATTAATTTTGAAGTTTGTTTTCTTCATAGTTACCTCCTTGGTTTGTTGTGCGTTGGTTAGGGTACGGTGCTTGTTGTTAGTGGGAATCTCACCCAGCAATCGGACGGTTCGCTCTGTCTTCTGAATCTGTTGATACCTCAGGCTGATTGAACTATCGGTCTTCTCGCTCCAATGCTTCCTCTTTGTGACTGATATGCACAGTTTACCGTGAGGCTGCACCAGTTGCTTGACTACTTGCACTGCCCCCTTTCCTGAATCCCCGGTCTCCGGCCATGAACGCTTCCAGCATGTGCGGAATCAATGTCACCGCATCCACTGTTTCGCCGTAGGCCTGGGCGTGCAGCGCCGCATAGTGGTCGAGGTCGGCCTTCAAGCTGGCCGGGCAAGCAAAGGTCAGCTTTGTGCTTTCAGTCTTCGGGAGCGGGCCAAGACGCAATTTTTTGGGCAACGTACTCATCGCGAACCCTCACGCACAAAGAAAAGGGGTTGATACGGCCGCAGCACCAAATCACGGTTGACGATGACGCGCACCGGCAGGCCGGGTCGCTCGGTCAGCGTCGGCTGCATGTTCATGTTGCGCCGGGTCATCTCTTGGCCCACCTGGTTCACAGAGTCCTTCAGGCTGTCGCGCCCGGCGATGATCACGCGGTCCCCTCCATTGCGGTTCTCCGGCGCGGCCAACTCGGCGCCGATGCCCAACAAGGTCGTTAGCGCAGCACCAGCGAATACGCGATCCCAGTGCCAGTCCACCCCATCTTCCAGACCCGCGTAGCCCGCCGGATCGGTGCCGACCAACTTGTCGAGTTGGAACGAGGACGTATCTGGCAGGATTACCCGATTCCACACCACCTGCACCCGGCTCTGCCCATAACTCACCTGGCTGTTGTATTTGCCCAGCAAGCGGGAGCCCTGCGGGATCAGCACGTACTTGCCGGTGGCCGTATCGTAGACCGGCTCCGTCACCGTGGCGATCACATCGCCCGGCAGGTCGGACTTGATGCCTGTGACCAGCGCAGCGGCGATCACCGTGCCGGCCATCACCTGATAGGGTGAAGCGGGCATTTGCAAAGACCCGGAATTACGTGTTTCCGTAGAACCGGCTTTGGACAGAA
Organism: Sterolibacterium sp.; assembly: GCA_041674465.1. GTDB lineage: Bacteria > Pseudomonadota > Gammaproteobacteria > Burkholderiales > Rhodocyclaceae > JACRAR01. Next base: position 1,624 of record JBAYVV010000207.1, read on the forward strand.
ACGCCTCCTTCTGGTCCTGCCGATTCTGTACTGTCGTGGGATCGGCGGGCTGCGCTGCTGTCGAGGCTGGACCAGCGGCCATCGGATCAAAGGCGGCATTCGCGGCTAGCGCTGTGGCCGCAGGCAAGGCCTGCGGCTGCGCGGTAGCGGCCACCTTTTGACCACCTGATCGGAAGAACACCGAAGAAGCCGCCGCTTCCTCGGCCTGCTTCAAACGCGCCAGGCGCTCAACCTCGGCCGGATCATGGCCGGGCTGCTGGTTGCCATAACCCTGCGCCTGTTGTTCAGCCTTGTGGATCGGGCCACCCAAGTCGCCTGGCAGCGGCGCACCGAATTGTGGCACTGCGGCTGGCATGGTCGGCGGCAGCTTGGAATAATCCGCTGGCAGTCGATCAAGCCCTTCCGAGCGTGACACGCGATCAACGTTGTACAACTCCTTCTGGTCGCCAGCGCCACGGCGCTGCGTCGATTGCAGCGACCAGATGGTGCCGCCAAGTACGGCCGTCGCCAGCCCGCCTGCGAGGACGGCCAGCATGCGCCGGTTCAGGCGCGTCACTGGACGCGGCTGGGAACGCAGCGTCACGTTCTCTGGGGCCACCTTGGGCGGCACGTCTGGCACTGCAAAATCTGAGGTATCAGGGGCATTGTTCGCTTGGCTCATGGTCAGTTCCTCCGCGTCCCACTCACAATCCCATCCGTGCGCTCGATCCGCACCACGTCGCCCTTGTCAGCACCCAGGCGAAGTTCGGCCGCGCCGAACAGCCGGTCCACGATGTAGTACGGCGAACGGAAGCGGTAGTTCACGAGCTGGCCATCCCCCTGCGCGCCGATGACGAACAGCGGCGGCAGTTCGCCTTGTGCGATGCCACCCGGGAACTGGATATAGACCTTCTCGCCATCGTCGAAGGCGCGTAGTGGTTTCCAGGGCGGATTGCTGCCGGTAATCGCGTAGCGAAACCGGATCTTCTCCAGCGACAGGCCCGCATCGACCGGCGCGGCAACCTGTGCCGCCTGTGCCTGACGCTGCAAGGCCAGCATGCGATCCTTCGGATAGTCCCAGGACACGGAGGCCATCCATGCCTTCTCTGTCGAGGTCAACTCAATCAGGTAAGTGCGCCGGTTGGTCGTCACAACCAGATTGGTCTTGAGACCGCTGCGCGTGGGCTTGACCAGCACGCTCACGCGCAGACTGGCCCCCGCGCCGCTGGACGTGTCGCCCACGATCCAGCGCACGGTGTCGCCGGCAGCGACCGTCACCAGTTCCTCGCCCGGCTGGAGCGAAACCACCGTCACCCGACCCGGACTGGCATAGACCTGGTACAGCGCACCGTCAGTGAACGGCCATACCTGGATCGCATTGACGTAGCCCTCGCGGGTCGGTGCGATGCGCGCCTCCTGATTGGCCCGCGTGACCCGTACCTTCTCGTCGGCCGATTCGGGTACTGTCTTGGCCTCCATCTCATCCGGCAACAGCTTCAACTGTTCAGGTAATGGCAAAGGCTGCGGAACCGCGACCACCTCGATGGGCTTGGGCAACTCCGGCAGCGGCTGCGCCGCGACCGGCTCATCGAGTGTGATGGTCGGCGGTGGCTTGCCCTGCGTGGCGCAGCCCGAGAGGGTCATGGATGTGGCCACCAGCAGGGACAGAAATACGTAGATGCACAAAGACGGTTTCATGGTTTGGTTCCTTCGGAAGAATCGAGTTCACGGCTCCACGACAACCCATTGACGTAGATGCCCAGCGGATTGCGGCGCAACCGTTCTTCGGTGCGCGGCGTTTGCAGGACGACGGACACAACAGCCGTCCAGCGCTCCAGTCCAGCCGCTGCGCCGTTGATATAGCGGCGCTCGGTCCAGCGCACGTTGAACGACGCCTCGCTGGCGCGCACGATACTGGTGATCTGCACCGTCACCGACTCCTTGCCGATGCGGGCGAAGGGATCGTTGGTGCGTGCGTAGTCGTTGAGCACCGCCGCACCACGGTCAGTGGTGTAGTCGTAGGCATCCAGCCAGTTCTGCCGCACGACGATGGGGTCGATGGAGAGCGAGCGCACCAGCGTGACGAAGCGCCCCAAATGGTGCGCCGTCTGCGCATCGTTGGGCTTGTACGGCGTGGCAGCTTCACCGACAGCGCGCACCTGCCCGCCGCTGTCCACTTCCACCACAAAGGGAGTGACGATGGACTGCGCTGAGCGCCAGACCAGGCCGCCCGCCATCAGCAGGGCCAACACCAGGCAACCGAAGGCCATCAACCGCCAGTTCTTTGCCTGCACGCGAGACGCGCCGATACGGTCGTCCCAAACCTGTTCGGCAGATTGGTAGGGGGTGGCAGGCTGCGGCGTGTCCGCATAACGCACCAATGAGCGTTTGAATCGCATGAGATGTTCTCCTTATGAATCCGAGGGGTCGCGCAGGCTGGGGCTGCTGCCCGAGCCGCCGCCGTCTCCACCGCGCAGCGTGTGGGCGACGGTCGAGGCGGCATGGCTGATCTGCTGGCGGCGGTGCAGGGTCTTGGCCCATGCGGGTTGCTGGGTATCGGTGGGTGCGGCATCGGCGCCACCTTGAGCGGCCGGGCCATTGGCTGTGCTGGCCGAACCAGCTCCGGCACCTGCGCCAGCCCCGGACGCTGGGGCATCCGGCTTGACGGCCGCAGCAGCCCGGTTCTTCATCGACTTGGCTCCAGCGGCGACCTTTTGCCCCACCGATTGCGCGCCCGTCTTGGCGACGTTGCCCAAGCCTGCCGCGGCACCCTTGAGTCCGCCGCCCGCACCGGCAGAACCGGCCTGGAATGCGGACTTCGCGCTGCTGGCGGTCGAGGCCATCGAGCTGGCACCGCTGGCAGCCATCTTTGCGGCACCCGGCGCCATACGCGCACCGGCAGCCACCGCGCCGCCCACACCCGTGGCGGCAGCGCCCACGGCAACCGCAGCTCCCGCGACACCCAACGCGGTTCCGGCCACAGCGCCCGCACCCAACTGCGGTGCCCCAGACACCAGCCCGGTCGCAATGCCTGGCCCGAAGATCCCCAGGCCCAGCATCGCCAGTGCGGCCAGCATGATGGTCAGTGCGTGGTCGATGGAGGGTTCATTCGGGGTTACCTGGAACTCGGCGAACAACCCTGTTCCGATGCCGACGATGACCGCCAGCACCAGCACCTTGATGCCTGACGACACCACGTTACCCAACACTTTTTCAGCGAGAAATGAGGTCTTGTTCCACAATGCGAACGGCACCAGCACGAAGCCTGCAAGCGTGGTCAGCTTGAATTCGATCAAGGTGACGAAGAGCTGCACCGCGAGCACGAAGAAACTCACGATCAGCACCAGCCAGGCCAGGAACAGAACGACGATCGCGTCAAGGTTCACGAACACCTCGGGGAAGCCCGCCATGTCGCCAATCTGCTTCAGGATCGGTGCACCCGCGTCGATGCCCACCTTGGCCAGCCGCCCCGGCTGCAGGAACTCGGCCTGTGTGATCGTCGAGCCGGACGCGACCAACCCTAAGCCCGCGAAGGACCGGAACACGATACCGGCCAGCAGATTGAAATTGCCGATGATGTAGGCGAAGGTGCCCACATACAGCACCTTCTTGATGAGCTTGCCGATGATGTCGTCCCCGCCACCGCTGGCCTGGCTCATGGCCCAGAACAGCCCGGCCAGTGTCATGTCGATCACCACCAGCGTGGTCGTCAAGAAAGCAACTTCTCCTCGCACCAAACCGAAACCGGAGTCGATGTAGTGCGAGAAGACGCTGAGGAAATGGTCGATGACGGAAACATCGTTCATGACGTCCCCTCAGTGGCTGTAAAAATCGACGGTCTGTGGGGTGTACGGCGTGCCTTCACCGATGAAGCGCCGCCGCACCTCGCGGGCACGCTCCTGCACGGCGACGACGCGCGCCTGCTCCAGCGCGGTGGCGCGGTCCTGCGTGATTTGCAGTTGCTGCGCCTGGATGGCCTGCCGCGATTGCAAGGCCAGCAGTTGGTTGGTCGCCTGTGTGGCCTGCAAAGCGCCGACCGCCGATTGGCTGCGGTTCACCAGGTCCGTCAGCGTCTGCTCGTCGGAGGCGAAGTTCTGCACTGCCTGTGACTGCACCTTGGTCGCGGTGCGCAGCGCTTCGAGCGAATTGCGCCAGCGCGAACGCGCATCGGTCGCCATCTGGGTTCCCGAGGTGGAAGCGGAATACGCATCGGGGTAGAGCCGCTGGAATTCGGTCTCCATCTGCGAGACATTGAACGCCAGGCCCTGGGCCTGCTGGATGAGCTGGTTGGTCGCCGACAGCGAAGCACGCAGTTGATTCAAGGCGCTGAAGTCCAGACCGGTGAGGTTCTTCGCCTGGTTCATCAGCGACAGCGCTTGGTTCTGCAGTTGCTTGATCTGGTTGTTGATCTGCTCCAGAGTGTTGGCGGCCGTCATGATGTTCTGCACAAGGTTGGTCGGATCGATGACGACCCACTGCGCGTGCGCTGAGGGCATCAGGGTCACCAACGCTGCGGCGGCAATGACGAGGATGGTTTTTTTCATGGTGCGTTCTCCTGTTGAACTGACGAAAGGGAAGGAAAGGACGGAACAAGGTCGGCGGCCCAGTCGAGGCCACGATGGCGCAGCCAGGCGGCTGCGAAGTCGGAAGACGGCACAGAGCGGGATACCGCGTCAATGTCGCGTTGGTCCTGCGGTGTCGAGGCACCGGCAAAAGCCAGCGTGACCGGCCCCAGGTCCAGATCGAACAAGCGATTGCCCAGCCGCGACTGGTAGTAGTAGTCGCGTTTGGGAACCGCCTCGGCCACGATGTCGATCTGGCGACGGTTCAAACCAAAGCCTTCGTAGATCGTGCGAATCTGCGGTTCGGTCGCCTGCGGATTCGGC
>JBAYVV010000208.1:0-6395 GCA_041674465.1 Sterolibacterium sp.
ACAACGTCTCGATCACGGTGAAGCTGATTGCACCGATTGCGATGGAAGAGGGCTTGCGCTTCGCGATACGCGAGGGCGGTCGTACCGTCGGCGCCGGTGTCGTCGCCAAGGTGATCGAGTAATCGGTTCGCTACGCGTAGGGACTTGGCTCGCCAAAGGGCCGGGTCTTGAAGCGTTTATGCAGCCAGAGGTACTGCTCCGGCAGTCGCAGTACCTCAGTCTCAATATAGGCATTCATGCGCCGCGTGTCCTCCTCGATGCTTGAACCGGGGAAATCCTGCCAAGGCGCACCAATGTTGACGACATACCCCCGATCTTCAGGTTCCATTCGTGTGACCACCGGCAGGACGACTGCGCCGGCAATGCGCGCCAGGCGAGACAGCCCCGTGATTGTTGCTGTCGGCACGCCAAAAAATGGAATGAAGATGGTATCCCTCTGACCGTAATCCATGTCAGGCAGGTAATAGAAAGGTTTTCCCGCGCGCATCATCCGGATTGCCGGGCGCGTTCCTTCCTGTCGTGACAGCAGGGTTGAAGAGCCAAAGCGAGTTCGTCCCTTGAGCAAAGCCGCATTGAATAGCAGATTCTTCTGGTTGGCGTAGATGCTCACCATGTCCAATTCAAGCGTCAACCGCGTCCAACCCATGTCGAGCCCGATGAAGTGTGGCACCAGGAGGATGATGGGCTTTCCATCCGTGTGTTGAATATGCTCAAGCCCCTCTATCCTGACCAATTTGCACAGACGTTGCGGAGTTGCCCACCAGAGCAGGCCGCGCTCAAGAAAGCTCCGTCCGAAGGCAGCGAAATGTTTTCGTGCAAGGTGTTCGCGATTTGTTGCTCCGAGTTCTGGAAAGCACATGCGGAGGTTGGTCAAAGTGACTTGGCGTCGTTCGCGACCGAAAAGATAAAGCAGATACCCCAAACCCCGCCCGAGCAACGCCTGCCAACTGAGCGGAAGCCAATGCAGGAGCCACATCAGGAACAGGGCAAGACGGGTCATGTCTGGCTTCGGGGTATTGTTGCACCCGCAGGCACCTTGTAGCGGTTGTATCCCCACAGGTATTGTCCGGGGCATTCCCGGATCAAGCCTTCCAGCTCGCGGTTGAGCTGTGCCGCCCGTTCCCCCAGCGTTCCTGTCAAGGGCGATGCCAGCGAGCGCAGTTTGAGATGGTATCCGGCACCGTAAAGAAGGCGTTCGGCATAGGCCAGCAGAACGGTTGCACCAGTTTCCGCAAGTCGTGCTGCCAATGTCATGGTGTAAGCCGGCTGGCCAAAAAAGGGTACCCAGATCCCTTCTCCATTGCCCGGAACCTGGTCTGGCAACATGCCGATGGCCTCACCACGCTTGAGCGCCTTCATCAAGGTGCGTACTCCGCCCAAGTCTGCCGCTGCAAGTTTGAGATTGGCGCCACGCCCCACTGTGATCAAGGGCTTCAGAAACTCCTGTTTAGGGGGGCGATAGAGCACGCTGATCGGGCGATGACTGGCATAGTACTGAGCAGTAATTTCAAAACAACCCAAATGAGGTGTCAGAAAGAGAATGGCACCATCTTTTTCCCGCCAAGCGCTTTCAACCAGATCCCAGCCAGTGACGCGCACAACGCGCCCAACTACTTCGGCTTGCGGCCGAAGCCAGATTTTGGGTAATTCCAATATGCTTTTGCCTGCCTCTGCAATCGCAGTTTGCCGCACCTGAACTGGCAAAACGTCAGCCAAGGCGAGATTTTCCTGCATGTGACGTCGATAGGTCGGGGAACAAAAATAAATTATCCAGCCAAGCAGCGCACCCAGATTGTGCAGCAGATGCAGGGGCAGCAAAGATAAAATACGAACCAAGAGTGTCATGGGCAGGCAGGTTGTCTGCAAAAAAGAAGCATGGAAATCAGCTGCAATCCGTTGATTCAGATGAAGCGTAAGTATGATTTCATGCAGGTCAAATGTTATCATTGAAGCAACAAAAAATATGGCCTGTCCGGAAGTTAAGTGCGATAGGCTCCTAATGTCAGAGGAAGCTCCCATAAGCTCACCGCCCACATCGCCAACCGAGCCAGATATCCCTCCGCCCGATTTGCTGGAAGGAGGGCTGTTGCTGCCTGGATTTATCGCGCGAAGTGAAGACGGCTTGTTTGTTGATATCTCCCTGTTGGAGTCCATAGAAAACTTCCAGCATTTTGTCAATCGTGTATTTACATCCGGTGCTTACTTTACGGAACTCGACTATCCACTTTTTTTGAAGCTGCTTTACGAACCCGATTCGCTCGAGTTGCCTTCCCGGAAAAGCGCAGGTGGCAGTAACCCGGTAGTGAAGCTTGCGAAAAACATCGCCCCTTTCTTGCCTGAACGCCGGAAAGCTTATCGGGAAGCCAAAATCGCAAGAGAAGGAAGAATGGCCGAGTATTTTTTCGAGCCAGTCATGGTGGAACAGGAGGTCGAATTGCCTGTGTTCGGTCCGGCGCCGCAAGATCCATCGACCCCACGTACCATTCTTGGCTACGAGAAACGCAAGCAGTTAGTGCGTGTCAAGCCCGATCCGGATGAATTCATTGCGGCGATGTGGCTGCAGAACATTCGCTATGGACTCGATATGCGGACAGTGCGCGCGATGATCAAGGACGACAGCTCCGGCCGACTTGAAATCGCCCACATGCTTGAGCCTTTTCCGGGGCGTGATGCCAGTATCGTCGAGCAGTCCGAAACCATGCATCGCGATGATGCGCCCAAGAGGCTTGCCGATGGCCGGGTTGATCTGAGCACCTATAGCAATCACTTCCCCCAGGTTGCTGCCGGCGATAGATTGATGAAGAAGATTCCGCGCGCGATGGGGAAGCCTGGCTGGAATGTTCATGGCGTGATCTTTGAGCCCCCAGTTCCCAAGGATATAGATCTGGAAGCACTGGCTGGATCCGGCATACGCATTGAGACTTCCCCGCAGGGAGAATTTCTTGTCGCCGCCACTTCAGGTTTTCTGTTTATCGACAAGCAGTCGAACCTGATTTCGGTGACAGAAAAAATGGTCAGTAAATCCGGAGTCAGCATGCAAACAACGGGGAATCTCCAGTTGTCCGGCGCTGACTTCGAGGAACATGGGGAGGTGCTGGAACAGCGCCAGGTGAATGGCCACAATATGACGTTTTTCGACGACGTATTTGGTCAAGTAATTTCCGATGGTGGAAAGATTGATTTGAAATCCAATCTCGCCGGCGGCGTGGCGAGAAGCCCAGAAGGTATCATCGTAATTTCCGGAACCGCATCCAACGCAACAATAGAAGCCAGGGGCGGAGAAATCGAGATTGGTGTTGCGCACAACTCGCTCATTATTGGCAAGAAAGTCAAAATTCAACAAGCGGTGAATTGCGAGATCCTCGCCGAGGAAATCGAAGTGGATGTGTGCTCGGCCTGTGGAATCCTGGGCAAGATGGTTTCGCTTCAAACATCGTGTGACTGGAAGAGCACTGAAACACTGGTGACAGTTCAGATACCGGATGGAACCGCGTGGGATCTGCGTAGCGAAGACCTGGACAAGCAACTTGCGGACATCCGGAAGAACAAAGCTGAGAAAGAGGAAAGTGCCGCCAAAATTTCCAGCCAGAGTGAGGTCCAGAAATTTCTGGCTTTACGCAAGAAAATTGAGTCAGGCGAAATCAAAATCGCTCCGGCGCAAGAAGCCGGCTGGAAAACCACTGTTGTTCGCTTTGCATCCGTCACGAGGCAACTCGAGAAATTGAACGACGAAGTTCGCAAGCTGAAAATTGAGGAAGAGTATCTTTGCAATCAGGTCGAGAAACTTCGTGTCGCCAGAACCAGTGCAGAGGAAGCGGTTTCCTGCACTATCCAGTTAGTCACCGGCGAAACCATAGTCCGAACACGAACAGGACCAGTTGAGGGTTTGCTGTTTGAAGCTCTGACGCCAAAGGAACTGAAAATCCGCTTGCGCGAAGCCGGCGGAGCGGCTGAACGTCTCTTTGCTGGCGATAGCGGTCATTACGAATGGCGGCTTTGCCCCAAAGGCTAGTGCCCGCACTTGTTTCTGGGGTACTAGGCCGTGTTGGCAAACCAGCGCTGAGGTTTTGACGAGCAGACCAACAAAGTCTGTTTGACCCTCTATTTCGCAAGAAGTAAAATCCAGTTTCCGCCGAGTTAATCAGGACAACTTGCAGGGCGGACTCCGTGATTACGGGGAAATACTGCTAAAGCGTCACCTGCTCTCCTCCCCGGAGCCGGTAGCGCCGGCAAAATGGGGAGTATGTCAAGGAGCAGTCAGCATGGCCAATGATTTTCTGTTTTCTTCCGAATCCGTTTCCGAAGGTCATCCCGACAAAGTTGCCGATCAGATATCCGATGGGGTTCTGGATGCGATTTTGGCGCAGGATAAAAAGGGCCGTGTGGCCTGTGAGACTCTGGTGTCCACAGGGCTTGTGGTGATCTCCGGCGAGATCACCACGACGGCGCATATCAATTACATGGAAATTGCCCGCGAGGTGGTTCGACGCATCGGCTACGATCACCCGGATATCGGGTTTGATTACAAATCCTGCGCAGTTCTGACGGCGATCAACCGACAGTCGCCCGATATTGCCCAGGGCGTGAATGAAGGCGAAGGGCTGGACCTTGACCAGGGCGCCGGTGACCAAGGCTTGATGTTCGGTTATGCCTGCAACGAGACACCGACCCTGATGCCGTTCCCGCTGTATTACGCGCATCGCATCATGCAGCGTCAGGCCGAAGTGCGCCGGGACGGACGTCTTCCCTGGCTGCGTCCTGATGCCAAGAGCCAGCTCACTGTCCGCTATGTCAATGGCAAGCCAGTGGAAATCGATACTGTGGTTGTTTCAACGCAACATGGCCCCGAGATAGAGCACGCCCAATTGTCACAAGCCGTGATCGAGGAAATCATCAAGCCGGTTCTACCGAAGGAGATGCTCACGGCCAAGACGCGCTACCTGGTCAACCCGACGGGACGCTTTGTTGTTGGTGGTCCGCACGGAGACTGCGGATTGACTGGCCGCAAGATCATCGTTGACACCTATGGTGGGGCAGCGCGCCACGGTGGTGGTGCCTTCTCCGGCAAAGATCCGTCCAAGGTCGATCGTTCTGCCGCTTACGCGGGCCGATATGTCGCCAAGAATATCGTTGCTGCCGGACTCGCAGAACGCTGCGAAGTGCAGGTGGCTTATGCCATCGGCGTAGCCAAGCCAGTGTCGTTGATGGTGAACACGTTTGACACCGGAAAAATCAGTGACGAAAAAATCGTTGAACTGATCGGCCAGCATTTCGATCTTCGTCCCAAGGGGATCATCCAATCGCTCGACCTGCTTCGGCCGATATATCTGAAGACGGCATCCTATGGCCATTTCGGCCGTGACGAGCCGGAATTTACCTGGGAACATACGGACAAGGCTGCCAGTTTGAAGGCGGCTGCGGGCATCTGACAGTTCTCTTCTGAATCGGCGATCACCAGGTCGCCGATTCAGCCTCTACGCTGTGCTGGGAATTCCCAGGACTGAGCGATAAACCGCCAAGGTTCCTTCGGTCATCTGCTTCAGCGTGAATTCCTGACGGACCCTGGCGTAGGCCTCTTTGCCATATTCCGATCGTTTCTCTTGATTGGCCAGAAGCTCGTTGAGGGCTGCGGCAAGAGCCTCGCTGTTTCTGGGCGGCACGACCAACCCCGTTTGGCTGGAGCGGTTGAGGTAGGTCACGCCGTTGTTCAGTTCGCAACAGACGATGGGCTTTCCACACGCCATCGCTTCCATCTGCACCAGTCCAAAGGCTTCGCTTGGCTCGACAGAAGGCATGCAGAATACCTCGCAGCCATGGTAGTAGTAAGGCAGTTGCTCGTCAGGAATTCGTCCGAGGAAGATCACTTTATCCGACAGGCCGAGCCTGCCAGAGAGTTGTTGCAATTCCCTTGTTTTTGGTCCGCAACCGCCGAGGAGCAAAATAGCGTCCGCAGGCAGGAGCCGCATGGCCTGAATCAAATAATCAAAACCTTTGTAATAAACATGCCGGCCAAGCGCAAAAACGATTTTCTTGTTCGGGTATTTCTCGGCCAAGCGGGCCACACCGAGTCTGGTTTGCTCGTTCTTCTCAAAACGACTGAGATCGACACCGTAATGTACGACATGCTTGCGTTCCGGATCCTGGCAAGCATTCATCTGCTTCGAAGATGTGAAATGCTTTGGAGTTGCCGCGATGATGGCATCTGCTCTGGCAACGATATGATTCAGGAATGGCTGGTAGAACGTTAGCAGCCTTTTTTGTCGAATGATGTCGCTATGCCAGGAAATGACGAGCTTGGGTCCTCTAGGCAGAAATGAAAATGCCAGGTGAGACATGGGATCCGGAAAGTGCAGATGAATGATGTCGTACTGTTCCCGCGCATGCAATCCCCGTAC
>JBAYVV010000209.1:0-6393 GCA_041674465.1 Sterolibacterium sp.
GCACAAACTGACCGAGGGGAAGGTTTTCCGGTTCAGGCAGGGCGGCCATCGGAACTTCATTTTCCTGAATGCCAAGGTGACGGCCTGCGGGCTTCCGGCAGTGAAGCGACCGGCGCGCGGCAAAAAGCAAATCGTTCCGCTTTATCGGTTCGAGTGGGTGACCTTTCACACCTTCCGGCACACATGGGCGACGTGGATGCGCCGCTACGGCGGAGCCGACTTGCAGGGGCTTGTCGGGACCGGGCAATGGGACGATCCGCGCAGCGTGGCGCGTTATGCCCATACCCACGCCCATGAGGAATGGGACCGGATCGAACGGCTGCCGTCTCGTGGAAAACCCGTGGACCTACCTGCGAAAAAGAGGAAATCCAAATGATTTCAATAGCCGGGTTACCTCTCCCCCAGGGCTGGCCGCAACTTTTTGCGGGCTTGAAAAGCCTATATTTATTGGTTTTTTTGCGGTGCCATCTCGGCAGTTTCAGGCAGAACGATGCCTGAACATTACGGTTGGAGTCGTGGACTATCCGTGGACCTTGTTCCACCTACGTTCTTGCTGTTTAGTGGGGTGCAGGGAAGACCGCAGAAAGCTGAAACCGCCCTCTAATTGAGGGCTCCGAAACTGAGTGGAGCATTGGGATGAGCGGAGACAATTTCAACATCGTTGGAATGACCGACAAGAAGCTGCTGGAGGTCTGCGGGCGGGATCATTCGCGCTGGGCCTATGCATTTTGCCAAGCTGCTGCGATGAACGGCACCAAGGTTGACCCCGATCTTGCCAGCATCTGGTTCGCCAACGCTATGATGGCTGCGACGGAACGCTCACTCACCGAATAATCTGCTCTGTTTGATCCCCGCTTTCTGCGGTGAATTTCTTCTGAAACAATCTTTGTAGAACAGGAGAGGATGAATGAAAGACGAAGAAATTATCCGCATCATTAAAATAGTAGCGGATCGCGCATGGGACATTGCATACGAAGGTAAGGCTCCGGACGGTATTTGCTGGGCAATCGAGGATTTGTCGGACGATCCGAAAACAAGAAATGAACTGCTTGATGAAATTAAACGGGAACTTGCCCTATGACCCTCAAACCCACCACCAAGACATTTCCTAAGCTCAATCTGAGAGATTGGCCACACGTCTACATTGAAAAGGGAGTCCCGCACTTAAATGGCATCGATGCCAAAGCCCTCTCCGACTTCACCAGAGTAGTAGAAGAAATGGGGATATTGGATCAGGGAAGATCGCAGAAGGCAGATATTCCCAACAAACGATAACTTCTTACTGAGTGGAGCAATGGGATGGATGATTATCGAACGACGAAGGAGCTTGCTGAAGATGCGTTTCAGAAGCGCGAGTTGCTTAAGGCTCACGAGGCGATGAACACGCCGCTCGATTTCGACGAGCGAAAGAGCACATTTGTAGCGTTGGCGGAAGCACGCGAAGCCGCCAGTAAGGCCAACGCCGCATTGAATGCCCGTGTAGGCGAATTGGAGCACTCAGTGCGAGAAATGAATGATGTGGGTTGATGCCAGCTTTCTGCGATCTTCTCTGAACAAGGACTCACAATGACTGAAAGCATGATAGAGCGGGTCAAGGCCGCCATTAAGGCAGAGCTGCCAGAGTTTACGGGCGTGACGCCAGACTATCTCGACGCGCTGTACAAGAACGCGGCAGAGGCCGCTATCGAGGCCATGCGCGAGCCGACAAAGACCCAGCTAGATGCCATGGAGCCGTGGTCCCGCACAACAGGCCACCACGAATTGGTCTGGAAAGCCGGTATCGACGCCGCTCTCACATGGCCCGCAGGATCAGCAGACCGTGCAGGCGTACCGCCGGAGAAGGACTAATCGTTATCCTTGGCGAACTTGAATGGCCGACGCGCTGCCGCCGTGGCTCTGGCGTCCTGTGTAGCTCGGAACTGGACCTTGCCGTCAACAATGCGGAAATCGACTTTGTGGACTAATCCGCATCCGCAGCATTGTTCCTTGAACCCGCGCTTAGGGACTTCGATCCACTCCCCATCGGTCGCGTGATAGTAGCCTTTGGTCACACCTTCGCTCCCGTGAACCACGTTGAACAATCCTGGCACTGGAACCGTTGCTTGCGAGTGCTGGCCTTAACCGCAGTCCCGCGCCGCTGGACGTTCGAGCTTTGACAGGTCGGGCAGCCGATATGCTCGGAATACAGGTTGAGATTTGGGTGGTTGGGCGACCATGCCTTAAGACGCTCATAAACCCTCGCAAGAAGGTCCACGTCTTGCGCGTTGTACTTCCGCATGGTTGCCCACGACTTTGGATCGCCTTCTACACAGCCTCGCCAGAGGGCTGCGCCAGTATTAGGAATCTTCCGCCCCTCCCCGAGGTATCGCCCGATGTTGTCGAGCTTGTGGGAGTCGAACTTGAACATCCGGCGGGAGATTTTCAGCGTGTCGATTGTCTTGAATGGGGATGGCGGCTTGAAGCCGTTAACGGCTAGGCGGGAATTGATTTTCTTAATGTCGAAGGCGTCACCATTGTGAGCAACGCAAATGTCAGCCTCGTCCAGCATGGCGTGCAGCGTGCCGCATATCGCCTTGTCGCTGTGCCGGTTGCGCTTGTATCCGGGAAAGTCCGGCAGCGCCCATGTTTTGGTTTTCTTGCCGCCCTTCCAGCGAGCGGCGAAAGACAGGATGTAGGTATCGCGCTCGATCCAGACAGCACCAGCATAGGGCGGGCGCAATGACCATGAGGTCATCAGGATCGGCGCGGTTTCTATGTCGATGAAGAGGATTTTGGGGCCACTCACCATGCGATGCCCCGCAGTTTGAGGGAGATCATGATGCCGCCTATGAACAACAGGCCAAGCATCGTTAGCAGCGCGAAGGCCGCGACTGGATTCATGAGACCCCGAATGTTGGTGGATTTAGGCGTACTCATACCGATCAACGTCAGTACAAGGCAGGAACATGCCAACATCCGGCGAAAAACAATGCGGGATGATGTGCACGACAGGAGGAGGAGGTTTTCGGAAGTACCATTGCGCTAGACCGAGGAGGATCAGGAGCGCGATGAATTTCATCTAGGCAGCCCGCCTATCAGGCCGGTGAACTTGGCGGCGAATCCAGCGAGAGCGCCAGCAATGGACGCTGCGGCAATGAGAACCCAACGAGCGCCCTTGGCCTGCATCATGACGCCGTGCATCTCGTCCACCTTCTTGACTGCTTTCTCTAGCGAGTCTGAAAGGTGATCGACTTTGGTTTCAAGGCGGGCTACTCGCTCGCGAAGGGTGTCTTCTTGGATCATTTCCAGCACCCAAGCTTGCGACCGACAAGGTTATGAGTGCGGATTTGATCGACCGTCAGCTTGGTATCGCCCTTCGCTGAGTAGGTGATTGCGCGCCACGCGGCGCATCTACCTTCCCGCGTTGTCACGGTTGTACCTGTCGTTTGGCAGTTGGCTAGGAGCATCGCGAGACATATCGCGCTCAGCGTCGCTGCGAGCTTTTTCTGACTGTTCGATAGAGGCAGCAATAGCCGCGTCCCATTGCGCTTTGACTCGCGCCGATCCATTGGAAACTCCTATGCCGTAAGATGTGGTGACAATGAGCGATCCGAGCGCGACCCAGAGCGCGGTCTTTTTAAACACGGGCATGAACCACGCCCATGCGAGAGCGCAGATGCAGACACCGACGCCGATCCCGTAATGCCAAACGAGAGTCCACAGGCCGGCGGCCTGATATTCGAGCCACGATCGAAGCATTAGAGTCCTTCCAGACAGCGAGCGCGTTCACCCGCGCGGCGTATCGTCAGGCCGCGAACCACACGCCCGCCCGCCCTGTTCCACATCATCAGCGCTTCGCAGGCTTCCCTTGGCTTTCCTGCGTTCACGAGACGCGCCATCGAGCTTTTGCAGAAGCCACCGATTCCGAAGTTGTAGGTGGCGGAAGTGAAGGCGACCTGCATATTGACGGTCATCGGCCTGTTCACACATGCCATCATCCCCGCGTAGTATTTCTTCAGGGAGCCTGCCAGCATGTCCTCGCACTCCTTGCGGGAGTACGGACGAATGCGGCCAAGCGCGACGGCCTCCTTCTCAGTCTCGCCAAAGCAGACTGTCGGAACGCCAACCATGTCCTTGTAGGTTTTCGGATAGAACCCTTCGTATGGAGCAATAAGCGCGGCGGCGAGCGCCAGCACGCCAGCAGCGCCTACCCCGGCCTTTGTGGCTGTCTTCATACGTCAGACCCCGGTTGCTTCAGGAGCCGAGCGCCGATCAGGACGGCCCAGCCAATCGTATTCAGGGCCAGAAACCAGACGGGCGGAATGACGTAGACAAAGGCAGCAAGGCCCAGCATTGCCCCGTTCAACGCACCGAAGAACAGGCCAACACGGATGCTCCAAAGGCGCTTGAACTGTGCGGCAGGATCGTCAATCAGGCGCATGGATCAGAACACCAGACCGAGCACGGCAACCACGGCCAAAACGATTAGAAATCCCTTGGGGTAGTCCCGGACGGTCTGGACGATGATGTCAGCGGCTTTCTTGAGATAGGTCATTTGGGATTCTCCAATAGAAAAAGCCCGCCTTTTCGGGGCGGGCTGGGTGTGGTAGGGTTGCGGGCTTTGATGGAGTCCGCGAATGAAGATGCTAAACGAGCCTTCCGCGCTGCGCTTTATCGTCTATCGTCTTGAACTGCATCGCGCGTATGGCAATAAATTGAGTTGGTATCAGGCGATGATACTTCGCCTGTTCACGACGGGGAAGTTTCCGACTCCTAATAAATAGGAGCGCGACCTCTCTAGAGCCGTCCGTCGAATATCAGGCGAGCGTTCGAATTCTGTGCGCGCAGCAAGCCACCATTGCCAGCCGTCGCCCCCGTCACGTTGGCGTCAAATCCAGCGGAAACTTTTGTAATAGATGCCGTGCTTAGGGAGCTTGGGGTAAACCCGCCTCCGCCGATCAAACACTGGAAGTCACCGGCTGCGGATACTGTAATGGTTGGGTTTTTTACCATTTGAACCGGGTATTCAATAAAGCACGCAAAAACTGTTGTAGAAAATGCGAAGCCGTTTGCCATTCTCTGACCGGCATTCAGCCCGCCGATGGAATAATAGTATCGCAAGCAGCGCATAAATTCTTCTTGATAGCCGAGCGCCTCATGCGTGCTGGTTGCCGACGACCGCTTCAAGTCCACTTTGCCGACATCCAGCGTAACATTCTGCGCCTGCGTCGAGTCCGTCCAGAAGAACACCGCGAGATTATTTTGCGAACTGCTGATCGTTCCGCTAAGTGAAATGGAGGCCAGTGTGTTCGCGGTCAGCGCGGTTGAGCCGGTCGCGACAATCGTTGTGGACGTTGAAGTGAAGAATTGCCCAGCCGTGAACGTGGTGTTCGTCCAGCTGTTAACAATGTCCTTCGTGATCGTGTCGGCGGTTCCGGTCCATTCAACAATGGCATAGCGAAGCGTCGTTGACGCCGACATGCGGACGCGCGCCGTCAGGAACACGGACTGTCCGCGAAGGTCGATACAGTTCGCCGTTTCGAGCCATTGGATGATTCCGAACCGCTGCGCCGACGCATTCGCTTGCGTAATGCGCATCATGTACGGTGTGCCGTCTTCGACGTTCGTTAGCGCCGAAGGCGTGACCGCGTTCGATTGCGTCAGTGCGAGCCATTGATCGAAGCCGGTATAGGCGCCATCAGCCGTCGAAGCGAGGCCAGCCTGAGCAATCATCCCGGATGGGTTGATGATCCGGTTGCGTGAGGCTGTACCGCCGCCCCCAGCAGTAACCGCCGCGTCCACATAAGCCGTAGTCGCAACCTTGGTGCTGTTATCGAGGGCTGCTTGCGTCGAAGCTGTAACAGTTCCACTGAATGCGAATGTCCCGCCATTAAACGTGAGCGTCCCCGTTCCGGCAGTTGTGCCGCCAGAGGCAATCAGGCGGACATCGTAGTCGTTCGAGTTGCCGGACGAATTGAAGTCGATATATGGCGTGTTGGCCGAAGCCTTCGCGCCCATTTCAATGTTGGGGGTCGCCCCGGACAAAACCAATGTCGTGGGACCGGCACCAGATAGATTCAGGCTTGTGCCAGTGGCCGCTCCGAGCGTCGGGGTTACAAATACCGGAGACGTAAACGTGCCGCCAAGGACGGCCTTGCCGGTAAACGTCATTGACGTTGGGAGGGAAAGTGTCGGGTTGCCAGATACACCATCTCCATTGGCGACAGTCACCTCATTCGCCGTGCCGGTAATTGTCCGCGCCGCGCCAGTCCCCGCCCCTGTCCGCGCCCATAGTCCATTCGTTGAGTTGGCGGCGAGTGCAGCAACGTCAGCATCATAAGCCTGCACGTCCGTACCGATGACGACGCCAATCGCCGTCCTCGTCGCGGCGGCATCTGCAAGCGCCAGAAATGC
>JBAYVV010000210.1:0-6314 GCA_041674465.1 Sterolibacterium sp.
GCATTTCGAGCGCGTCAATCTCGACCTGATCTACGCGCTGCCGCAGCAGACCCTGGAACAGGCGCGACGCGACGTCATGGCTGCCGCCGTCAGTGGTGCCAGCCATGTTTCGGCTTACCACCTGACGCTGGAACCGAATACGCCTTTCCATCATTCGCCACCATCCCTGCCCGACGACGATCTCGCGGCAGACATGCAGGACATGCTTGAGGCCGAGCTGGCCGCTGCCGGCTTCGAGCATTACGAGACTTCGGCCTTTGCGCGTCCGGGCCAGCGCTGCCAGCACAATCTCAACTACTGGCATTTCGGCGATTATCTCGGCATCGGTGCCGGCGCCCACGGCAAGATTTCCTCGCCGGCGGGTATCGTGCGCGAGACGCGACGCAAGCATCCGCAGGAATACCTGGATGCCGCAGCGCTGGGTGATTTCGTGCAGCAGCGCAGCGACATCGGCAACGACCAGTTGCCGGTCGAATTCATGATGAACGCCTTGCGCCTGTGCCAGGGTTTCCCGCTGCAATTGTTCGAGGAGCGCACCGGCTTGCCCGTTGCGACCCTGACGCAGCCCCTGCTGCAGGCGCAACGGCGTGGCCTGCTGGCCATCACCGACGGGCAGGTCGTGCCAACCCTGCAAGGGCAGCGCTTCCTCAACGATTTGCTGCAAATATTCTTTCCCGGGGATGCCGGGCATATGTAACAAAAATTGTCCCATCACCGCTAGATTCTGTATCATATTGTTCTTTGCATCAGACCTAACCCTGTGCGAGGTGCAACCATGAACAACCCGATACCCGTATCCGTCGTCGCATCCAGCGAATCCCGCTATGTGCCGGCTTACTGCTACAACTGTGTCGCCGGCCCCGATCTGCTGACCGTCAAGGTTTGCGACGGCGTGGCCACCGAGGTCGGGCCGAACTTCGCCGGCAAGGGTGTGTTTCCCGGCGACGGCAGGCCTTGCGTCAAGGCTTACGGCCTGATCCAGAAAACCTATCATCCGGGGCGTGTCCTGACGCCGATGAAGCGCACCAATCCGATCAAGGACAAGGACGCGGATCCGGGCTTCGTGCCGATCTCCTGGGACGAGGCGCTCGATACCATCGCTGCGCGGCTCAAGGCGGTCCACAGTCGTGGCGTGCTCGATGAGCAGGGTTTGCCGCGCCTCGCAGTGACCTTCGGCCATGGTGGCACGCCGGCCAATTACATGGGGACTTTCCCGGCCTTTCTCGCGGCCTGGGGCGCAATCGATTACAGCTTTGGTTCGGGACAGGGCGTCAAATGCGTGCATTCCGAGCACCTCTACGGCGAGTACTGGCATCGCGCCTTCACCGTTGCCGCCGACACGCCGCATTGCAATTACATCGTGTCCTTTGGCGCCAATGTTGAAGTCACCGGCGGTGTCTGCGCCGTTGCGCGCCACGCCGATGCGCGGGTGCGCGGGGCCAAGCGGGTGCAGGTCGAGCCGCACCTGTCGGTCACCGCTGCGGCTTCGGCGGAATGGATCCCGATCAAGCCCAAGACCGATCCGGCCTTCATGTTCTCAATGATCCACGTCATGCTGCACGAGCATCCGCGCCAGCGCCTCGACGTCGAATTCCTGCGCTCCACGACATCCTCGCCCTACCTGGTCGGGCCGCATGGTTACTACCTGCGCCATCCCGTGACGCTCCAGCCGCTGCTCTGGGATGCGCGCGGCAACCGCGCCGTGGCGCATGACACGCCGGATGTCGAGGCTGCCCTGGAAGGCCGCTTCGAGGTCAGCGAGGCGAGCGAAATCGGCGCCGATGACGAGCGCTGGGATTACCCGCAAGTGACGGGAACCACCGCGTTTACCATGATGGTCGAGCACATGCGCCAGTTCACCCCGGAGTGGGCGGAAAGCATTTGCGAAGTGCCAGCGGCGAAAATCCGCCGCGTCGCCGGCGAGTTCCTCGACAACGCCTGCATCGGCCAGACCATGGAAGTGGATGGCAAGCTGCTGCCCTTCCGCCCGGTGTCGGTGACCCTGGGCAAGTCGGTCAACAATGGCTGGGGTGCCTACGAATGTTGCTGGTCGCGCACCGTCCTGGCAGTGCTGGTAGGTGCGCTGGAAGTGCCCGGCGGTACGCTGGGCACCACGGTGCGCCTCAACAAGCCGCACGACAACCGCCTGCAGAGCGTGGCACCCGGGCCGGATGGCTTCATGATCAACTTCCTCAATCCCACCGAGCGCAGCAAGTGGGCGCGGCAGCCCACCAGCCGTCACGGCCACCGCACCTTGGTGCCCCTGGTCGGCAACAACGGCGCCTGGAGCCAGGCGCTGGGCCCCACACATCTGGCATGGATGTTCCAGAATGCGGTGCCGGAAAACTGGCCGGCGCCGAGCACGCCGGAGGTCTGGATCGCCTACCGTACCAATCCGTCGATCTCGTTCTGGGATACGCGCAGCGTCACCAAGACCATGGCGAAGTTTCCCTTCACGGTGTGCTTCGCCTTCACGCCGGACGAAACCAACCACATGGCCGACATCCTGCTGCCCGATGCGACCGACCTGGAGGCGACCCAGCTGATTCGCCTCGGCAAGACCAAGTACATGGAGCAGTTCTGGAAACATCAGGGCTATGTCCTGCGTCAGCCCGTGGTCGCGCCGCAAGGAGAAGCACGCGATTTCACCTGGATCGCTACCGAACTGGCGCGGCGTACCGGACTGCTCGAGCGTTACAACGGCGCGATCAATCGCGGCGCCTGCGGCGTGGCTTTGAAGACCGACCAGCGCGACTTCGCCCTGCCCGAAGATCAGGCGAATTCGGTTGACACCATCTGGGATGCCGTCTGCCGCGCCGCCAGCCACGAATTGACCGGCGGCGAGGAAGTGCGGGACCTGGACTGGTTCAAGCAGAACGGACTGCTCGCCAAGCCTTTCGAGCAGACCAACTGGTATCTCTACCCGACCATGAAGCAACAGGGCTTGCGCTTTGAACTGCCCTACCAGGAACGCCTGATGCGCTCCGGGCGCGAGCTCGGCAACCGCATGCATGAAAACGGCATGAACTGGTGGGACCGCCAGCTCGAGGAATACCAGCCCCTGCCGCTGTGGCACGACTTTCCCGGCATCTGGGAACAGGATATCGTGCGGCACGGCAAGAAGCCGGAAGACTTCCCGTTCTGGCTCATCGCCACCAAGAGCATGCAATATCACTCTGGCGGCAACGTCGCGATCCAGTTGATGGACGAGATGGCGCAGAACATGCGCGGCCATGGCGGTGTGATTATCAACACCAAAACCGCCGAGCGGCTCGGCATCGAGGAAGGCGATCTGCTTGAGGTGAGTTCCGTGATCGGCGCCACCGAAGGTCCGGCGGTTCTGTTCCAGGGCATCCGCCCGGACACGCTGGTGATCGTCGGCCAGTTCGACCAGTGGGCAACGCCCTATGCCAAGGACATGAAGGCACCGAGCCTCAACACCATTGCGCCGATGTCGCTGGAACTGACCGACGCTACAGGTTCGGGTGCCGACATCGTGCGTGTGGCGATCAGAAAAATTGTTGAAAGATCCGCCGCGTGATACGACCCGGCAGGCAATGGCAAGGAAGTTCGGTTACGCTTCAACCAGCCAGAAACTCAGACCAAGCCCGCGGTTGCGCATTCGGGATTGGTTCATAGCCGGGCAAGGCGATCAGCCGCTGACGAAAGGTATTACCCGATAAACGCGCGAGAAACTGTTTACCCTTCTCGCTGGTGCTGGTCGAGCTGCGCATGGCAAATCCATAGCGTTCCTGGATAAGTGGGACGAAATCAAGATCGTATCGGGCAGCCGCTGCCTGAATTCCAAAACCGACATCTGCCAGACCGCTCGCCACTGTTGCTGCAACCGCCTCGTGGGTAAATTCTTCGTGCGCGTAACCCTGGACGCCGTCTGAGCGCAGCCCGTTGGCAAGAAGGAGCTGGTCAATCAGGCTTCGTGTGCCCGAACCCCGCTGACGATTCACCATGTGGGCATGAGTATCAACGATGTCTCTGAACGTATTCAGATGTAGCGGGTTTCCACGAGCTACCAGCAGACCCTGGCAACGACGCATGATCGGCAAACAGACATGGAGCCGGGGATGCAGCCAGCGTGTTAACCAGGTTGTGAGTTGCGCCGGCGTCCAGGTCTCTGGCACATGGAAACCGGCCATGTCGTACTCATCGCGCCCCAGGCCTGCAAGCGCATCTTCGCTACCGTGCCAATACAGTTCGAAATTAATGCCACGGCCATGCTCAACCCAATCAGCAAGTGCCAGATCATGGCTCGCCGCGATGCGCAATTGTTCCGGCATATTCCGCTTGATCGGGGCCAGCAGCTGTCGCAATCGTTGCTCCCACGGCGCATGAATCTTGACCAGTTCTATCCTGGCATCGCCGTCAAGTTGCAGGAGGGCTTCGCCGAACTCGGACAAATGAGTACCGCGACCACGAGCCATCACTACGAGGGATGCTCCCAGTATTTCTTCGCATCGTCGCAGCAAGCCCCACGCAGACCGATAAGACATGCCCGCCATCTTGGCGGCAGATCCCAAGGTACAAGGTTCTGCTAGCGCTACCAGCAGAGCAAACAGATGCACGGTATCCACCTCGTTGAGCGCAGGATTCAGATCCCATGTCCAGCGCAAGCGAGGTTGCGCTGTAGTTGTTGCAGTATTAGACATATTTAGCATTATTAATCCCTATTTTATCATTGCACATGTATTCATTACATGCAGCAACGTGCATAAATAAATTCAAAGATGTCATTTCAATGGGGAGTAATCATGGCAATACCAATCAGGGATTCGTTTTCAAGAAACATCAAATACACCAAGACTGCGGCTGTCATCGTGCTCGCCTGGGGAAGTCCATTTGCATTGGCGCAGGATCGTGCGAACGCGACACCCTTTGAATTGGGAACAGTTGTCGTTATGGGAACCCGCCCTCAAGTGGGTGAACTCGGTGACAACCAGGTGGCATCCGTGGTTACCCGAAATGACATGCAGCAATTCAATCGGGACAATGTTGCCGACGCATTGAATCTGCTTTCCGGGGTCACGATTTCAAATACCGATCGGCGCAATGAAAAGTTGGTCTTTGTTCGTGGCTTCGATTCGCGTCAGGTGCCGTTGTTCATCGATGGCATCCCGGTCTATGTTCCTTATGATGGCAACGTCGATATGAACCGGTTCACCACGGCTGATCTTGCCGCCATCCAGGTTGCCAAGGGTTTCAGTTCCGTGGCTTACGGTGCCAATGCCCTCGGTGGTGCCATCAATCTGATATCGCGCAAGCCGAAAGCGCAATTCGAAGGCGAGGCCAAGATCGGCTTTGCGACCGGCAACGAACGCCAGGCTCAGGTGAATGTGGGCAGCAATCAGGGGAACTGGTATCTGCAGGCTGGCGCATCGTATTTGGAGAATGACAACTTTCGTCTCTCGTCCGACTTCAAGCCCACCAAAACCGAGGATGGCGGCGCGAGAAACAATTCTTATCGCAAGGATGACAAGCTTTCATTCAAGGTTGGCCTGACGCCAAACAAGAGCGACGAATATGCGCTTAGCTACTACAAGCAAGACGGGGAGAAAGGACAGCCACCTTCCACCGATCCGGCCGTGGTGACCCGTTACTGGAAATGGCCCTACTGGAACAAGGAAAGTCTCTATTTCATCTCTAGAACTTCCATCGGGAGTTCCGAGACCCTGAAATTCAGGCTTTATCACGACAGCTATGACAACGAGATCGACACTTATACCAACAACAGCTACTCGACGCTGAAGACCTCCGGTTCAGGCAGCGTCTCCACCGGGCGCAGCATCTACAACGACAAAACCAACGGTGGCTCGATCGAACTGGATTCGACACGCTTCAAAGCGCACAGCCTGCGTTTCGTTGCTCACTACAAGGCAGACGAGCACAAGGAGATCGATGCCAAAGGCAACACCAACGCCATTTTCAAGGACGAACTCGTTTCCTATGCGGCAGAGGACAATATTCAACTTGATTCGGCACTGACGCTGTCACTTGGGATTGGACAGCATCAGTTGCGTCCCGACAAGGTGTTCAGCGCATCGAACACTTATCAGTTGCCCGGCACCACCAAGGCCAACAATGCCCAGGCCGGGTTGTTCTACGACTGGACCGCAGCGACCAGCCTGTATGCCACGCTCGCCAAGAAGACCCGCCTGCCGACGCTCAAGGACCGCTACACGCAAGCCTTGGGAACCTTTATCGAGAACCCCGACCTGCAGCCTGAGGAATCGATCAATTACGAGGTCGGCTACAAGGGACAGCCGTGGAAGGGTGCCAGGGCCGAAGCTGCGATCTTTTAC
>JBAYVV010000211.1:0-6201 GCA_041674465.1 Sterolibacterium sp.
CGTTCATCGAGCATCCTGACATAGCCGCCCAGCGGAAAAGCCGAGATTACCCACTCGGTGCGATCAGCGCCAAAACACCTGGACAGCAACACCCGGCCGAAACCGACCGAAAACCGCAGGATCTTGATCCCGCAAAGGCGCGCAACCAGGAAATGCCCCAGTTCGTGCACCACGATCAGCACGCCGAGGGCCAAGGCAAAAGCACCCAGATAGAAAATGAAATTGCCGCTCACGACCAGGCGGCCACGCAGGCCGCTGCCGCCGTGCGTGCCTCGGCATCGATCGACATCACCGTATCCAGATCGGCCAGGCCCGTGACGGGAATCCGGTCCAGCACCGCACCGATCACATCGGCGATGCGCAGAAAAGACAATTGCCCGTCGAGGAATGCGGCGACCGCCACTTCATTGGCCGCATTCAAAAGCGTCGCGGCACTGCCGCCAGACCGCAAGGCACGATAGGCCAGCGGCAGGCAGGGGAAACGTTCTGCATCAGGCCGTTCAAACGTCAGCTGACCGATCGCGAACATGTCGAGCGGCGACACGCCCGCCTCGATGCGTTCCGGATAGGCCAGGGCATGGGCGATCGGCGTGCGCATGTCAGGATTGCCGAGCTGTGCCAAGACCGAACCGTCGGCATATTCGACCAGTGAATGAATCACGCTTTGCGGATGGATCACCACGTCGATCTTTTCGGCCGGCGCGTTGAACAGCCAGTGAGCCTCGATCACTTCCAGTCCCTTGTTCATCATGGTGGCCGAATCGACTGAAATCTTGCGTCCCATGCGCCAGTTCGGATGGGCGCAGGCCTGATCTGGCGTCACCGCCGCCATCTGTTCCAGGGTCATGGTGCGAAAAGGTCCGCCGGAGGCCGTCAGCAGAATGCGTCGAACGCCCTTTTCGGACAGTGCGCCGGCATAATCCGCCGGCATCGACTGGAACACCGCGTTGTGTTCACTGTCGACCGGCAGCAGGGTTGCGCCACCGTGCCGAACTTCGGCCATGAACAGCGCACCGGCCATCACCAGGGCTTCCTTGTTGGCCAGCAACACCCGCTTGCCGGCGCGCACCGCCGCCAGTGTAGGCGCCAGCCCGGCCGCACCGACGATGGCCGCCATCACGCTATCCACTTCAGGCAGTGCTGCCACCTGCGCCAAGGCCTGGGGACCAGCCAGCACTTCGGTGGCCAGGCCCGCAGCCCGTAAAACCTTCTCCAGCTTGAGCGCATCGGCTGGAATACCCACCACGGCGTAGCGCGGCCGGTAGCGCAGACACAAGCGGGACAGTTCCGCCAGCCGGGAATTGGCCGTCAGGGCAATCACCTCGAAACGGTCGGGATGGCGTGAGACCACATCCAGCGTGCTTTGCCCGATCGAGCCGGTAGCGCCGAGGATGGCCAGGCCTTGTCGCGAAGTCATATCAAAGAGCCCACGTCATGGCCAGAGCCGCAAAGGGCAAGGTCGAGGTAAGACTGTCGATGCGGTCAAGCACGCCGCCATGGCCGGGCAACAGGCCGCTGCTATCCTTGATCCCGGCCTGACGTTTTGCAAGCGACTCGAACAGATCGCCGAAGATGCTGATTGCCGTGAGCAGCAGCAGGCCGAGTCCTGCCAGCAGAAGTTGCGACAGGCTCAGTTGCGACAGCTTGTCGCTGCTGCACCCGATCGCGAAACCGTAGATGAGCACCGCCAATGCCGCGCCAATCGCCCCTTCCCAGGTCTTGCCCGGGCTGATCGTCGGCGCCAGTTTGTGGCGACCGAATGCGCGTCCGCTGAAATAGGCGGCGATGTCGGCAACCCAGACCAGGGCCAGTGCCGCAAGCAACAACCAGGCACTGTAGGAATACAGCATCACCATGCCCGCCCAGCTTGGAATCAGTACCAGCCAGCCTACCAGGAATCCTGCGGGATTGGCCTGCAAGGCCCAGCGCTGACGAAACCACAATGGCACCAGCAGCAGCCAGAACACCAGCGCCAGATACCAGAGTCCAAGCAGCAGCGACATGGGCATGCCGGAAAAATACATGCCGGCGCAGGGCAGCAAGGTAATCAAGCCGAACCACCATCGACTGATCACCCCGGCACGCAACAAGCCCGCCCATTCCCAGGCGGCGACGGCGACGGCAACTGAGAAAGCCGCCACCGCGGCTGCGCGGGGCAGCAGAAACAACACGGCGAGAAGTCCTGCAGCCAGGATCAGCGCGGTGATGACCCGCGTTCTAAGCATCTTGATTGTGGACTGAGTTGAGCACTGAAAATTCCGAGGTCTGGGCGCTCGGCTTCGATTCGAGGATCGATTTCGGTTCACGCTCAACGTGCAACTGCTCGCTGGTGCGCCCGAAACGCCGCTCGCGGCTGCGATAAGAGGCGATCGCCCGATCCAGGACGGTCGCATCGAATTCCGGCCAAAGCTTGTCGGTGAAATAAAACTCGGTATAAGCCAGTTGCCAGAGCAGGAAATTGCTGATGCGCTGCTCACCGCCAGTCCGTATGAACAGGTCCGGCTCGGGCGCATAAGCCATTGCCAGGTGTGGGGCAAAATCGCTCTCCTGGTAATTTCCCCGCTGCTCAGGATGCGCCGCCAGCATGCGTTCGACGGCCTGCAGAATATCCCAGCGGCCGCCGTAATTCGCTGCAATCGTCAGCGTCAGGCGCGTGTTGTCTGCAGTCAATGCCTCGCTGCGGCGGATCAGATCGACAATTTTCGGTTCAAAACGGGACAGATCGCCAATCACCCGCAAGCGTATGCCGTTGGCGTGAATTTTGGTCACTTCCTCTTCCAGCGCACGCCGGAACAGGCCCATCAGGAATGACACCTCCTCGGGCGGCCGGCGCCAGTTCTCCGAACTGAACGCGAACAGGGTCAGATAGTCGACGCCGCGCTCGATGCAGGCCTTGATCACAGTTCGCACCGTCTCGACGCCGCTCTTGTGACCGGCGATTCTGGGCAGGAAACGCTTCTTGGCCCAGCGACCGTTGCCATCCATGATGATCGCCACATGCCGGGGAACTTCCCCTGTATCCGGGACGGTCTGGGTGGAACTCGAGAACAAACTCACGCCATCATCCCTCCAGGTTTTTGGGAAACCCGAAACCCGCTTTTACCACGCTGACCACACTGGCCGCGCCGGTCAAGCCGGTCAGATGACCATCAAATCCTTTTCCTTGTCCGCGATCAGGTGGTCAATTTCGATCACGAACTTGTCGGTCAGCTTCTGAATCTCATCCTGCAGCCTGTGCTCGTCATCCTCAGGGATTTCCTTCTTCTTGAGCGCCTCTTTGAGGTGGGCGATCGCGTCGCGCCGCTGGTTGCGCACCGCAATTTTGGCATTCTCACCCTCATGCTTGACCACCTTGATGAGGTCGCGGCGGCGCTCCTCGGTCAGTACCGGAGTCGGGACGCGAATAATGTCGCCCTGGCTGGACGGGTTCAAGCCCAGGTCGGAATCGCGGATGGCCTTCTCGACCTTGGCGATCATGGGTTTTTCCCAGGGCTGCACGCCAATGGTACGGGCGTCGATCAGGGTGACGTTGGCGATCTGATTGATCGGCGTCAGGGTGCCGTAGTAATCGACCTGCACGTGGTCAAGAATGCCCGGATGAGCGCGTCCGGTGCGAACCTTGGCCAGGTCGTGCTTCAGGGCCTCGACGGACTTCAGCATTTTTTGTTCGGTGGTATTCTTGATTTCAGCGATCATTCGGCTCTCCTAACCCCTCTAACAATGCACCATGGTTCCTTCATCTTCGCCCATCACCACACGCTTCAGCGCCCCTTCCTTGAATATCGAGAACACCACGATCGGCAACTTCTGATCGCGGCACAATGCCAGCGCCGTGGCATCCATCACCTTGAGGTTGCGGCTGATGGCTTCGTCGAAGTTGATGCGGTTATAGCGCGTGGCACTCGGATCCTTGAGCGGGTCCGCGGAATACACGCCATCGACCTTGGTTGCCTTCAACACGATCTCGGCGCCGATTTCCGACCCGCGCAGGGCGGCCGCGGTGTCCGTGGTAAAAAAAGGATTGCCAGTGCCTGCGGCGAACACCAGAATTTTCCCTTCTTCCAGGTAGCGGATGGCCTTGCCGCGGATATACGGCTCCACCACCTGCTCGATATTCAGTGCCGATTGCACCCGGCTGTCGAGCCCCGACTGACGCATGACATCGGCCAGCGCCATGGCGTTCATCACGGTGGCCAGCATGCCCATGTAGTCGGCAGTGGCGCGATCCATTCCGGTCGAAGTGCCGGCCACGCCGCGAAAGATGTTGCCACCGCCAATGACCACAGCGATTTCCACACCCATCACGGCGACCGCACCGATCTCGCCGACAATGCGCTTGATCGTCTCGCGATTGATGCCATAGGCATCATCGCCCATCAAGGCTTCGCCCGAGAGCTTGAGCAGAATGCGATGATAGGCGGCAGACATGGACTTGATGAACTTCCGGGCGGTTTTCTCGGTTCTATTTTTTGGCAGCGGCTGCGGCGGCTTGCGCGGCGACTTCAGCGGCAAAGTCGTCTTTTCTCTTCTCCAGGCCTTCGCCGACGATATACAGGCTGAAACTGGAAACTTTCGCTGCCTTGTTCTTCAGCAATTGCTCGATCGTCAGCTTGTCATCCTTGACGAAGATTTGGCCGAACAAGGTGACTTCCTTGAGGTATTTCTGCACGCTGCCGGCTGCAATTTTCTCCAGCATCGCCTCCGGCTTGCCGGCTTCACGCGCCTTCTCGACAGCGATGCGCTTCTCGGTTTCCACCAGTTCGGCGGGAACACCGGATGCATCCAGTGACTTCGGCTTGGACGCGGCAACATGCATCGCCAGATCCTTGCCCAGTTGCTCGTCACCACCGCTGACATCGACCAGCACAGCGATCTTGCTGCCGCCATGGACATAACTGGTCAGCGTGCCCTGTGCCGCGATCCGGGTGAAGCGACGAATCGACAGGTTCTCGCCGATCTTTCCGATCAGCGCGGTACGAGTCGCCTCGACCGTCGCGGCACCCATGTTGAGGGCCGACAACGCGGCGACATCGGCCGGATTGTCCTTGGCGATCAACTCGGCAGCCGCCTTGGCGAAGGCCTGAAAATCATCGTTCTTGGCGACGAAGTCGGTTTCGCAATTAACCTCGACCAGCACGCCCAGCTTGCGGTCGGTGGACAGATAAAGTCCGACCACGCCCTCCGCAGTGATGCGGCTCGCGGCCTTGGTAGCCTTGTTGCCCAGCTTGACGCGCAGGATTTCCTCGGCCTTGGCCAGATCGCCATTGGCTTCGGTCAGTGCCTTCTTGCACTCCATCATTGGCGCGTCGGTCTTCTCGCGCAATTCCTTGACCATGCTTGCGGTTATTTCCGCCATTGCTCTACTCCATCAATATTCATTAATTCACAGGGAGTCGCCTTCTGACGCAACTCCCTATCCGTGACTGTTCCGCTCAGGATGCCGCTTCTTCCTCGACTTCGACGAACTCGTCCTCGCCGGCCATCACCTGCACCAGTTCATTGAGCGACTGGCTGCGCCCTTCGAGAATCGCATCGGCGACCCCGCGTGCGTACAAGCGGATGGCGCGGCTGGAATCGTCATTGCCCGGGATGAGGTAATTGACACCCTCGGGCGAGTGGTTGGTGTCGACCACACCGATTACCGGTATGCCGAGCTTGCCCGCCTCGGTCACGGCGATTTTGTGGAATCCGACATCGATCACGAAGATGGCATCCGGAAGACCGGGCATGTCCTTGATGCCGCCCATGCTCTTCTGCAGCTTCTCGAGTTCGCGACGGGAGGTCAGCGCTTCCTTCTTGGTCATGCGCTCAAACGAACCGTCGGTGGTCATCTGCTCCAGATCCTTGAGGCGCTTGATCGACAGCTTGACCGTCTTGAAATTGGTGAGCATGCCGCCGAGCCAGCGCTCATCGACGTAGGGCATGCCGGCGCGCTGCGCTTCCTCGGCAATGATCTCGCGGGCCTGACGCTTGGTGCTGACAAACAGCACCGTGCCCTTCTTGGCCGCCAGCTTGCGGATGAAAGCCATGGCTTCCTGGTACTTGGCCAGGGTCTTTTCCAGATTGATGATGTGGATTTTGTTGCGGTGGCCGAAAATGAAAGGTGCCATTTTCGGGTTCCAGAAACGGGTCTGGTGTCCGAAATGGACGCCCGCTTCCAGCATTTCGCGCATGCTTGTAGACATTTTCTATCTCCGAATA